>DATKFU010000329.1:0-14201 GCA_035511215.1 Bryobacteraceae bacterium | reverse complement strand
CATCCTTACCGCGCTCGTCGACATCCCTTCCTCCTTACCTCCATACTCTCCTACTCCACGATAGCACAGAAATCCAACTCCAGGAGACATTTAACCGCGTCCGCTCAATTCTTAAAAAATTAGTTGACAGCCTGTCCCAGTTCGGTGTACAACTGAACTAGAGCAATTCTTAATTCATTAAGAGAATCGCCCATGGCCCGGAAACAATCGCCCACACTCACCGAAGCCGAACTCCCCATCATGGAAATCCTTTGGCTAAAGGGTTCCGCCGTGGTGACCGATGTGGTTGGCGCGCTGTCCAACTCGGTTGTAGCCTACAATACGGTCCTCACCACGCTTCGCATCCTGGAGCGAAAAGGGTATGTTCGGCATACCAAAGAAGGCCGCGCGTTCGTCTATCATCCTGTGGTCGAACGCGGTGAGGCCAGCCGCAAGGCGGTTCGTAACCTGCTAAAACGATTCTTCCAGGATTCTCCTGAGCTACTTATTTTAAACGTCTTGGAAGACGAGCAGTTGGATGAAAGCGAGCTGAAACGGCTGAAACGGCTGATCTCGGGCGAGACGTCAAGTGAAGCGGGGGGTGCGCAATGAACTGGCTTGAATTGGCGAATGTGGCGGCAGCTACGGCGGTATCGAGCGCGCTGAACAGCCTCTGGCTGGCAATGCTGTTGGCCGCTCTGGCTGCGGGTATGGTCCGCCTGCTGCCGCGATCCAATGCCACCACGCGTCACGCGATCTGGCTCATCGCGCTCCTGTTGGCCGTGGTGACGCCCGCCCTTCTTCTGATTCCCAGGCCGGCGCCGGCGTCGGCTGCCATTGCCGCCGCGCTGCCTACCGAGCCGTGGATCGTGCCGGTTACGGCGCAGTGGCCGGTCTACGCTGTGCTGGCCTGGCTGGCCATCGCCGCCATCCTGCTGGCGCGCATCGCCTGGAGCCTGGTCCACATCCTCGGTCTGAAGCGCCGGGCCACCCTGCTGGGCCAGCGCGGCAACATCCGGGTACTCGCCTCGGCTGAAGCCCGGGTGCCGATGGCGGCTGGTTTTGTTCGCCGCGCCATCGTATTCCCGCAATCCGTAGCCGATAAGCTCTCTCCTGAGGAATTCGAGCAGGTGCTCTGCCACGAAATGGCTCATCTGCGCCGCTGGGACGATTGGACGCAACTCGCCCACGCCGTTGCGCACGCCGTGCTCTTCTTCAATCCTGCAATTTATTGGATCGGGCGCCGCATGAAGATCGAGCGTGAAATGGCCTGCGACGATTGGGTGGTTTCGGCCACCGGCGAGGCCCGCCCGTATGCCGCATGCCTCACGCATTTGCATGAATTGACCCGCCGCGCACGCGCCCCGCAAATGGCGCCGGGCGCGACCACCAGAACGCGATGGCAGCTCAGGGCCCGCGTGGAAGCCCTGCTGCAGCCAGATCGAAACGCCACGCCGCGCTTTTCGCGTTCCGGCTGGATGGCGGCATGCGCTCTGGCGAGTGCGGCATTGATCCTGGCCGCCAGGACCACACCGCCGGTTGGCGTGCAGGAGATTCCCTTGGCCACCATGGCGATCGCGCAACTGAGCGCGCCTGCGGCGCCCGCTATCTCATTCGCGCCTAAGAAATTTGTTTCGCCCCGGCCGCGTCTGCTTGCCAGCCGCAGGCCTCAAATCGAACTGCCGGCTCCGCCTGCCCTGACAGATTCTTCCGTCGTGCTGGTGCGCGCATGGCAGGTGGAAGCGCCCCGAAGTTACTTCGTGATCGCGGTGGTGTTCTTCGAACCGCCGCCGCACGCAGTCTTGAACGGTATTTAAGCAACAGATTCTCTCAAACTAAGGACAATAAGATGAAGCTAAACAGAAGCCACGTTACCCTTGCGCTCCTACTCGGCTGCGCGGGGCTATTAACCGCAAACCTGCTGAGCCGCACCGGGATTGCCAGTGCGGCGGGCGCCACCCCCGCCGCGCTGACCATTCCCAGTCCGGTTCAACTATCCAACTCGTTCACCAAGATCGCCAAGGAATCCGAGCCTTCCGTCGTACAGATTCTCAGCACGATCCAGGAAAAACGCGCAAACACCCAGTTCATGTTCAACGGGCAGCCATCCAACGGTGACAATCCGTTTGGCGGCATGAACCCGTTTGGCGATATGGTCCCCAACATGCCGCAGCATCCGCGCCGCGCACAGGGCTTGGGCTCTGGCTTTGTCGTGGACCACAACGGCTACATTCTGACGAACAACCACGTGGTCGAGAACGCCATCCGCATTCAAGTGACGCTGCCCGGCGACAAAACTCAGTACCCGGCTAAGCTGATCGGGACCGACCCGGAGCTGGACTTGGCCGTCCTGAAGATCGACGCCGGCAAGCAGCTCACGCCGGTCCACATCGGCAACTCCGACGCCATCGAAGTCGGCGACTGGGCCGTCGCCATCGGATCTCCGTTCGGGCTTGACCAGACCATGACCGCCGGCATCATCAGCGCCAAAGGGCGCGACCTCGGCGAGCGCGACCACCAACTGCAGCGCTTCCTCCAGACCGATGCCGCCATCAACCGCGGCAACAGCGGAGGCCCGCTGCTCAACATTAACGGCGAAGTGATCGGCATCAACACCATGATCGTCAGCGGTAGCGGCAATTTCGAAGGCATCGGCTTCGCGCTGCCTATCAATCTGGCCGTGAACTCGTACAACCAGATCATCAAGAGCGGCAAAGTCTCCCGCGGCGCAATCGGCATCCAGTTCGCCCGCGAGGAGAACGCCTCGCTGCTCAAAGCTTACGGTGCGACGAGCGGCGTATTCGTGCAGCAAGTGACGCCCGGCGGACCGGCTGGCAAGGCTGGCATGCAGGCATCCGACATCATCGTCGGGATCAACGGCCAAAGCGTGAAGGACGGCGACCAGCTTGTTCAGACCATTTCGGCCGCGCAGCCCGGCGATAAGGTCGAACTGAAAGTCCTCCGCGACGGGAAGCCGATCGAAGTATCCGTGAAGATCGGGGACCGTGCCGAGATCGTAGCCGACAACGCTTCCGGAGGCAAGGAGTCTGCCGAAGGCGGGGAAGGCGAGACCACGCATGCGCGTCTGGGGGTCAACGTCCAGAACCTGACTGACTCCGACCGCGAACAACTGGGCCTCAAGGCTGGCGGTGTTGTGATCGCCAGCGTGGAGCCCGGCTCCTTCGCCGAAGACATCGGCCTGCAGAAGGGCGATGTGCTCGTCGAGATCAACCGCCACCACGTAGCCACGGCCGCCGACGTGCGCAACATCATGCAATCGGCCAAACCGGGCGAAGCCATGGCGTTCAAACTGATGCGGAATGCCGGTGGAAACTGGACTTCCGTGTTCGCCGCCGGCACCTTGCAGGCGCAGTAAATCTGGGAGGGCAGGCTTCGGTCAGTCCCGCCGAGGCCTGCCCCTCCACATTACTTCAGGAAGTTCCCGCCCCAAAAGCACTTAACCAGCGACATCATCGATGGCGTCGAGTACGTGTTTGACGATCTTCGGTGCAGCGTCGCATTGGCATGAAACGGAACAACGACCCGGCGGCCGCCCTTTGAATAGATCGATGACTGCCCCTGGACCGCAACCAGTTGAAACCCGCCTTCAAGAGCATCGCTTCTGCATCCGCGGCGCTCAGGCGGGGCACTTTAGGCATGAACTTCTACTGCGGTGGTCAGAATCTCCCGGCTCAACGCAGCCGAGCGCTCGTCGTCGGTCAACGTCTCCAGGAAGAGTTCGATTGCCTCGCGAATATTGGCAAGAGTTTCCTCGACCGTTTTTCCTTGCGATTGGCATCCCTTCAGTTCCGGGCACCAAGCGTAACATCCATACTCGTCCTGTTCGATTACGACACTGACCTTGTGTGTCATCAACCGTCATTCTACCTCCAGGCGCACTTATCGGGCGCCGCTGTCCTTACCGCCGCACCGCCAGCCCCGGCGCCACGCCCTCCACCAACTCCCCGGCCTTCACCACCAAGGTTCCGTTCACCAGCACATACTGAATCCCTTCCGAATACTGCGCCGGATTCTCGAAAGTCGCCCGATCGATTACCCGCGCCGGATCGAAAACCGCGATATCCGCGTCCGCACCCACTGCGATGCGGCCCTTGCTCCGGATGCCCAGCCGATCCGCCGGCATCGCCGTCATCTTGCGCACCGCGTCCATCAGCGTGAGCGCGTTCAACTCGCGCACATAGCGGCCCAGTACGCGCGCGTACGTTCCCGCCGCCCGCGGATGCCCTTTTCCCTGATCCAGAATTCCGTCGCTCGCAATCATAGTCAACGGATCGGCGATCGCCAGCCGCACCACCTCCTCCGGAATCGAATGTATAGCCACCATGCCGCCCAACTGCCGGTAGCGCGCGAAAGACTCGGCTGTGAGCCGCTCGCCCGTCAGCGCCCATTGCAAATCGCCGAAGCCGATGCCGCCCTGTTTCGCCTGCCAACCTTCATCGAAGACCGCCGAACTGATGTCGGTCATGCCCGCTGTGTACGGATACATCTCCGTAGTCACATCCAATCCGCTGCGCCGTGCGCCGCGAATCATCTGTAGGCACAGCGCCGTTTCGCGCAAGCCCATACTGGTGATGTGCACCACGTGGACGGACGCGCCCGTGGCGGCCGCATCGGCGATTACCTCCTGCAGCGCATCGATCACGCCCGGCTCCACCGGCCCTCCGTTCCGCATGTGAACGTAGACCGCCGTCTTGCGCTGCGCCGCCAGGCCGAACAGTTCCAGGATCTCCGCTCGGGTTGCCAGCGGCACATAAGCGATGCCCATGCCGATGCCCAGCGCACCGTCGTCCAGTCCGCGGCCCACCAGGTCATAAGTCTGGCGGATTTCCTCGGGTGTGGCGGCGCGTTTCGCGGCATCCCTCGGCAGCAGCTTGCCGCTGTCGTGCATCACATGCATGCGCGCCGGGAGGTGCCCTGAGGTGGCGCCGAAGTTCACCAGCGCCTGGCCTTCGCGGGCGCGATACCATTCCGGGACCGGCGAAACGCCTACCTCCATCTCGAGCGCGGTGGTCACGCCGTCCCTTGCTTTGAAACGGTAGTTTTCGGGGGTCTGCCCATGCGAATGCAGGTCGATAAAACCCGGAGCGACCACTAGTCCGGAGGCGTCCACCACTGTGCGGCCCGCCAGAGGCGTTTCGGAAATCGCGCCGATCTTCGCACCGCGGATTCCCACGTATCGCATGGCATCCAGGCCCGACGCGGGGTCCAGCACGCGGCCGTGCGCCAGGACTATGTCGTATTCCTGTCCTCGGGCGGCCGTAGCCAACAGCAGCAAAAACGGAATCGGGATCGCAGTGCGCATGAACATGATCCCTCTATAGTACTTCGCGCTTATAATGGAGTCTCATACCGGAAAAACCTATGTCTAAAACCACAGATGCATTTGTCGAACAAAATCACGACCGTCTTCTTGAAGAACTGAAAGAGTTCCTCCGCATTCCCAGCATCAGCACGCTGCCCGAACACCGCGCCGATATCGACCGCGCCGCGCAATTCGTCGCCGACAGCCTGCGCCACGTGGGCATGGAAAATGTCGAGATCGTCCCCACCGCCAAGCATCCGCTGGTCTACGCGGATTGGATGCACGCGCCCGGCAAGCCCACGGTGTTGTGCTACGGCCACTACGACGTGCAGCCGGCCGATCCACTGGAAGAATGGAGCAGTCCGCCTTTCGAGCCCACCGTGCGCGACGGCAACATCTACGGGCGCGGCACGGCGGACGACAAAGGCCAGATGTATATGCACGTGAAAGCCATCGAAGCGCTGCGGGCAGAGAACGGCGTACTGCCCATCAACGTGAAGTTTCTGGTGGAAGGCGAAGAGGAGGTGGGCGGCGAATCCATTGCCAAGTACGTGGCCGAGAATCCCGAGAAGCTGAAAGCGGATGTCGCGCTGGTTTCCGATACGGAGCTTTTCGCCGAGGGCATTCCTACGCTGTGCATCGGACTGCGCGGACTGGTCTACATGGAAGTGGAATCCAGCGGTCCGGCGCGCGATTTGCACTCCGGCTTGTACGGCGGCGCCGCGCCGAATCCCATCTTCGGCCTGGTGGAACTGCTTTCCAAAGTGAAGAACGCCAACGGCGTGATCCAGGTGCCAGGTATCTACGACGATGTGGAAGCGCCCGCACCCGCCGAGAAGCGAAGCTGGAAGCGGCTGCCGTTCAGCGAAGAGGAGTTCCGGCTGAAAGAAGTCGGATCGAGCGAACTGACCGGCGAGCGCAAGCCTTCCGTGCTCGAGCGCGTGTGGGCGCGTCCCACCTTCGAAGTCCACGGTATCGCAGGCGGATTCACCGCCGCCGGCGCCAAGACCGTGATCCCCGCCAAGGCCACCGCGAAGGTGAGCATCCGCTTGGTGCCCAAGCAGGATCCGGACAAGGTGATCGCGGCGTTTCGCGAGTTCGTGCAGAAGAACACGCCCAAGGGAATTCATTTCGAAGTGCGCATCTTGAGCGCCGGGCCCGGGCTGTCGGTGAATCCGGACCATCCCGCCATCAAGGTGGCCGCCAAAGCCTTCGCCGACATCCTGGGCAAGAAGACCGTTTTCATCCGCTCGGGCGGGTCGATTCCCATCGTGGGCGACTTCGCCACGCATCTGGGCATCCCCACGGTGTTGATGGGCTTCGGGCTGCCGGACGACGGCCTGCATTCGCCGAATGAGAAGTACAAGCTGGACAATTACTACAAGGGCATCATGACCATCGCGCACTTCTTCGAGCAGTACGGCGCGGCAGCACATCCGGCAGCGGAGGCCGAAAATGACCATCATTCTGAGCCGTGAGGTGGGGAAGCTTGTCAACGCGAGGGTCAAACGCGGCGAGTACGAGAGCCCGGACGCGCTTGTCGCAGCGGCCGTCACGGCGCCTCATTGAAGAGGACAAAGAGGAAGATCCTCATCGAGAGGCTGTTCGTGCGCGCCGGGCGGATTGAAGCTGCCGAAGCGGAAATCGAGCAGGGCGAGTAGGTTGAGTACGACGCTGACACCGTCCACGGGCTCGCCAAAGACGTTCACAAACGCGGGCTTAATTAAGAGGCTGGCTGCTCAGGGTGAGAAGACCGGCACGCGCGGATGAAGCTACGCATTGCCCGCTCCGGCCAAGTGGGGCGAGCACTGGAGCGTATGTCCGCCTCTTGGGGACAAGGTCTTCGGCGCTCAGCGCTTTCCACCCAGGTTCGTCGAACCGTGGGGATTCGCAAAGGGATCGTGAACCAGCAGGGGAAATTCTAGGCCAACAGACGAGCCGCGTTACTCCAATCAGACTCGCGTGTAGCGCCGTAAGCTCGACTATTCGCCCGCGCTGCGCGCCACGCGCGCCGCCCGATTGGCAGCCGTGTGCGTAACAGCCGGCTGCCGCTTTCGCTGCACTTTCACCGCCCGCTTCCCAACCGCCGCGTGCTTCGGCCCCGCCGCCTCCCGATACGCCGCGGGAATCAGCAACCGCTCGCCGGCCGCAGGCGACGCCTGCTTTAGCCCGTTGGCCGCGGCAATGCTCCCGCCCTGCATGCCGTAGCGCCTGGCGATGGACGCCAGCGTCTCGCCGTTCGCCACTTTATGCATCCGCCACGACGCGCGCCGCTCAACCGGGATCATTTGCAGGGACGCTGAGAGCGTACCGCCTGTTCCCTTAGGCACATGCAGCACGTAACCCGCCGGGACTACGCCCTTTAGCAGCGCGGGATTCAGATCCTGCAGCTCCGGCATCGGCGCGTCTGTCAAATCCGCCACCAGCCCCAGATGCGTCGGCGCATTCACCTCAATGGTGTCGTATTCGAGCGGCGCCTCCGGAACCACGCCTTCCAACCCGTACTGCGCCGCGTTCTTCGTCATGATCGTCATGGCCAGAATGATTGGCACGTAGTTGGTGGTTTGTTCCGGCAGGGCGTGGCGGTCGCGCAGTTCCCAGAAATCCGCGTATCCGGTGCGCTCCACCGCGCGAGCTACGGCCACCGGGCCGCAATTATAGGCGGCCATCGCCAGGTACCAATCGCCGAACATGTTGTACAGATCGTGCAGATGCCTGGCGGACGCGCGCGTGGCCTTCTCGGGATCGAAGCGGTCGTCCGTATATGCCGTGCGCATCAGCCCGTACTGTTGGCCGCGCCAAACCACAAACTGCCACATGCCGCCTGCAGATTTGCTTGAGATGGCGCGCGGGAAGAATCCGGATTCCGCCTGCGCCAGGTGGATCAGCTCCTGCGGAATACCCTCTTCCTGGAGGATGCGCGCGATCAGCGGGCGATAGCGGCCGGCGCGCTCCAGCCCGGCGATCAGCGTCCTTCGCCCGCGTCCGGAGAAATAGTTGATGTAGCCCGCCACGGCGTCGTTCACCGAGAGCGGAAGCTGCGAAGCCGTTGCCTGCACCTGCTCTTTAACTTTGTCCTTCAGCTTCGGATCCACCGGAAAGGTCATCTGCAGGAGGTCTTCGAGAGGAGCTTTTTCGAAGCGTGCCTGGTCTACATCCGCTCTCGCGCCCAGCCCCGCCAGATCGTACCGATGGACTGCATCCACCATCTCGTCCATCCGCGCTTCAAACGCCTGCCGGTCCGAGAGACTGTTGTCGGAAGCCTCCAGCATCAGGTCGATGGCAGTGTCGAATTCTCGACGCGCCTGTTCGACAGAGTTCGCCTGGTAGGCCTTCTTGCCTCGCAAGAACGCTTGATCGGCGCGCTGCATCAGCAGATCTCCCTCGGAGGGAGCAATAGGCAGCTTCTGCACTAAAATAGCGGGCGCATCGTGCAGATACGGGTTCGGCTCCAGCGCCGGCGGGTCGGCGGATTCCTCGGAAGCCGCTGGGGCTGGCGTCGAGGGCAGGAAGGCTGTTTGGAACTTGGCTTGCTGATTAAAGCTGCAACCTGAACTGCACAGGATTACGGAGGACGCGAAAATATACACGAAAAACTTGGTTCGACCGGTCACTAAACAATCCCTTCGCACAGATTCGAACGGCTTTACCTGCTGCTAGCGGAAGTTGTAGCCGAAATGAAACTAGAATCTAGCGCATTGCCCGGTCAAGGTCAACCGGGTATTCTGAACCTAGACGTGTGTCCGAACGACACGGAGCTGGAAACGGTATACTTCAGCCCCATCTCCTATTCTACTCCTCTTCTTCCTCTTCTCCGGTCTTGGCTGCCTTGGCCGCCGCAATTATCTTATCCGCCTGTAGAGCCGGAACGTAATCGTAATGATTGAACTCCATGGTAAAGGCGCCGCGCCCCTGCGTCATGGACGTCAGGTCGTTCTGGTAGTTTAGCATTTCCGCCATGGGTGCCTGCGCCCGGATAAACTGAGTGTTACCTTTAGTATCCATGCCCGCGATGCGCCCGCGGCGGCTGTTCAGATCGCCCATCAGGTCGCCCGCATATTCCACCGGCGCCTGGATTTCGACGTTCATAATGGGCTCCAACAGCACCGGCTTGGCCTCCTGCATAGCGTTTTTGAACGCCTTGCGCGCCGCCAGTTTGAAAGCCAGCTCCGACGAATCCACGTCATGGTACGAACCGTCATAAAGTACCACCCGGAAATCCACCATCGGGAATCCCGCCAGGAAACCATTCTCAGCCGCTTCCAGAATGCCCTTCTCCACGGCTGGGATATAGTTCTTGGGGATCGAGCCGCCGAAGATCTCGTTGACAAATTCGAATTTGGCGCCGCGCGCCAGAGGCTCCATCTTGATCCAGCAATCGCCAAACTGGCCGTGGCCACCCGTCTGCTTCTTGTGGCGGCCCTGCACGTCGGCGTGGCCCCGTATGGTTTCGCGATACGGAATCTTCGGCGCTCGCAGGATTACTTCCACGCCGTAACGTTTCTTCAACCGGCTGGCGACCACTTCCACGTGCTGCTGCCCGCTGCCGCCCAGCAGGAATTCCTTGGTCTGCGGATCCCTGTAAAAGCGTAGCGACTGATCTTCTTCCAGGATGCGGTGTACGGCGTTGCCCATGCGATCCTCATCCTGGCGCGACTTGGCCTCGATGGCGAAGGCGATCGACGGCTCCGGAAGGTGCACTGGCGGGTAAGTAAACGCCACGCCCTTATCGGCCAGCGTATCGCCCGTCAGGGTGTCCTTCAGCTTGGCCACCGCGCCGATATCGCCCGCATGCACTTCATTAATCGGCGTGATGGCCTTTCCCACCGGCACGCCGATGTGCGCAAGACGCTCCGCCGTGCCCTTTTGGTTGTGCAGGTTGGCGTCGTTCTTCAGCACGCCCGAGTAGACCTTGAAATACGTGATGCGGCCGGCGAACGGATCGGCCGTGGTCTTGAACACGAAGGCCGAGCACGGCCCCGCATCGGAAATCTTGCGCGCGGCCTCTCCGCCGTTGGTTTTCGCGGCGACTTCGCGCTCGGTCGGCGCGGGCAGATTGTCGACCACGAAGTTTAAAATCAGGTCCGTACCGATGTTGTGGAGGGCCGAGCAGCAAAGCACCGGGAACAGGCGCATCTCGATAGCGCCGGTCCGGATGCCGTCCAGGATGTGTTCCGCGGGCAAAGTGCCTTTCTCGAAAAACTCTTCCAACAGTGCGTCGTTGCCTTCCGCGACCAGTTCCACCAGCGCCTCGTGCGCGGCTTGCGCAGCCTCCGCCATATCCGCCGGAATATCGCTCTCCCTGCCCTTGCCATCACCGTCCGGCGTGTAGGTGTAGGCTTTCATGCGGACGAGATCGACCACACCCTTGAAATCGCGCTCGGCGCCGATCGGGATTTGTACCGGTATGGCCGTGCGGCCGAAGGCTTCCTGCACGCTGCCCAGCGCACGCTCGAACGACGAGCGCTCGCGGTCGAGCTTGTTGATGACCACCGCGCGCGGCAGCTTGTAGTCGTTCGAGTAGCTCCAGACCTTTTCGGTCTGTACCTCGACGCCGGCCACGCCATCCACCACCACCAGCGCGGCATCGGCCGCCACCAGCGCCGCGCGCGTATCGTTAATAAAGATGTTGTAGCCGGGCGTATCGAGGATGTTGATCTTGGCCCGTTTCCACTCGGCCACCCCGATGGCAGTGGAAATGCTGACCTTGCGCTGGACCTCCTCCTCATCGAAGTCCGTGATGGTATTGCCTTCGTCCACCCGCAATAGCCTGCTGGTGGCTCCGGCCGTGAAGAGCAACCCGGCGGTGAGCGTCGTCTTGCCGGAATCGCCGTGGCCCACTACGCCGACGTTCCGGATGTCCTTGCCTTCGTAGATCTTCACAGGGAAGCTCCAGTTTGAAACCGGATGGTAACACAGGGGGCAGGCGATCTTGCCCTGGGGGGCCCGTCCCTGGCGACGCCTTTAAGACGGCTCGAAGCATTGCCAACTATCCGCTTGGGAAGGCTGGGGGCGATGATAGCGCGGGCAGTGAATTTGCGGGTGTACCGCGCCAGAACAGACCAACTGGCCTGAACGCCCGGCTGCCGTCCGCTTCAACCTTGTCCCGGCGTCAGGAGCGCCAACGTCATAGCCGAAGTCCCACCCGGCAGCTTGATATCATAGTTATCTCCATGCAAATCGAGAAGGTCTACGAGCCCCAACGGTTCGAGCCGCACTGGGCGCAGTGGTGGATTGACTCCGGCATCTTCCACGCCTCGCAACGAGCCCTCCCTCACGTTTTTTCGCTCGTCATTCCGCCGCCCAACGTCACCGGCTCGCTCCACATCGGCCACATGCTGGAGCACACCGAAATCGACGTCACCATCCGCTGGCATCGCATGTGCGGCGACAATACTCTGTGGCTGCCCGGCGCCGATCACGCCGGCATCGCCACGCAGATGGTCGTCGAGCGCAAACTGGCTGAAGAAGGGCTCGACCGCCGCACCCTCGGCCGCGACAAGTTCATCGAGCGCGTCTGGGAGTGGAAGGCGCAGTATGGCGACCAAATCAAGCGCCAGATGATCCGCCTGGGCGCCAGTTGCGACTGGAGCCGCGAGCGCTTCACTCTCGATCCCGGCCTCTCCCGCGCCGTCCGCGAAGTCTTCGTCCGCCTATTCGAAAAGGGCCTCATCTACCGCGGCGAGTACATGGTCAACTGGTGCCCGCGCTGCCGCACCGCCCTCTCCGACCTCGAAGTCAAGAGCGCCGAAACCCAGGGCCACCTCTGGCACATCCGCTATCCGATCTCCAGCACCACCGCTGCCCACGTGGTCGTGGCCACCACCCGCCCCGAGACCATGCTGGGCGACACCGCCGTCGCCGTGAACGCCAAAGACCCCCGCTATTTCGACCTGCACGGACGCACCGTGGATCTGCCCCTCATGAACCGCCAGATCCCCGTGATCCTCGACGATCTTGCCGACCCGCAATTCGGCACCGGCGCCGTCAAAGTCACTCCCGCCCACGATACCAACGATTTTGAAGCCGGCAAGCGCCACAATCTGCCGCGCATCAAGGTCATCGACGAAGGCGGCCGCATGACCGCCGAAGCCGGTCCCTATGCCGGCCTCGACCGCTTCGAGGCCCGCCGCCGTGTGGTGGAAGATCTCGAGCGCCTCGGCCTGCTCGAAAAGATCGAGCCTTATACGCTTGCGATCGGCAAGTGCGATCGCTGCGGCACGGTGGTTGAGCCGCTCATCTCCACGCAGTGGTTCGTGCGCACCAAGCCGCTGGCCGAAAAAGCCATCGCGGTGGTCGAAACCGGCCGCATCCAGTTCATCCCCGAGAACTGGACCAAGACCTACTTCGAGTGGATGTACAACATTCGCGACTGGTGCATCTCGCGCCAGTTGTGGTGGGGCCATCGCATTCCGGCCTGGCACTGCCAGGAGTGCGCGGAAATTATCGTGGCGCGCGAAGCGCCCACCAGTTGCACGCGCTGCGGCTCCTCCCAACTGGTGCAGGATCCCGACGTGCTCGACACCTGGTTCAGTTCGGCGCTCTGGCCTTTCTCCACCCTCGGTTGGCCCGACGAAACCGAAGATTTGAAGATGTTCTATCCCACTTCGCTGCTCATCACCGGCTTCGACATCCTGTTCTTCTGGGTGGCGCGCATGGTCATGATGGGCTGCGAGTTCATGGGCGACATCCCCTTCCGGCAGGTCTACATTCACGGCCTGGTGCGCGATGCCGAGCGCCAGAAAATGTCCAAGACCCGCGGCAACACCATCGACCCGCTGGTGGTCACCGAAAAGTACGGCACCGACGCCGTGCGCATGGCCCTGCTGCTGGGCGCTGCGCCCGGCACGGACATCGTGCTCTCCGAAGACCGCATGGAATCGACGCGCGCCTTCGCCAACAAGATCTGGAACGCGGCCCGCCTGCTGTTTGTGAATATGGAGCGCTCCGGCGTGGAGCCGTGGCTCCCCAACCGCCTGGAAACCTTCCGCCCCGAAGCTGGACCCAGCATCGAAGTCTCGGTGGAAGACCGCTGGATCTTCAGCCGCCTGAACACCTGCGCCGAACACGTAAACCACGCCATCGAGCAGTATCGCTACCACGAAGCCGCGCAGTTGCTCTGGCACTTCTTCTGGCACGAATTCTGCGATTGGTATCTCGAGCTGAAGAAGCCCAGCTTCCAGGAAAACGCCGGCATCAATGCCGACTGGCGCAACGTGCTGGCCGCCTTCGAAACCGCTCTGCGCCTGCTGCACCCGGCCATGCCGTTCCTCACCGAAGAGCTCTGGCAGCGGCTCTCGAACGGCCGTCCCACGCGCCCCGTGTCCATCGCGCTGGCGGAGTATCCGCAATATGGAGAGCAGCACACCGACTTCGCCGCCGAGCGCGAAATCGGCATCTTGCAGGAAGTCGTCACGCTGGCCCGTACCTTGCGCACGGAGATGAAGCTCGATCCCAAGCTGCAGCTGCAGGGCACCCTCCACGCGCGCGGCGATGCGCTCGAAATCGCACGGCGTCACGCCGATGCCATGCGCCGCCTCTCCGGCGTCTCGCTGGAGTTCAGCCCCGACCCGCCACTGGCCGGCGCCGCCAGTCGCTCTACTTCCCAGTTCGACCTGGTGCTGCACGTCCCCAAGACGCAAATGGAAGCGCAGCGCCGCCGCCTCGAAAAGGAAAACGACCAGCTCTCGAAGAATATCGCAAGCCTGGAAAACCAACTCTCCGACGAATCTTCTTTAAGCCGCAAGCCAGAGCAAGTGGTAGCCAACATGCGAGCCAAGCTAGCCGAATACAAATCGCAACTAGCCAAGAACAAGGCAGCCCTAAACGCCCTGGAGTAAACCAATGGAATGTCTTATCGGCGTTCATCGGCGTTCATCGGCGGCCATTCGCAATTTGC
>DATKFU010000328.1:0-6015 GCA_035511215.1 Bryobacteraceae bacterium | reverse complement strand
GGGGGAGGAGCGCCTCCGCAAACGCACCGCGCCGGTGGATTCGTTCTACATGGATCTGCGGCTGCTCGAAAGCTACTTCTGCGGCCGCAAATATCACCACACCGCGTCGGCGACCATGTTTTACGCGCTGCGCGAGGCCCTGGCGATCGTCCGCGAAGAGGGCATCGAGAACCGTTGGGAGCGCCATCGCCGCAATCATGAGGCATTCGTCGCGGGCGTGGAAGCCATGGGGCTGCGCATGCACGTCCCCGCCGGGCACCGGCTCTGGACCCTCAACACGCCATGCGTGCCGAAGGGTGTGGATGACGGCCAGGTGCGCCAGCGGCTGCTGAGCGAATACGGCATCGAGATCGCCGGCGGCTTCGGACAACTGGCCGGCAAAGTCTTCCGGATCGGTTTGATGGGCTACTCATCCACCGAGGAGAATGTCGGCAGGATACTGGACGCACTGCAAAGGACGATGCCATGAAAGCCATCTCTGTCAGGCTGGTTCCCATTCTGCTGGCAGTTGTGGCCTGTGCACAGACGCCGGCCGGCCCCACGGGATGGACCCCGGAAATCTCGATGCAGGTGCAGCCCGTGGGCGACGTGACGCCTTCCCCCGACGGTAAACTGGTGGCCTACACCCAAAGCCATGCCGTCATCGAGACGGAAAAGAGCGAAGTGGATACCCAGATCTTCCTGGCCGCGGCCGACGGCTCGCATCGCGCGCAATTAACGCGCGGCGAGAAGAGCGCCTCCGCGCCGGAGTTTTCGCCCGATGGCCGCTATGTGTACTTCTCGTCCGAGCGCAACGGCAAGCCCAACCTCTTTCGCATCCCGGTGGATGGCGGCGAGGCCGAGATGCTCACCGATTGGAAGGGCGAGATAGGCGCGTTCCACGTCTCGCCGGACGGCAAGTGGATCGCATTCGCAGGCATGGAGGCGCGCCCCGACGAGGAACAAGCCAAGAAGGAGAAGCGCGATTTCCGGGTGGTCGACGAAAACCCCAGGAACCATAGTCTGTGGGTCATCGCAGCCGAGGCGGACAGCCAGGAAAAGCGCACGCCGCGCCGTCTGACGAACACGCCGGACTACCACGTGCAGGAATTCGATTGGTCGCCCGATTCCGCCGTCATAGCCTTCGCCCACACGCCCACGCCCGGCGCAGACGACTGGCCTAAGTCGGACATCTCGGAAGTCACCGTGCAAAGTGGCGCCGTGCGGCCCGTCGCCGCGACCGCCGCCTCGGAGCATAGCCCGCGATATTCGCCCGATGGACGCTATCTCGCCTACGTGCGCTCCACCGATCCCGCGCGCTGGGCCGGGATCGATCGCATCGTGCTGCGGACCCGCCAGAGCGGAGAGGCGCGCGAACTTCCGCCCACTTTCGATGAAGCGCCGGCCTTGTTGGGCTGGGCCGGGGATTCGGCGCGGCTGCTATTCACGGAAGCCAGAGGCACCGTCCACGTGGTCTACGCCATGCCCACCGATGGCCCGCCTACCCTCGTCTACGAGCCCCGCCAAGGCACTCTGCAACCCGGACGCCTGAACGCCACCGGCACGGTTTTCGGTTTTGCGGGCGAGAGTTGGGATGAAGCGCCCGAAGCTTACGTTGTGAAGGTCGGCGATAGCATTCCGCAGCGCGTCAGCAGCGCTAACCTGGACTTACCCAAGCTGCCGCTAGGCGAAACCAAGCGCGTCGCATGGAAGGCCGCGGACGGCTTGGAGATCGAAGGCCTGTTGACTTACCCAGTCGGCTACGAATCCGTCAAAAAGTATCCGCTCGTCTTAGTCATTCATGGCGGACCTACGGGCGTCTTCCAGGACAGCTTCCTGGGACGCTACGGCCTGTATCCCTACGCCACTTTCGCCGCGCGCGGCTATGCCGTGCTGCGCGCGAATCCGCGCGGATCGGGCGGCTACGGGCGCACCTTCCGCTTTGCCAACATGAACGACTGGGGCGGCAAAGACTACTTGGATCTGATGGCGGGCGTCGATCATGTGATTTCGATGGGCGTGGCCGATCCGGAGCGCCTCGCAGTTATGGGCTGGAGTTACGGAGGTTTCATGACCAGTTGGGTAGTCACTCACACGCACCGGTTCAAGGCGGCCGTAGTAGGCGCGGGGGTGACTGACTTGTGGAGCTTCACTGGGACCTCCGACATACCCGGCTTTCTGCCCGATTACTTTTCGGGTGAGCCTTCGAGCAGCTTTGACGGTTACTATAACCACTCGCCCCTGGCGTTCGTGAAAGGCGTAACCACCCCCACGCTAATTCTGCACGGCGAGGCCGACGTGCGCGTGCCGACTACCCAGGGTTATGAATTCTACAGCGCCTTGAAGCGCCAAGGTGTGACTACCAAGATGGTCGTCTACCCGCGCACGCCGCACGGCCCCAGGGAGCCGAAGTTCCTGTTGGATATCATGCAGCGCCACGTGGACTGGGTAAAGAGCTACCTCGGTAACTGATTTGCAGTAAGCTGAAAGCTGTAAGCTCAGAACTGAAGGCTGATTCTCCCCCATGCCCGATTGGCTAAGCATCCACGAGCCCGTTCTCGTCAACACCATCGGACACTGCGCTGGCGCCGTAATCTTCGGGATGCTGTTGTACTTCTTCCTGGTGAACCGGTGCAGCGCGGGCGAGGAACGCAGCAGTCTGCCGGCGGTGGCGGCGGCGCTGGCCATGCTGTGGAATCTCGGGTCCCTGGTCGCGCTGGCAGCCGGTCCGCGCGGCAGCCAACTCGCAGGCGCCATCGTAGCCCTCAGCTTCTCCGTCCTGAGCCTGTTGCCTGCCGTCCTGCTGCACATCTCTCTGCAATCGCGGCGCCGCGCCGTGTGGATCGGCGGCTACGTCCTCAGCGGCGTGGCCGTGGCGCTCCACCTGGCCGACTGGCTCAGCCACCTGCCCGGCCTGCACTACGCCGCGCTTTTGGTGGTCACCCTCGGCTTCGCCTCTCTCACCATCCTCTCCGTAATCCTCGAATGGCGCCAGGAGAACCGCGCGGCAGGATCGCGGCTGGCCGGCTCCATGGGCCTGTTTCTGTTTGCGATTTCGTTCGCGCACTATGGCGCCGCCCACACCCAACTAGCCTGGTCCAAAGAAGCCGCTCTGCATCACGCGGGCCTTCCGCTGGCCCTGCTCGTATTGCTGCAGGACTACCGATTCCTGCTGATGGACGCATTTCTGCGCTTCATCGTGAACGCCACCCTGGCGGCCGCCGCGCTGCTGGCGACGATCCGCATCCTGCAGTCGCGGGTTCTCGCCGAACATCTGCAACACCCATTCGACGCCGGCGTGATCTTCGTGTCCGCCGGCCTGCTGTTGACCCTGTTCGTCTGGATGCACAATCGCATTCAGCGCCTGCTCACCAGCGCCATTTTCCTGCGCTCCAACGTGGATGAGCCGCTGCGCGAATTGCAAGATCTGTCGCTCGCCGCCGGCACGGAAGGGGATTACCTGCGCCTGGCCGCGGACGCTATCGCCGGTTTCCTGCATGCCGCGCGCTACGACCTGACGGACCAGAACCCCACCATCGGCCGGCCGCTCGCGGCTCCGGTAGCCGTGCTCGATGCGGCGCACTTCGCCTTGCCATCGTGGGCGCAGGCAGTGCTGCCCATGCGCTTCTCGCGGGGCGACGCGGCTTACCTCCTGCTCGGCGCGCGCAACGGGGGACGGCGGTATCTCAGCGAAGATCTCACCGTGCTGGCGCGCCTGGGAGCCGCCGTCGCCGAACATATCGAACAACTCCGCAACGTCCAGATGCAGAACCTCGTCTCGCAGGCGGAGCTGAAGGCTCTGCAAGCGCAGATCAACCCGCACTTTCTCTTCAATTCGCTGAACACGCTGTACGGCACCATCGACCGCGGCAACGTGGAGGCCCGCCGGCTGGTGTTGAACCTGGCGGATGTGTATCGCTACCTGTTGCGCTCCGAGCGCGCTTTGGTAGAAGTTGAAGAGGAGCTGCGCATCGTGCGCGCCTATCTGGAAATCGAGGAATTGCGCCTCGGCGCCAAGCTTCACACGGAGGTGGACATCGACCCATCCGCGCTGCGCGTGACCATCCCCTTGCTTTCCATTCAGCCGCTGGTCGAAAATGCGGTGAAGCACGGCGTGGCCTCCCGTCAGGGGGCGGGATTCGTCCACCTCAAAATCCGGGCGGACGCTTGGACCGTCTCCGTGGAGGTCTCTAACTCCGGCATGTGGGACAGACCCGCTGGCCTGTCGCCGTCCCAATCGGGCATCGGACTGAACAACGTCCGCCGACGCCTGGAGCTGTGTTACGGTCCGGAAGCCCGCTTCGATATTCAAGCGGCCGACGGCGTCACCAGCGTGGCTTTCGTCCTGCCGATCAACCCTGTGGCGCAAGCCCGAATGCGTGCCGGTCCCAGCGGGCGCCTCCCACTCGTGCGCACGTCCGCGCTTTCATAGCCATGGGATTGAAGACGTTGATCGTAGACGACGAACCGGTCGCGCGCAAAGTCCTGCGTGAGGATCTGGAGTTCATAGGCGGCGTCGACATAATTGGCGAGGCCGACAACGGGGCAGCCGCGCTGGAGCAAATCGGCGGCCGGCACCCGGACCTTGTCCTGCTGGATCTCCAGATGCCCGAAATGGGCGGCTTCGAAGTGATCCGCAAGATCCGCCACGGGACGCACATGCCGGTGATCGTCATCGTGACCGCTTACGACAAGTACGCGCTCGAGGCGTTCGAGGCCGGCGCCATCGATTACCTGTTGAAGCCCGTCGGGCAGGACCGTCTGGCCGAGGCCATCGAGAAGGTTCGGCGCATCACGGGCCAGGAGGCCGTCGAGAGGCTGGCGCGCCTGCAGGAAATCGCGGAGCCGCTGCTTCCCGGAAAGCCTCTGAAGAAGATCGTGGGGAAAGCCGGCGCCGAATATTTTCTGCTCGACGCGCGCGAGATTTTCGCGTTCCACGCCGAGGGCGACATCGTCTGGATCACTACCGCGCGCAAGCGGTACCAGGCCACCCAGACTCTTAAGGTGCTGGAGGAGCGGCTGCGAAGCGCCGGCTTTCAGCGCATCCACCGCAATGCCCTGGTGAACGTGGATCATGTCCGCAAAATGAGCGCCCTAAGCAGCCAGCGCTGGCTCATCACGCTGAGTAACGAACAGGAGTTCATCGCCAGCAAGAGGCAGGCCCGGGGGATTCGCAGGCTCGTGAATTGGTAACTCCGGTTGGTTTAAAATCGCTGTTCAGCTTCGCTACGAACGGAGGGCGGGATTGCCCAATGCCACTTACTTTTCCTAAAACCTGGAATGCTGCATTAACTGTGGGGCGGGCCTCCAGGCCTGCGCGGGTCCTCCAGGACCCGCTCTTCGCTCAACGAAATGAGCTGTATCCGAGCACGAAAAGGCCGGTGTGGACGCCGGCCGGCGGTGCTGGAGTCCTGCCCCACGATTAATGCAGGTGTTCGGTAGCGAGAAAAGTAAGTGGCATTGGGCAGGATTGCCCGCCCCACAAAGACTGTCATCGTCAGGGTCAATTTTTCGTTGCAACCTGAAATGCCCGGCACTCTAAACGCACTCTTCAACGGACCCGGCGGCAGGCCCGCCTACCGCTTGCCCTGAAGGCAACCTTCGAGGAGATAACATGCGTTTTGCCCGATATACGGATGCGGAGATACAGCACCCCAGTGACATGGCGAGTCAGCTCAAGTTCGGTGCGCTGCAGCCGCAAGCGCCCACCGCCGAAGCCGCCAGAGCGACCCATGTCGCATTCCCTAACGGCCTGGCGCCCGTGCCTATCCCCATTAACCCGAAGCCGGACGATTCCCTGCCGCAAGCCGATGTCATCGCGATGATGGACACGTCCGCAGAGTGGGAAGCCATGGCGGACGTACTGACTCCCGCCGAGTTTGGCACGCTCGGTTCCGGCGCTGCCTCTCGATCCACTCCAGCGAGGCAGGGACTAATCTGAGAAAAACTGCTCGCTATGCGCGGGAAGATTGCGACCCGTTACAGCAGGCGCTTCAGTTGCAGCGTAAAGAGCGAATCTCTCATCATGTTTTTGTC
>DATKFU010000327.1:0-6142 GCA_035511215.1 Bryobacteraceae bacterium | reverse complement strand
TTACTGTCTACATACAGATCCACGATGCTGCCGTTGCTGTAGCTCGAAATTGCATGATGAAACTCGTGCACCGCCGTCAGCGAAGTGGAAGCGGAGTGGATTGCAATGGTTCCCGGAATCAGGCACTGGTAGCGGTGAGTCAGCGCCTGCCCGTCCAGAGTGAACGGGACTCCGGCTTGCGCATCGTCGTCGGAAGTGAACCAGGCGCTCGCGCGGGTGTGCGTTCCCGACTTGGACACGGCGTAGACCACGTCCGCGTTGAGGCTCCGCGCGGCCAGAAAGGCGCGAAAGACCGCGCGCCGGGCAATCAAGAGATTGCTGCTGGGGTCCTGTGCCACCAGCGAGTTCGGATCGGCGAGCGGCAATCCCGATTCGAATAGGGAGGTCACGCGGACCAAGGGTGCGATTGCTGGATCCGAGAGCACTGGCTCCAACTGGTTCGGCAGTCCGCCGAAGAGCGATTGGTTGATGTAGTCCGCGCAGGCGTCGAAGGCCGCGGGGTCTGAGACGATCGGGTCGATGACGAACTGGCCCGTTTGCCACGGGGCTTCGAGCGCGGGATTCGCCGCGATACATATGGTGAAAGGATCGGATTTCGTGGTATCGCCCGCGCGCAGAATACTGATTACAGGATTTGCCATACGGTTACCTTAAACGAGTGAATAGGTCGCTGTTGGTAAGCGTACCCAGTCCCAATCCGGTTGCCAGGGAGCTGTACCAATAGCTGCCGTTGTCGGGGGGATTGCCGTCCTTGATCATGGCAATCAGCACCATGAAGCCGATGATCTCGGTAACACTCATATCTACGGCGTAGTAGTGACGCATCACCCAGGCCGTAATATTGCCGGGGTTCTGTGGCGGATTGCCTGTGGCAACTGGTGCGGGCTGCGGCGGGGTCGTGGAGGACAAAATCTTTACGAAAATTCTTATCCAATAGCCCAGGAAGATGCCGGACAGCCCGAAGAACAGGTATATCGCCACGGAGATGGTGGGCGCGGCGGTTATCGGGTAAAACTGGACGACCGACCTCGACACGCCACCCTCGGCGTAATCGAGCGACAGTTGAATACGGTACTCCGCTTTCTGCAGTTGGTGCGGGTCCGGCGTGACCGAAAAGCTTCGCGAAACGGAACTGGCGATAGAGCCTAGATCGACGGACACGCTGGCAGCGCTCCCGGCCTTTGGTTTGCCTTGGTCGCTTATAGACAAGCCTTGAGGCATCGCAATTACCAACTTGGCGGCGTCGATCTGCTTGTTGGTATCGATTGCCACGACCAATTGCACCGGTAGGCTCCGCATCGCGCCGGTTGGAATCCATTGTGGAGTGACTCTGACCGTCGCAGGCGTGACCTGCGCGAAGGAGAGACTGTGAGTTAACAGACAAAGAAAACAACCAGTCGCGGATTTCATTGCCTTCTTTGGGATAGTGAAATGAATGCAGAAATCGTTACAACCGGACCGCTCCCCAGTCAAGAGCTAGCTATTGGTAAGCTCCTTAGCCCCGCGCGGCTTGCAGCTTCTTCGCCCCGCCAGAATGCCGCGCATATATTCTGCAGCCAGTTGCGCATTCTTATCCACGAAGTCCAACCTCACCCCTGGAAGTACATGGAAGCGGAGCAGAAGAAATACGAATTGGGCAACAGCACCATCTTCTTTGTGCTGCAGGCGCAGGGGGCGCTGGTAACGGCCGAGTCGAGCGTGGTGCAGAATGCGGTGGGCTACCGGCGGAACCTGATGAATCTGCTATTGCGGACAGCGGATTTGCTGGAGGCGCGGGGGATCACGGTGCAGTGAGCCTGGCGCCGGCCGGCGCAAACGGCCCGCGCGCGTTTTCGAGGCGGACGGCCAACTCCAGCAGGAGTTCCTCTTCATAAGGCCGGCCGACAAGCTGCACGCCGATGGGCAGCCCGCCGGCGGACCTCCCGAACGGGATTACTACAGCCGGCAGGCCCAGCAAATTGAATGGAGTGGCCGGCATCATGGCTTGAAACAGGCCGATCTCTTCGTCTCCGACTTTCCAGCGCCGCGAACGGTGCGGGAACGCTGTCACCCCGCAGGGCGGCATCAGCAGCACGGGGAAGTTTTCCATCTGGCGCAGCAGGCCGGCGCGCATCCGGTCGCGCTTGGCCAGGTTCAGCAAGAGCTGTTCCACGCCGGGCGCAGGCTGTTCCAAAGCTTCTTTCAAGAATTCGGTGGCGGTCCAATGCGCGTCGGCCTCGCGGCCCTGGATGGTCTGCTGCGTCAACCTCGCCGGCAATTGGCCGAAGAAGAACCACCACAGATTCGGCGCGCGCTCCAGACCTTGCGGCGCAAAAGGCTCCGTGGGGATCATGAGATCGGCGAGCGTGTGGGCCGCCTGCTGCACCGTTTGCCGGATCTCGGGATCGACTGGCACGCTGTAGAACTGCTCGACGACCCCGACACGCAAACCGGCAATATGCGACGGCTGCAACGGCACGGGCGCAGAGAAGGGATCCTGGCTGTCGTATCCGGCCAGCGCGGCGAACAGCAGGCGGAGGTCTTCGGCCGAGCGCGCCAGGGGACCGGCTACGCTGAGCAATCCGCCGGGATGGTTCATCACCGGAAAATGGCCGTTTGCGGAGATGCGGCCGGGGGTCGGTTTCAGTCCGGCTATGCCGCAGAAATGCGCCGGAATGCGGATGGAACCTCCGCCGTCGCTGCCGATGCCTCCAGCCGAGCAGAACGAAGCAATGGCGGCCGCCTCGCCGCCGCTGGATCCTCCGGGCGTGCGCTCCAGGTCCCACGGATTGTTGGTGCGCCCGGTGATGAAGTTGTCCGTTTCGTAGTTGGAGAGAAATTCGGGCGTGTTGGTTTTGCCCAGGACGATCGCACCGGCGGCGCGCAGGCGGGCTACGGCGGCGGCGTCCTGCGCGGCTTTGTGACCCAGGCGAAAACGGCTGCCGCACAGCGTGGGCAGGCCGGCTATGTCGAAGCTATCCTTGACGGTCACCGGAACGCCGTGCAGCAGGCCCAGCGACTCGCTGTGCATAACGGCGTCTTCAGCGAGCCGGGCGGCGGCACGGGCTTCATCCCCAAGCACGGTGACGAAGGCGTTGATGCGGGGATTCTGCGCAGCGATGCGGGCGAGGTGGGACTCGACCAATTCAACGGGCGAAATGGCGCGATCGCGCACCATACCGGCCATCAGGCACAGGGAGCTTTGTACGAGCATGAAAGCCCAGTGTAATCCGGGCAGCGCCGCTATTCGTACTTGAGTGCCGACATGGGATCGATACGCGCTGCGCGCAGCCCCGGCGCCAGCGCGGCGCCCAGGGCAACCAGGGCCAACAGCGCCGCCGCGCAGGTGAGAATCACGGGGTCGGCGGCTTTCACTCCGAACAGTTGCGATTCGACCAGGCGGCTGAGAGCCAGCGCGGCCGCCGACCCAATGACGATGCCCGCCAGCGCCAGGCGCGCGGCCTCCAGCACGACCATGCGCAGCATGTCGCCGGGTAGCGCGCCCAACGCCATGCGCAAGCCGATTTCGGCGGTGCGCCGCGCGACGGTGAAGGCCACGATGCCGTACAGCCCTAATGCGGCCAGCAGCGTGGCCAGCGCGCCGAACGCCACCGAGAGCATTGCCAGCAGCCGCTCGACGTAGATCGAATCTCCTATGAGGAGGGTGATCGGGGACATTTCCCAGAGCGGCACGTTGGCGTCGGCCGAGCGCGCCACCGCGCGGATGGACGGCCCGAGCAAACCGGCATCGCCCGCGCTACGTACGTAGAACATCAGGCTGGAGGGTTTGTCCCACTGGCTGAGAGGAAAGTACAGAGCCTCGCGGGCCGGATCTCGCGAAGTGCCGCGGCTGTCGCCCACGACGCCCACAATTTCGCGGTCGAGTACGGGGTGGTTGCTGCCGCCAAACATCAGATGCAACCCAAGAGGATTGCGGCCGCTGCAGTAACGCTTGACGAACGCTTCGTTGGCTACCACGGCCTTGGGCGCCGCGCCATCCCGCTCGCTGAACTCGCGGCCGGCGCGTACGGGGATATCGAGCGCGGCGAAAAAGCCGGGATTTACGGCAATCTCCTGGACATCCACCTCATCTTCCGGTTTCGGCGGATGGTATCCCTCGAGCGTGATGTTGGCGGAGTGGTTGGAATTGGAAAACGGTCCACCGCTGGCCGCGCCAACACCCGTGACGCCGGGCACGGTCGAGATCCGCTGTTTCAAATCGGCGTAGTATGCGACAGAGTCCGCCAGGTTCGGGCGGCTGCGGGAGGCATCCACTTTGAAAGTGAGAAGATTCTGAGGCCGGAATCCCAGGTCGATGCGGGCGATGTTGAAAAGCGTGCGGCCGAATAGTCCGGCGGCCACCACCAGCACCAGCGAGAGCGCCACTTGCGCGGTGACCACTACCTTGCGGAGCCACACCGTGCCGGTAGGCGGGGCGGTGGCTGCGCCGCATCGTAGCGCCCCGGCGAGATCGGGACGCGTGGCCTGGATGGCCGGCACAAGCGAGAAGAGCAAACCGCTGAGCAGCGCCGTGGCGAACGTAAAGGCGAGCAGCCACGGGTTCAGGCCGGCCGTGACCCAATCGCCCGCCAGATCTTGCGGGAGCATCCGGAGCAGAGTGCGGGTGGTCCAATCCGCCACCAGCAAACCGAGGGTGCCCCCGGCCAGGGCCAGCGTCAGACCTTCGAGCAGGAGCTGCCGGATCAAGTCCCAGCGGCGCGCGCCGATTGCCAGCCGGATACGCAACTCGCGCTGCCGGGCCGTGGCGCGCGCGATGGTGAGGCTGGCCACGTTGGCGCAGGCAATCAGGAGCACCAAACCGACCATGGCGGAGAGTGCCAGCAGCGCTCCCTGGTTGTTCTTGCGAAGCTCGTTGATGCCTTGCGCGGCGGCGCGGAGTTCGAGGCGCGCGTTGCGATAAGCCTTCGCGTCGCTGGCATGGACCCCGGGGCGCGCCAACTCAGCGTTGAGCGCCGCGCGGTAAGCCGCGACGGCTGCCGCCCGGGTTTTTTCGAAGGGAATGCCCGCTGACGTGCGCGCCATGATGTTCAACCATCGGAAGCGCGGATTATCCAAGGCATTCCAAGTCGGAACGGCTGCGCCGAGCATCGTAATGGGCACGTAAATATCCGGCATGTTGCCGGGGGATATTCCGTTGAAACCCGCGGCGGACACGCCGATTACGGTCATCGGGAATCCATTCAGATGGACGGTCCGGTTGACGATGGCGGGGGTGGCGGCGAAGCGTTTGACCCAATAGGCGTGGCTCAACACGACCACGGGGTGCGCCATGGGCGCGTCATCGTCGGCGGTTGTGAACAGCCTTCCGGCGGCCGCCCGCACGCCCAGCACGCCGAAGAAATTGCCGGATACCAAGTCGGCGCCGGCGGATTCGGCATTCGCCTGATACAGGATCGTCACCGCCGTTCCAGCACGGGCTATCACGCCGCTGAATGCGCGGCCATCGTCGCGCAAGCGCAGATACATAGGATACGAGAAGACCGATTCGCTGTTGTCCTCGACGGCGGTGCCCGCCAGGCCGTCTTCACGGTGCAGCAACACCAGACGCGCCGGATCGCGGACCGGTAACGTGCGCAGCATCACCTGGTCCACCAGCGAGAAGATGGAGGTATTGGCGCCAATGCCGAGGGCCAGGGAAAGCACGGCGACCAAAGCGTATCCGGGACTCTTGCGCAGCACGCGCAGCGTGTAGCGCATGTCGCGCCAAAACGTTTCCATGAATCCGATGGTGTTCATGCGATAGATCTCCTCGCGAATCAGGGCAGGATTACCGAGTTTTCGGCGCGCTGCAGAGCGCGCTTCCGCAGGCGGCATGCCGCGCGCCAGGTTGTCGGCCGTTTCGATCTCGATATACTGCTCGACTTCTTCGGCGCGCTCCCGGTCCCACTCCGTGCGGCGAACGAACCGGCTCCATTCCATATCCGGCTACTCCGCCACGGGACGCAGCACCTGGTTCACCGCGCGCACGAGGCGGTCCCAATGGCTGGTCTGCTCGGCCAATTGTTTGCGTCCGGCGGGTGTCAGGCGGTAATAGCGCGCGCGGCGGTTATTTTCGGAGGTGCCCCAGAAGGAGGCGATCCAGCCGCGCACCTGGAGCCGGTGGAGCGCGGGATAGAGAGAACCGTGTTCGACCTCCCCCCAT
>DATKFU010000326.1:0-4727 GCA_035511215.1 Bryobacteraceae bacterium | reverse complement strand
CCGCGACGGCCCCTTTGAACGGGCACGGCGCCGACGTGTGACCACGACAGCCGAGACCAGGATGCCGCACGATTGCGCGTCTTGGCGTCCTTGCAGTTGCTGGCGCGGCGATCTGGCGTGGCGCCAGGGACGCGCCAGACGTGCCAGGATTCGGTGCGCCGGGTCAGCCGAAACCAGCCGCGTGCCGGAGCCGCCACCGCGCAAGCAACACCGCGCCGCCGGCTGACTGCCGGTCGCTGACTCCGCTGATCGTTCTAGCGCTGTTGAGATTTAGCGGCGACGCCGTCGCCCAACAAGCCCTTCAGTCTGGTCTTTAGCGCGACGTCCGCGGGCGATCCGCCCGGCCGCCGGAGCCATGCGTCAAACGTGTTTCGGGTCAGCCGGTGCTCGGTGGTGGGTTCGCGCGATGCCACGATGAATTCGTGCATACCCTTTGGCTCGTATTTGACATGCTCACAGCGCCGGAAGCGATCAATTGCCAGGCCCACAGCCTCGTATAGTGTCCGGGCTTCCACTTCAACCGCGTGCTCGACACCTTCCGAATCCCGGAACGCAACGCGACAATGCTTCACTTGGGCAGCGTAGCATATTCGCTGTTCGTTCGCCTACCGTACTGTGCCTCACAAACGGCTTCCGGCGGGCTTTGTCCTCGCACAATCCCATGTAGATTGGGCTCCGCGCCTCGCCGCCACTCCCGGCCGCATCCAGTCCGCGGCTGCTGGCGCGCCGGATCGGCGGTGTGCCCGGCACATGGGCTTAAGCCGTTGGCGGCGGGAAGCGCCGCGCGCCCTAATCGGTAGTCGGCACACACTCCACTCCCGCCACCGCCTTGGCCCCGCGCCGTGCGTTTGGCGATGTGCCGCCGTGCCGCCGGCTGGGCAAGAACGGCGCGCGTGCTGCTGGAGTCCGCGGGCGCGCCCGTTCCGCATTATCGCCGGTGCGCGCACAAAAGTTTTACGCGCGCGCGTAGGGGGTGGGGCAGAGCGGGGCAGAGCGCGCACATTCGCGCAGGTCTCTAGCGAAGTTCGCCGCGGCATCATAGCGGATAGGCCTCAACTCAAGGAGTCGTTTCGTCGAAGAGCACGGGCCCCGGCCGCAACCACGAGCCACACCGCTCCCGCGATCATTAGTTGAATCCCGGACTCGTCCCGACGGTCACAACCTCACTTCCCGGCTTGCCAAAACGAGAGTTCAGCCGTCGAGGTGGGAACGAAGACGGCCGCGCATTTCGACGGGCACTTAGCGTCGGCTGAAAGGAACGCCCGAGGGTCGACTTTCCATTCCGTGGTGTACGTACTCTGCGCGGACGTGATCTGGATTGCAGCGGTGAAGCGTACCGAGTCGGAGTCGTCTGGCACATACAGAACGAAGTCTCTAGACGCTTCCTCGGATGTGTCGAACCAGTAGCCAGGGGTCAGCAAAGCCCCATTGGCGCAAACCAGCGGGTCCTGCTCACTGTAGAAACGGCGATGCCTACCCGGCGAGTAAGAGGTGCCCGGCTTTGGAAGGGCCTCCTTTACAACACCGACGTAGTATTCAGTGTCGGCGGCGGGCCCCTTCAAGGCCGGGTCGATCTTAAATGCCTCGACATTATACCAGGAGGCTACGGAGTAAACTGTTCGCCGTCCCGAGTTCTTGAGCTTCACGTGTGCCTTGAGCGCATGCAGCCCGTTTTTGCGCCCGATGTCGCTGAGTTCAGTGGACACATCTAGCTGCACCGGAAGTTTGGAGGGCACGTACCTGTCCTGATACCAAAACGTGGAAATCGCCCAGGCACCGGCGCAAAGAATGCCCAAAGTTTCCACCACGTTCTTAATTAACTCCGACGCTGAGTTCATGCTCCGTCATCCCTCCGAGTGAGCGAGAGTTCCACTAGCATAGCAAAAGGAATGCGGTTATACGTCCCGTGGCGTCCTACTTTTGAAAGTCTCAGCCTGCGTCCGACGGCTGCTGGCGCGGCGATCCGGCGGGCGCCAGGGACGCGCCAGACGTACCCGGATTTGCGGCGCCGCGCCAGCCGAAACCAGGCCGCCGTGCCGGTAGCCGCCACCGCGCCGCCGGCTGCCTGCTGATCGCTGGCCCGCTGACGCCTTTAACACGCATGCTGCCCGCTCCGAC
Organism: Bryobacteraceae bacterium; assembly: GCA_035511215.1. Classification (GTDB taxonomy): domain Bacteria; phylum Acidobacteriota; class Terriglobia; order Bryobacterales; family Bryobacteraceae; genus Bog-159. The sequence goes on along the minus strand of DATKFU010000326.1, from coordinate 2,609 downwards.
GTTCCACAGCCTCGCGGGCGGTCCGGAACGGTCATTGCTGGACATTGATGGCCTCTTTGTTCAGCAACTCGGCCGAGTGCTGGACTTGCTCACGTTTCATCGTTACATTGCGTATAGTAAGGCAATAAGGACCGCCAGCAGAAACTTATTTTCAATTTCATCCCGGACATTCACAGGAGATCGACAATGAAGCGCATTCCCTTAATTGCGATCATGAGCTTTTCGATGTTCGCTAACGCTGCGCTCGCGCAACGATCCGCTGCTAAGCCAGGCGGCGAGGCGCAAGACAGCCTCCCCACGGTCGAAGAGCAGCTTAAGGTGCTGAAGGAGAAACTCGGTCTCAGCGCGAAGCAGCAGGCCAAGGTCAGGCCCATCCTGCAGCAGTTGCATGACGCCACCGAAAAACGTCATGCAGGATCAAAGCCTATCGCGCGAGCAGCGTCTCGCCAAGGTTAGACCTCAGCGCCGGATGGCAGACAAGAAGATGCGAGCGATCCTGAGCGACGAGCAGGGGAAGAAACTCGATCAATACGAGCAGGGGCCGCACGGCGAGATGCACGGGACTTTGAGCGGGAAGCCAAAACCGCCGGCTCAATAGTAATCATCGAGCATCCAGCATTACTCGAAGGTTCTCGCCGGGCAAACGAGTTGGGCCGCCTATGCGGCGGCCTCTTCTGGAACGGCGGCGCGGAGGTTTTGACCTGAGCTCGCGACGATGTGGTAGGTGGTGATCTTCACACCTTGGCTTTCTTACTCGCGGCTGCGCAGCGCCTTCGATTAAAATCTCAGCCTGCGTCCGGCGGGTGCTGGCGCGGCGATTCGGCGGGGCGCCAAGGCACCCGCCAGGACCTACCCGGTTTGGCGCGCCGCGCCACCGAAACCAGTCCTCGTGCCGGTAGCCGCCACCGCGCCACCGGCTGGCTGCCGATCGCGCTGACTGCGCTGATCGCCTTAAACACCCAGCAGGCGCTTCGCCGACCGACGGAGGGACGATTCGAGGGCTGATTCTCCTCCTGCTCACCTGCTGAACGCAGGAGGCTCGGAGAGCATCCCTCATACGGATCTGCAGCGGAATACCCCGCAAGCCTCCTGTCCAGCCGCCGGACGGCCCGCCGTTCCAGACACGTACGTCGCTCAGGAAAAGCCAGGATATGCTTGCCTGGGTCACCGTGATCACCTCCTCGCAGCCGTCGTCATCACTGTTCGCGCGTACAGTCCTTAGAACGGCCTGGGAGGGTACACTCCAATCGACAGCCACGCCGTCGCCTGGCTGCCCGCGACAGGTGAATTGGCTGTTTCCGTAAGCGTACACCCGTTTGCTGTCTGCGTGAAGCGCAACAATCCGATGTAGGACTTGTTATCCGTGCCCAGTTCGGGCACATAGAGGAGGCCGCCCGTGCCCGCGGCAAGTTCGGTGGCCACGGCGCCGATGTACGCGTATTTTGAGTAGAAGCCGCGCAGTGGGCGGGAAGTGCAGCCCGGCCGCACTTTGCCTGTCGCCTTATCGAAAAACGCGGCCGTGATGCGTCCGCCCGAGCTGTTGGAGATGTACAGCAGGCGCTCATCCGGGCTGAGGCGGACGCTGCCGGAATTCCACGCCACGCCCAGATTGTACGCCACGGTGGGCGTCAGCTTCCCAGAGGAGATGTCAGAGATTTCGACGGCGCTCGCGGTAGAGCCGCAGCCGAGAATGGCGAAGTGACCGTCGCGAGTGATATCCACTGCGTCGGAAACGCAATCGGCTTTTGCGCCGGCGTCGAACTGGGCATCGCCATTCGAAACCGGCATGCCGCCGGAAATATTGAAGGATTCGATGGAACCATCGCCGTAAGCGGCCACCAGTAGGTTCCCATGGATTGCCATACCTTCCGCAGGGCCGCCATTCAAACCCTGGGCGTGGAGATCGCCCACAAACTCGAGCGCGCAGTCGGGCCGGATCCGGAATGTTCCGATGTTGCCGGAACCCGAGAACGCGGCGTAGAGATGAGTATCGCTACCGGCCAAGCCGATGCCGTCGCTAGCCAACTTGTTATCGCTGTGGGAGCCGTGAAAGACACCGGCCAGTTTGAGCGTGCGTACATCGATGCTGGATATGGTTTCGGACTGCGAGTTGGAGGCGTAGATGCAAGCTTCCGAGCCACGCGGCGCGATCAGGATGCGGGAGGCGCCGAAATAACCGCCTGCCATGCCGTTTCCGCCCGTCGATACGCGCGCCGGATTTGTCAGCGTGCCATCGGCGGCGATGGCGTAAAGACTGACCGTATTGGGCGGAAAGGGGGCCACCGAGTCGTCGTTGGCGGCTAGAAAATGAAGAGGTACATCAGCGCCCCAGACGGCCGTGGCCAGCAAGGCCGCCGCCTGGAGTGCCGCAGTGAGGTTCAAAATGCCGTTCCGCCGCAGCCGTTTACAGTGTGATGCTGATGCCATCGACGTACATGTAAACGTAGTCCGGGGAATAACCATTGCCATGCACGCCAAAGTACAGCCGAATGGTCTTGCCAATGTACTTGCTCAGATTGTAGGTGACCTGAGTCCAGGTCTGCGTGTTGCTGCACACCTTCATAACAGTGGCATCCGTAGAGCCCGAGGTGCTCTGGATCAGGCATTCC
>DATKFU010000325.1:0-39870 GCA_035511215.1 Bryobacteraceae bacterium | reverse complement strand
GCGCCGGCCGGCCCAGAACCCAGCGTGGCCCTGCATGGTCCTAGATGGCCGTTGCTAAACTGAAGTTAGATGCATCGGCTCGCGGCTCTGTTTTGCATGGTTTCCACCGTGTTTGTGGTTCGCGCGGAAACCGTGCTTGTCCTTCCTTTTTTCAATCAATCGAACGCGGCGAATAATTCCTCGAATGTGGACTGGATCGGCGAAAGTATTTCCGAGGCGGTGCGCGAATCGCTGGTCTCCGAAGGCGTGCTCGCGCTGGAGCGCGAGGACCGTCTGGAAGCGTTCCGGCGCCTGTCGCTAAGGTCGAACGCCGTGTTGACGCGGGCATCCATCATCAAGGCTGGCGAAGCGCTGGACGCTTCCGAAGTGGTCTACGGCCATTACGATCTGGCGCCGGGGGGACCGGCTGCGGGCGGATCGCGCGGAGTATTACGGATCGGTGCGCGCATCCTGAACCTGAAGCGGTTCGAGCAAGGCCCGGAGTTGGCGGAGTCCGGCGCCGTGGAAGATCTGGCGGCTCTCGAGGCGCGGCTGAGCTGGCAGGTGTTGAAGGCGCTATCCCCAAAAACCGCGCCCACTGAGGAGGAGTTTCTGCGCGCCCGGCCGCGCGTGCGGCTGGATGCGCTGGAGAGCTATATCCGCGGACTCCTGGCGGCAAACCCGGAGCAGCAGCACCGGTTCTTCATGCAGGCGGCACGCCTCGACGCCGCGTATTCTCAACCGTGCTTCCAACTGGGCAAGTCGTATTGGGACAAGAAGGATTACCGCGTGGCAGGCGGGTGGCTGGGGCGCGTGCATCCGGGCGATCCGCACTATCTGGAGGCGCAGTTCTTCCTGGGCCTGTGCAACTATCAAATGGGCGACTACACAGCCGCCGCGAAATGTTTCGAGATTGTAGCGGCTAGCGTGCCGCTGAACGAAGTCTACAACGATCTGGGCGCGGCGCAAACGCGGAGCAACCCCGCGGCGGCTATCGGGAGCTTCCGCAAGGCGCTGGAAGGGGACAATGCGGATCCGGACTATCACTTCAACCTGGGATACGCGCTGTGGAAGGCTGGACAGTACCCGGCGGCGGCCGACAGTTTTCGCGCCGTGCTCGTAAGGAACCCCAACGACGAGGAAGCGGCCGGGCTGCTGGGCCATGCAGAGCGCCGCGAACCGCCGCGTCCGGCCAGCGAAGGACACGAGCGGCTAAAAACTAATTACGAAGAGACGGCTTATCGGCAACTGAAGGCCGAATTGGGCAAGTAAGCAGCCCCAGCCGTGCGTATTCCCAAGAGTGTTTTCTACGCCTTGCTCAGGTATTGGTGCACGAACTGAATTGCGATGGAGCCTTCGCCTACACCGGAGGCCACCCGCTTGACGGAGCCGTGGCGCACGTCGCCCACCGCAAAGACGCCGGGGACGCTGGTTTCGAGCAGACTGGGATCGCGTTCGAGCATCCAGCTCTGGGGCGACTTGCCGCCGCGCACCAAGGACGGGCCAGTAAGGATGAAGCCGCGCTCGTCGCGCGCCACGACGCCTTCCAGCCAATCGGTGCCGGGGCGCGCGCCGATGAATATGAATAGGGTGCAAGCCGCCACGCGGTCGCGCGTGTTGGTCTGGCCGCATTCAATGGTGATGGCCTCCAGGTGGTCTTCGCCATGAACCTCCACCACCTGGGTCTGATATTCGACCTGTATGTTCGCAGTGCGGGCGATCTCATCGATCAAATACTGCGACATGGTGGCGCCCAGCGACTTGCCGCGCACCAGCATCACGACGCGCCGCGCGAAGCGTGAGAAGTTGAGGGCGGCTTGTCCAGCCGAGTTGGCTCCGCCCACGATATACACGTCGTCGTCGCGGCAAGACAGCGCTTCTGTCGAGCCGGCTCCGTAATAAACGCCGGCGCCGGCCAGGCGATCCATGCCCGGCACGTCCAGCTTCCGCCATTGGACGCCCGTAGCGATGAGCAGTGCCTCGGCGGAAATCTCGCTGCCATCGGCCAGCCGGACGATGCGGTACGGATCCTGAATCCGCAATTCGACGGCTTCCTGCGGCGTGAGGATTTCAGCGCCGAAGCGCCGCGCCTGCGTAACCGCGCGGCGTGCCAGATCGCTGCCGCTCAATCCCGACGGAAAGCCCAGGTAATTCTCGATACGGGCGCTGAGGCCGGCCTGGCCTCCGGGCGCTTCCCGCTCGACGATCACGGCGCGCAGTCCCTCGGATGCGCCATAGACGGCGGCGGCGAGGCCTGCCGGACCGCCGCCCAAGATAATCAGGTCATAGGACGCGGCGCCCGCGCGGGTGTTGAAGCCGATGCGGCCGGCGAGGTCCGCGTGGGTGGGATCGGGCAGGCGGCCGCCATCCTGAAAGAGGACCACCGGAAAGTGCCGCTCGTCGGGCGCCAGCATGTCCATGGCGCGGCGCACCTCCGGTTCGCGATCGGCCGCCTCCACGTCAAGCCAGTGATAGGGCACCTGGTTGCGCGCCAGGAACTCGCGGAGTTCGTAGGAACGGCGCGACCATCGCGTGCCCAGCACTCGCAGCCCTTCAAAGGGCGGCCGGTAAGACGCCTGCCAATCGCCGAGCAGATCGTCCAACACCGGGTAGAGGTTTTGCTCTGGAGGATCCCAGGGCTTCAGGAGGTAATGATTCAGCTTGATCTCGTTGATGGCGCGGATGGCGGCCTCGGTATCGGAGTAGGCCGTGAGCAGCACACGCTTGGCATCGGGGAAGGCAGGGATGGCGCGCGACAGAAACTCGATGCCGGTCATCTGGGGCATGCGGTAGTCGACCAGGAACAGGGCCAGCGGCTCGCCGCGCTGCTCCAGCTTATCGAGCAGATCGAGCGCGGCCTGGCCGGAGTTGGCCGAGAGGACACGATAGTCCGCGGCATACTGGCGGCGCAGATCGCGCTCGACGGCCTTCAGGACTTCGGGGTCGTCGTCAATCGTGAGCAGGACCGGCTTCACCATAAGCACACCAAATGCTGACGTTTTCGATGCGCGTGGAGCGCAGAAGGTCGCAGCGAGATACAATGATCTTGATGCCGGAAGTAACAGGGGTCGTCGAAACGTGCTTGTACGTCGACGACCTGGAGCGCGCCACGCGCTTCTACGAGGATGTTTGCGAATTCAAGAAGCTGATCGGCGACGAGCGCTTTTCGGCGATGAGCGTGGCGGACCGCAACGTCCTGCTGCTTTTCCACAAGGGGGCAACGCTCGAATCCATCCCTACGCCCGGCGGTACGATTCCGCCGCACGATGGCGCGGGGCACACACACGTGGCGTTCTCCATCCCCGCCGCCGCGGAAGCGGACTGGCAGCGACGGTTGGAGGCACGCGGGATCGCGATCGAGAGCGCGGTGGAGTGGCCGCGCGGCGGGCGCAGCCTGTATTTCCGCGATCCGGATGCGCACCTGTTGGAACTGATCACGCCGGGTTGTTGGTCTATTTATTGATTCAGTCCGGTAGTCCGAACGCCAGTACGTTACCTCCCGCGGCTACCGCTACATACTGCGTTCCTTTGGCCGTGTAGGTCATCGGCGACGCCTTCCACGCCGTGTTGAGCTGCATGTGCCAGAGCGGCGCGCCGCTGGCCGCATCCACTGCCGCGAAGGCGCCCGAGCCGTCACAATAGAAGAGCAGTCCGGAGGCAGTCGCCAGCACGCCGCCCCAGCTCTCCTCAGCGCCCGACTGCGGAACCTCCCAGGCGATTTTGCCGGTTTCGAGATCCAGCGCGCGCAGATATTGGCGGGGCGTTTCGCCGGGAACCTCCCGCGCGCCGCCGCCATAGTACGACTCACCGGCTTTCCAGACCGGTGGAGATTTCGAGAAAATGTTGCACTTTTCGAGCGCGAGCAGATAGAAGAGCCGCGTACCCGGATCGAACGCCGTGGACATCCAGTTGGTGGCGCCGTCCATCGATGGGCAGGCGCGGACGCCGGCCGGCGCCGGTTCGCTGCCGGGCACCAGCAAAGGCCGCCCGTCCTTACCAATGCCACTCGCCCAGGTCAACGCATGCACAAAGGGCGACGCGCCCAGGAACTGGCCATTGGTGCGGTCGAGCACGTAGAAGAACCCATTGCGATTCCCTTGCAGCAGCAGCTTCCGCTGGCGGCCGCCGTAGGGCGCATCCACCAGCATGGGCGTTTCGGTAGCATCGCAATCGTGCAGGTCGTGCGGCGTGAACTGATAGTGCCATTTCAGCGCGCCGGTTTGCGGGTCGAGCGCCACCACGGAATCGGAATACAGGTTGTCGCCGCGGCGCTCGTCGCCGTTGAAATCCGGGCATGGATTGCCGGTGGGCCAGAAGATCGTATCGGTTTCGAGGTCGTAGGTGCCGGTCAGCCAGGTGGATGCGCAGCCATGCTCGATGGCGCGGCCCGCCCAGGTAGCGGCGGCAGGCTCACCGGGCAAAGGCACCGTCCAGAAGCGCCAGACGCGCTGGCCGGTGGCGGCGCTGTAGGCGGCTACGAATCCGCGGATGCCTTCGTCGCCGCCGGAGGTCCCGGAAACGACGAGATCCTTCACCAGCAGCGGCGCGGACGTGGCGCCGTAATTCTGGTTCGAATCGGCCATTTGGACGTCCCATAGGAGCGCACCGGTCAGGCGATGCAGCGCAAGCAGATGGGCGTTGTCGGTGACCATGTAAACACGGTCGCCCAACAAGGCCACGCCGCGGTTGATGCCGCCCGACGCATCGCCGGAGAGGCCCTTGCTGCGGGGGCGTTCGTAGCTCCAGATCTCGCGTCCGGTGGCGGCGTCCAGCGCCCAGGCGGCATTCACGTTGGTCACGTACATGACGCCATCCACCACCACCGGGGTGACTTCCAGGTGGCGCGCATTGGGGATGGGGAAGATCCAGCGGGGCGCGAGCTGGCTCACATTGCGCGGCGTAATCCGGTCGAGCGCGCTATAGCGATTGCCGCTTAACTGGCCGTGATAAGTGGGCCAGTCGCCGGGCCGCGGATGTGCGACGCGATCCCAGGCGATGGCGCCGGGCAGATCTACGCGGTCGCCCACGGGCAGGCTGGCGGGCGGATGGGCCAGGTAGGCAACCAGGTTCCGTAGCTCGGTTTCGCCGGCTGCGAGCGCGGGCATGTATGAGACCAGGTCGCGGTCGATGCCCTTCACTTCATCGCGCCGCAGCAGATAGAGCCGTCCATCGAACCCCTGCACCTGGAGATCGTACAGGCTCTCGTTGCGCAGAAAGCCGCGCACGGGAGCGCCCGAGTGCAATCGTACCGTGGCTACTTCAAATCCCGGCCTGCGGCGCGCGGTCGGTTTCAGGAGCGATTGCTCCATCTCGGCGAGGGTCAGCTCCGATCCGGAATTGCTCAAATCGGGACCGGTCACGCCGCCGCGGCCATTCATCATGTGGCACTGCGCGCAGCCGCCTGCACCGAAGAAGAACGCCTGGCCCGCGTCGGGATCGCCCGGCGGCATGCTCTGGCTGGCCGGCGTCACCCGCGAGCGCACGAATGCCACAATCTGCGAAAGTTCAGGCTCGGCTAAATTGAAGCCGGGCATGCCGGCATCGGGAAGGCCCTCGTGGATCAGGCCGCGCGCGGCTTCGTCGGAACGCAGGCGATCGCGGTCTACGCTGCCTATCGCGGGAGCGCGCTCGCCGCCCGTGCCGTCCGCGCCATGGCAGCCGCCACAGCGCTCTTCGAACCGCAGCCGGCCGGCTGCAAGTGCGTCCGCGCCGCCGGTGAAGACCAGCGTGCCAAAGTTCTCGGGCACATGGTTGGGATCGCGATTAACCACGCAGGTGGGCTGCCAGCAAAGGAAGCGCCGCCCCGAATCCGGCCCCAGGCCCTCGATGCGATAGAGATTCGCGCGCCATTTCGTGCCCGCCTTCACCGGGGAACTGCTGATGGCGCTCAGCGGGATGCGCGCAGCGGCATACCAGACGTGCGCTTCTTTGTCGATGCGTGCGGCGGTGGTCCATCCCGAGCGCCAGGATTGGTCGTAGCTGTCATGGTCTAGATCGATGGCCAGGTCGATCCAATCGCCCGTGGGGGCGATCTCGAATTCGCGATAGTGGCGGATGTTCTTCCAGTCGTCTCCCAGGAACATCTCGACGACATCGCGATCCCAGAGCTTGTTGCGCGGGCCCCCGCCCAGCGCGGGCAGGAACAGATTCAACTCAGTATAAGGACAACTGAAGAGCAGATAGAGATGCGTGTCGGTCCAGAACGAGCGTACCTGGCTGAGCAGCGCCGGGTAGTCGATCTGCTTGCTGCAATCCTTCGAAATGGAAGTGACGCCCGCCTTGCCCGCGCCGCGCCAGGCCGGCGCAGAAGGGTCGGCGGAAAGGGGCGGATCGCCGGCCACGTGCGGCACCTGTAATGTCGCGGTGGGCCGCGCTACGGTGCAGGGCTCCTGTGCGCACGCGGCGCCGGCGAGAAGGATCAGGACCGCGGCGGCTCGCATCAGGCCACCCCCGGATGCACGTACGGCGCACGGTACGGCCTGGCCAGCAGCCGGTTTGCGCCATCGTCGCCCGCGATGCGCCCCGCTTGCGGGTCCCAAGCCAGGGTCCGCCCGAGTTTCATCGACAGATTGGCGAGAATGCAACTGGTGGTCGAGATGTACCCTTCCTCGATGTCGGCGACTGGCTTGGACCGCGCATCGATGGCCGCCAGGAAGTCTTGCATGTGATGCCGGATGGCGGGCGCCACGTGGCGCTCCAGATCCGGCTCGATTTTATCGACCGGGTATTGCTCGAATTCGTACGTGACGTCGCGATGCACCGCGCCTTTGCCTCCCTCGGGCACAAAATCATAGCTGTACACGCTCACCTTCAGCGTGCCCTTATCGCCAAAAAAAGTCGCGCCCCAGGCATAGTTAGGATCGGGATCGGGGGCCGCGCCCCAGGTGCGATGCTGCCACACGATCTTCAAGTCATCATAGTCGAAAGTGGCGGTCTGCGTGTCCGAGATGTTGGCTTTCGACTGCTTATCGACCAGAATGCCGCCCTCCGAAGAAACCCGCTTCGGCCAACCGAGGTCCATCATCCAGCGCACCATGTCGAACATGTGGATGCACATATCGCCCACAATGCCATTGCCATATTCCATGAACGCGCGCCAACCGCGCGGGTGCACCAGCCGGTTGTAGGGGCGCATGGGCGCGGGGCCGGTCCACATTTCGTAATCGAGATTCGGCGGCGGGCTGGTGTCGGGAGGATTCTCCGCGGTGCGCATGTGATAGTAGCAGCAGATCTGGACCAGGCCGATCTTGCCCAGTTTACCTTCCTTGATAAAGCGGTCGCGCGCCTCGATAATGTGCGGCGTGCTGCGGCGCTGTGTGCCCACTTGCACCACGCGCTGGTGCTTGCGGGCCGCGGCCAGCATAGCCTGGCCTTCGCGAATATCGACGCTGATGGGTTTCTGGACGTAGACGTCGGCGCCCGCTTCGACTGCGGCGATCATGGCCAGGGCATGCCAGTGATCCGGCGGAGCGATCAGCACGATGTCGAGGTCTTTCTCCTTGAGCATCTCCCGATAGTCGCTGTAGGTGCGCGGTTTCTTGCCGGACGCCTGCCGGGTAGCGGTCAGATCCGCGGCGCGGGCAAGCATCTGCTTGTCGACATCGCAGAGCGAGACCACTTCGACCGGCGCCACTTGGATCAGGCGGAACAGGTCGGTCTTGCCGTACCAGCCCGGGCCGATGATTCCGACGCGCCGGGGCTTGTCGTCGGCGTAAGCCGGGGTGTAGCCGGCGGCGGACAGGGCCAAACCCGCGGCGCTGGTGTATAGGAACTCACGGCGATTCATAAAGAGAGTATACGACGCGGCGGGTTCGCCAGCCGCCTGCGATCGGCAGGGTCTCCGGAACCAGTTCGATTCCGTCCGCTCAAAGTTTTGCGCAACCTTTTTCCGCGAGACGTGATTATTACATGTATGATTGAATACCGTCAGGAAGCCCAAGCCGGGAAGTGGGATGCCACCGGCAAAGGCAAATCGAAATCTTGGCGGAGACGGAGGAAACCTGAATGAAACGATATTTGCTGGTGGTAGCGCTTGCCGCGACGGCTTTGTGTCCGCTCGCCGTCGGCCCGGCGAGAGCCGCCGAGACTCCCATTGATGTCAGCAGTCTGATGAACACGCCCTGGACAGGTCCGGAATGTGACGGGGTCATCGCCAACGGAGATACCTTTCCAACGGGCAACCAGAATTTAGGGGGCGTCCCTTTCGCCATTCCAACCGGTCCAAATAATACGTTTGGTTGGGCGCAGCAGCAGCAGATTGTGGAGCGGGTACCGTCAGCCTCACGGTTCCCGTTGGCGTGCCGGGCGTCACTTCTGTCTTTACCCTGCTCAACACGTTCTGGAGCCAGCCAGGTCCGAAAGCCTATTTGTTCGTGACGTTCACTGGGAGTGATGGCGCGACTGTCACTCAACCGCTGGTGGGCGGCGTGAATGTCCGCGATTACAACAACGACGGCTTTCAAAACACGATCAACAATACCAGCACCATGCAGGTTTGGACAAACGGACTAGGCCAGCGCTTGGATCGCCAGGAATATATTCTGCCCGCCGCCTTTGCGAACCAAGTACTGACCAGCGTGACAATCACCGATACGGGCAACGAGAACTTCAGCCGTGGAGTGTTTTCAGGCCTCACGGTCAGCACATGCCATGCTTATGTTACAGAAACAATCGGGATTTCCAGCAGCCAGATCGTCTACGATCCGGCCTTGAAGGTATACGTCCAGGAAGTCACTCTGACCAACACAGGCACAACGGCAGTGGCAGGTCCGCTGTTCTTCATTTTGGAAGACCTCCCAACGGCTGTCACACTCGCGAACAAATCGGGTGCTACGGCATGTTTTGCGCCGATTGGCAGCAGATACCTTGAAGCCCTTCCCGAAGGATCTTCGTTGGCCCCTAATACTTCGGTAATCGTCAAGTTGGGATTCAGCGACCCCTCTGGAGCCGCAATTTCATACGTGCCTCTCGTGGCCGGGAGCTTGGGTGGTACCCCGTAAGATAGATTCTCCTCGGGAGAGCGGAGCAAGTTGATGTATTTCACTGCTGAGGATGCCAAAAGCCGTCAAATAGCGGAGGTAATAATGTCTTGTCTGAGGATTCAATCAAAACCGTGCATGCTAATTTCAGTGCTGCTGCTATCGTCTGCGGCGGTCGCACAAACAACTATACCAGCAACGGGCCTTTGCAACACCGGCTTAACGCCTGCCAGTCCCTTGCCAATCGGTTGCACGGCTAGTACCCTAGTGACGCCTGTTAATCCGCAGTCCGGTGGCCCTAGTATCGATGGCAACTGGCAATTGGCTACGCCGTATCCTTCAGCATCCTGGGACCAGCAAGCACCAGATCCGTGTAAGCTGACGACGTTCGGCCCTGCATGGGTAGATACCGCTGCACAGGGTTGGTTTGACCCCAAGGACGGACTGTCACAATGGATCACGCCCCTGTCTGACGCCAACACGGCAGGCGGCTGGTACATTTACCGGACTGCCATCGCAATTCCGCCAAGTACATCTGCTAACGCCAAATATGTTCTGACCGTTACCGGCCAACTAATGGCCGACGATGAGCTTAATGCGATCATTCTGGGCCGACCACTGGAAAGCTCTGCGGGTGACCGACAACACTGTCGCGGTCTGGCGCTACCTTCTCTCACTTCAGTTCCAGGTGAAACGGGCGCCCAATACGCTTGGAATAAATTTCACTTCGGAGCGACGGTCGTGCCTGATACTTTCGCCTACCTGTATTTTGTGCTCTATAATATACCCTTCCCTGACGGGAACACTGGAAACTACACGGGCTTCCGGGTGGAATTCACTTCTGCAACCTTGACACTCGAGTAATTAGCAGTAGAAGCTATAGAGCTAAGGGTCGACACCGACTCTCAGCTAAGGGACAAATGGATGTTTTCTCTAACAACGCAGTCCGGAACGATGATGCCCGCTATCGGAGCGATGCTAATGTTCGCCACACTGCAACCGCTCAGATTCCGTGGCTTTGCAACACGGGTCTGACTCTTGCCAGCCCGTTGCCAATCCGTTGTACGACCAGCGTCCCTGTAACGCCAGTCAATCCCCAGTCCGGTGGTTCGAGTGTGGATGGCAACTGGCAATTGGCTACGCCCTATCCTTCGGCAGCTTACACTCACCAAGCGCCAAATCCATGTTTTCTTCTCGCCCGTTTTTTGATGCTCTTATTTGCGGTCTTTATTGTGGCAGACCGTTGTAGGACTGAGCTAGAGGAACGATCGACTTCAACACGTCTTCCGCGGGTACGGCCGCGCCGGCGCGGAAGGGAAGCCGGCTGTCTTCGGCGATGGGGGTCAGCGTCAGCCGGTTGTCGATACGGTTCCCCAGAAAATAGAAGCTTAAGTAACAGGTTGAGAACCGATGTTTGCAGGATTGCAGCATCCCACGGTAAATAGCGCCGCGCCTAACCCAACCAACAGTATCGTCTTCTTCATGAAATACCCTCACCGCTGTGAAAAGAAGTCGCCGGCGAACGGGTCGGCGTACAGTGATTAGTGTCACTGTAGCGGCGAAACATTTCATTAAACTGAAGCTTTCGCGCGAGCGTGCCGGCTAACAGCTAAGCTAGCGCGGCTGTTCCTGGTAGAGTCCCATCAGGTTGCCAGCCCGGTCGCGGAAATTCGCGATCAAGCTTGTGCTGTCCGGCGCGTCGCGGTGCGGCGGGTCCACGATTTCGCCGCCGTGTGCCGCCACCAGCGCCAACGTCGCATCGATGTTGTCGACCCAAATGGACGGCAGCAGACCGGCCTCGCGGGAAGGGGTCCGGCCAGTGAACCAGGCCCCGCTCACGTTTCCGGTGGCATCGTCGAAGCTTGGGTGATCGGTATCCCGCCCCCTGATGTTCCAGCCGAATACCCGCTCGTAGAAAGCCGCGGACTCGTGGACGTCAGCCGCGGGAATCTGCAGATAACACAGGCGCGGGCGAGGCAACAGGTCAAGCCGGTGCTTGATCTCCGACACCGTGGCGCCCCATTTCTCGGGCTGCACATCGGCTACGGACTCGGTAAACGCCCAGTGGTGGCCTTCCAGGTCTTCGGCGCTGTATTGCCTTTCGCCAAACGGCTTGGTGTCAGGCGGACTCAGAATCCGGGCCCCGAACTGCCTGGCGCGCTCGCAATGCGCGTCGATGTTCTCCACCCGCACCATCAACGCCTGGATGAACTCGTCCGGCCGCTGCACGGGCTGACCGGTTAGGATCGCGCAGCCTTCGCCGATGGCTAGCTGCACGTGGTGGATTGTGCCATCGGGCTCGGGGGCGGTGCGCAGGCGTTCGGTGAAGCCGAAGGCTCCACGAAGCCAGTCAATGGCTTTGGCGACATCCTTGTAGATCAGTCTGGGGACAATCGCGCCGGGCGGCGCGGAACGGTTTTCGATCATTAGTAGTGCCTCTCAGAACATTTTAGTGAAAGCGCGGCAGAGTGTATTGTAAAAAAGCATCAACCATGGAACCAGCGACTGCAGAGCTTCCATAACATGTTCTCTCACGACCGCCCTTACATCGGACTCCGTCTACCCCCGAATCACCGCGACGGAGTTTATCGACTAATCGCCAGCGGCACGTGATTGCGTTCCGCGGCCGAGCGTGGGCGATACGCCGCCGGTGTAATCCCTGTCAAGTCGCGAAAGTCGTGGATCAGATGCGCTTGATCCGTATAGCCGTGCTGGGCGGCCAGCGCGGACCAGTCGGCTGCGCCGGGATCGACGATCGATTGCACGACGCGCTGAAGACGGCGCACGCGCGAGAAGCGCTTCGGCGTGAGGCCCACTTGCGCGCGAAAGCGGCGTACGAAAGTGAGCGGCAGCAGACCCAGGCGCGAAGTCACTTGCGACACAGGCACGCCGCGCTCAAAGGCGGAGGCGGCAAACGGAATTGCCGGATCGGGGTCCCCCGGACGCACCAGATGGCCGAGGAGGACCGTTTCGAGGACCTGTAACTTGGCTTGCGGCGTGTGCGCCTCGAGCAGCCGTTCCCGGAGCAGTACGCCATCGCGGCCCCAAAGCTGGTCGAGTTCGACCAGTCGATCGCGCGTCTCGCTGAGTGGCGCGGTGAAGAACGGCGCAGCGCCGCCCAGTTTGAAGTCCACCGTTACCAGACAGCGCTGCTCCCTGGTGTCGATCACCGTGGGCTGTGCGTGCGCCCCTGCCAGGACAGCGCCGTGTGTCCGCTGCACGATTGCGCAATCCCGGCCGTGATACGTGCGGAATTCGTCCTCGTGCAGGTTTACCATCAGGTGGATTCTGCCGTTGGGCAGCACACGTTCTAAAGCGATCGGGGGCGCACTTTCGTGGTAGTGGAGAGATTCGACGAAGGGCGCCAGTACCGGTGAGACTGGGCGTGCGGATCGTGCGGACATGAGCGCAGGATAACATCGGCGGCAACCTCGGTATAATCGACGTTGATTGTCGTTCCACTCGCGTACGTCGGTCCCGGCGCGGGATTCGCGTTCCTCGGTTCGTTTCTGACCCTGATCGCGGGCTTCTTCCTGAGCGTCTTCTCCCTGCTCCTGTGGCCGTTTCGCATGGGCTGGCGCGCCGTACACCGCCGCAAGGGATACCGTCATGCACGCGTGAAAAAGGTCATATTTCTGGGCCTCGATGGTCTCGATCCACGGCTGACGGAACGCCTCATGGCGGAGGGCAAACTGCCGAATCTGGCGGGTCTGGCGGCCGCGGGCAGCTATGCGCGGCTGCGCACTACGTTTCCGGCGCTCTCGCCGGTGGCGTGGTCTACGTTCGCTACCGGCGTCAGCCCGGCCAAGCATAACATTTTCGATTTTCTGGACCGCAGCTTGAAGTCTTATTTGCCGCAGCTTTCATCGGCGCGTGTGGGGAAGCCGGCGCGGGTGCTGCGGCTGGGCCGTCTGCGCATCCCACTCTCGCGGACGCCGGTGGAGTTGTACCAGAGGAGCCGGCCGTTCTGGAAGATCCTGGGACAGCACGGTATCGGCTGCACCATCCTGCGCGTGCCGATCACGTTTCCGCCGGAAAAGTTCGATGGGAGGCTGC
Source organism: Bryobacteraceae bacterium (assembly GCA_035511215.1). Classification (GTDB taxonomy): domain Bacteria; phylum Acidobacteriota; class Terriglobia; order Bryobacterales; family Bryobacteraceae; genus Bog-159. The sequence goes on along the minus strand of DATKFU010000325.1, from coordinate 26,857 downwards.
TCTCCGCCATGTGTACGCCGGACCTGAAGGGCACCCAGGGTAGCTTTTCGCAATTCACCACGCGGGTGGAACGCGCGACCTATGAGAATGGCAGCCGCTACCCGCTGCGGCGCGTGGCTGGGGGCTTCGCGGGAGAGATCGAGGGCCCCCAGGACAGCTTTCTGGAAACAAGCCCGACTCTGCACATTCCCTTCCACATCGCGCAGCGGAACGGATTGTTCGAGTTGCACCTCCAGGGCCGGCGTTGCCCGCTCCGTCCGGGCGAATACACAAGCTGGCAGCGGCTCCGGTTCCGCACCGCGATCGGCGCCACGGCTAGCGGTATGGCGCGTTTTATGGCGACCGAGACCGGACCGGAGTTCAGTCTCTACATGACCCCCATCAACATCGATCCGGAGCGGCCCGCATTGCGCATCAGCCATCCGCCGTATTATGCGGCATACCTGGCGAGCCTGCTGGGCAGTTACGCCACCGTGGGGATGGCCGAAGACACCTGGGCGCTCAACGAGGGGGCCATCGACGAGGACGCCTTCTTGCGCCAGGCTTGGGACATCTTCGCAGAGCGCGAAGGCATGTTCCTCAGTGCGCTGGAGCATACGCGCCGCGGCGTGGTGGCCTGCGTCTTCGACACCAGCGACCGCGTACAGCACATGTTCTACCGGCGGCTGGACACGGCGGACCCGCACGCTGGCGCGATCGAAGAAATGTATCGCCGAATGGACGCGCTGGTGGGGAAGGCTATGGCATTCGCGGATAGCGATACGGCCCTATGGGTCCTCTCGGATCATGGATTCTGCGCCTTCCGGCGCGGCGTGAACATTAATGCATGGCTGCGGGACAACGGCTATCTGAGCTTGAAAAACGGCGTCCGCGAGAGTGGATCGTTTCTCGAGGGGGTAGATTGGAGCCGTTCGCGCGCCTATGGGCTGGGCTTGGGGGGATTTTATCTGAACATGAAGGGCCGGGAGGCGCAGGGCATCGTCGAGCGCCAGGACGCCGAGCCGCTGAAGGCCGAGATTATTGGCAAGCTGGCCGCGCTGCGGGACGACGACGGGGCCGCGCCGATCCGCAACGTATACGCGACGGCGTCCCTCTATCGTGGGCCGTACCTGGATGCCGCGCCGGATTTCATCGTGGGTTACAACGAGGGTTACCGCTGCTCGTGGGAAGGCGCGGTGGGGAAGGTCTCGGCGCAGGCGATCGAAGACAACCACAAAGCCTGGAGCGGCGATCATTGCGTGGATCCGGTGCTGGTGCCGGGCGTGCTGTTTTCCAATCGCAAGTTTGGGGCGGCGGACCCTGGCATTGAGGATCTTGCGCCCACGGCGCTGAATCTGTTCGGGGTCGAGGTGCCCGCCTGGATGGAAGGGAAGCCACTTTTGTGAAAGGCGTTATTCTGATGATTAGCGAGGGGCGGCCTGAGATGCCGCCGCAGGATGCGAGCCGGCCGCAAATGACGCCCGGATTGAACGAGGATCTCTGGGCCAACGGCGCCATGCCGGTCGCGGCGGCGAAGCGATTCGGCGTGGTTTTGTGAAGGAGAACGGACGCGCCCGGTCCACCCGGTTGTAACGTTCGCCTCACTTCGGAGCATCTTATACTAAAGCATATGAAACAGGAATCCCCGACCGCCTTGCACCCGGCGGAGCCCCCCGATATTCCCACCACGCATGCACCTCCGCCGCCCAAACAGGCGCACGGCGCCCCGCCCCGTTCCAGGCGGGTCTGGGTCTGGCTGTTGATTCTGGCCGTGGTGGCGGTGGGCGCGTACTACTTCTGGTCCAGAAGGAAGCCGGGTACCGACGCCGGCGGCGCCTCGGGAGCTGGCGGACAGGCGCAGAAGAAGGGCTTTGGGGCCATACCGGTGGTCGCGGCGAAGGCGCGCAGAGGCAATATTCCCGTTTATTACGTGAACCTCGGCGGGGTACTTCCGATCTATACCGTGACGGTGAAGAGCCGCGTGGACGGACAATTAATGGATGTGCATTACAAAGAAGGCGACCTCGTGCAGAAGGGCGCGCCGCTGATCGAGATCGATCCGCGGCCTTACGAAGCTGCGCTTACCCAGGCGGAAGGACAGCTAGTCCGGGACCAGGCATTGCTGGATAACGCGCGCATCGATCTGACGCGCTATAAGACTTTAGTGGCCCAAAATGCCATTCCCGAACAGCAACTGGCCACCCAGGCGGCCCTCGTCAAACAAGACGAAGGGATCGTGAAAACGGATCAGGGAATGATCGAAACCGCGAAGCTGAACGTGGTGTACAGCCATATCACTTCTCCGATCTCGGGACGGGTGGGACTGCGCCTGGTAGACCCCGGCAACATCGTGCACGCCACCGACACCAACGGCATGCTGGTCATCACCCAGATGGACCCGATCAGTGTGCTTTTCCCGCTCCCCGAAGATCAAGTTCCGGTGGTTCTGCAAAAGCTGAACGCGGGGCAACGGCTGCAAGTGGACGCCTTCGACCGCGCTTCGGACGTACTTTTGTCGCACGGGTACCTGGCCACGGTGGACAATCAAATCGATCCAACCACCGGCTCTCTGCGCTGGAGGGCCAACTTCGACAACCCGGGCTACAAGCTGTTCCCAGGGCAGTTTGTCAACGTGCGCTTACTGGTCCAGTTGAAGCAGGGGGTCACGTTGGCGCCCACGGCCACCATCCAGCGTAACTCGCAGAATACCTATGTATTTCTGGTGAAGCCGGATTCGACGGTGACGGTGCGCACCGTTACGATCGGTACCGTGGAAGGCAACGATAGTGAAATCACGTCCGGCTTGCAGCCCGGCGACACCATCGTCATGACCGGAGTCGACAAGCTCACTGAGGGCACCAAAGTTGCCGCGCACCTGACCAACGACACCGGGAGCGGCGTTCCAAGCACTAGCCGTCCCCTGGTGAACGGCGCGCCCATAAAAGGTAACACCCCGGGCGGCATGAAGCCGGGACAAAGCGGCGGGACGCACAAGGCAAGCTAGATGAGTCCGTCCCGCATATTCATACTGCGGCCTATCGCCACGTCTTTGCTCATGGTGGCGATCATGCTGACCGGCATGGTGGCCTACAAGCAGCTGCCGATTTCGGCCTTGCCGGAGGTCGATTACCCCACCATCCAGGTGATCACGTTTTATCCCGGGGCCAGCCCGGATGTGATGGCATCGTCGGTGACGGCGCCGCTGGAGCGACAGTTCGGCCAGGTGCCGGGCTTGCAGCAGATGACCTCCACCAGCTCGGACGGAAGTTCGGTGATCACGCTGCAATTCAGCCTGAGCCTGAATATCGACGTGGCCGAACAGGAAGTGCAGCAATCCATCAATGCATCGGGAACCTACCTGCCCGTGGATCTTCCCACGCCGCCGATCTACAGCAAGTCCAATCCGGCCGATACGCCGATTCTGACGCTGGCGCTGACTTCAAGCGCGATGCCGCTCTCGGCGGTCGAGGATTTAGCCGATACGCGCCTGGCGCCCAAGATCTCGCAATTGCCCGGCGTCGGACTGGTGAGCATCAGCGGCGGCCAGAAGCCGGCTGTGCGAATTCAAGCCAACCCGACGGCGATGGCCTCTTATGGCATCAACCTGGAGGATCTGCGCACGGCCATCGTCGCCGCCAACGTCAACCAGGCGAAGGGGAATTTCGACGGCTTGCACCAGGCTTACCAAATTGGCGCGAACGATCAATTGCTCTCGAGCGCGGACTATAAGCCGATGATCGTGGCGTACCGGAATGGCGCACCGGTCAAATTGACCGATGTGGCCAAGGTCGTGGACGACACCGAAAACATCCGGCAGGCTGCCTGGATGAACGACGTTCCAGCCGTCATCCTGAACATTCAGCGGCAGCCGGGCGCCAACATCATCGCGGTGGTCGATCGCGTGAAGCTGCTATTGCCGACGTTGACCACCAACCTGCCCCAATCCGTTCAAGTCAAGATTCTGACGGACCGGACCAACACCATTCGGGCGTCGGTGACGGATGTGAAGCTGGAGTTGTGCCTGACGGTAGTGTTGGTGGTGTTGGTAATGTTCCTGTTCCTGCGCAATGTGTCCGCGACCATCATTCCCAGCGTGGCGGTGCCGCTCTCGCTGGTGGGCACATTGGGCGTGATGTACATGCTGGGCTACAGCTTGAACAACCTGACCCTGATGGCCCTGACCATTGCCACCGGATTCGTGGTGGACGACGCCATCGTGATGATCGAAAACATCACACGCTACATCGAGGAAGGCGAGGCCCCCTTGCGGGCGGCGCTGCAGGGATCCGCGCAGATCGGGTTCACGATCATATCGCTGACCATTTCGCTGATTGCGGTGCTGATCCCGCTGTTGTTCATGGGCGACATCGTGGGGCGCCTGTTCCGGGAATTCGCTGTGACCCTGAGCGTCACGATCCTGGTTTCGGCGGTGGTTTCGTTAACGTTGACGCCCATGATGGCTTCCAAGCTGCTGAAGCACAATCCCAAAGCCACGGAGGGGCGTTTCTACCGCGCTTCCGAGAACGCTTTCAACTCCGTCGTTGCCTTCTATGGCAGGACACTGCAATTCGTGCTGCGCTTCCAGACCATCACGCTGCTGGTCGCGGTAGCAACCCTGGTGGTGACCATTCTCTTGTTCATCCGGATTCCTAAGGGGTTTTTCCCGATCCAGGACACGGGGGTTATCCAAGGCATCTCCGAAGCGGCCCAGACGGTGTCGTTTGCCGAGATGTCCACCGAGCAGCAAGCGCTGGCCAAGATCATCATGAAGGATCCGGCGGTGGAAAGTCTTTCTTCATTCATCGGCATCGACGGCACCAACACCACCCTGAACAGCGGGCGCATTCAGATAAACTTGAAGCCGCTCGAGGAACGCAGTGGCAGCGCCAGCGATGTCATCCGCCGGCTGCAGCCGGAACTGGCAACCGTACCGGGAATCACCTTGTTCATGCAGCCGGTGCAGGACATCAGCGTGGAAGACCGCGTGAGCCGCACGCAGTTCCAGTACACTCTGGAAGATGCCAACGCGGAGGAGTTGAACCGCCTGGCGCCACAAATGATTGAGAAGCTCAAGCAGCTTCCGGAGTTGCGGGATGTGGCCAGCGATCAGCAGGTGCTGGGGTTGCGCGCGGCTCTGGTATACGACCGGGAGACGGCCTACCGCTTGGGAATCACGCCTTCGGAGATCGATCAGACGCTGTACGATGCCTACGGCCAGCGGCAGGTGTCGACGATGTTCACGCAGTTGAACCAATACCACGTGATCCTGGAAGTCGCGCGCGGATATGAGAACACCCCTCTGAACCTGCGCGACCTGTACATCCGCACGGGAATTGGGGCGCCTTCCGGCGGACTGGTTTCGGGCGGTTCGGCGGCCACGCAGACGTATGGACCGCAGGCCGGCGCCTCGTCGGCGTTGGCGAGCGCGTCCACGGCCTCGAGCGCATTGAACTCGAGCATCGCCTCCAGCAGCGTGTTTGGCATTGCGCCGCAATCCTCTTCGGCGTTTGCAAACAGCGGCCAGGTGCCGCTCAGCGCGTTCACAAATTTGGAGATGACCAGCGCGCCGATTACCGTCAACCACCAGGGGCAGTTCCCGGTGGTTACGCTATCTTTCAATCTGGCTCCTGACGGCTCACTGGGAGACGCTGTGAACGCCGTAAACCGGATAAAGGACCAGATGAACATGCCGCCCAGTGTGCAGGCGGCTTTTCAGGGTACCGCAGCGGCCTTTCTGGCGTCGCTGGCGAACGAGCCCGTGTTGATTCTGGCGGCATTGGTAACGGTTTACATCGTATTGGGCGTGTTGTACGAGAGCTACATCCATCCGATCACGATTCTTTCGACGCTGCCTTCGGCGGGTGTGGGTGCGCTGTTGTCTCTGTCGCTGTTCAACCAGGACTTCAGCGTGATCTCGTTGATCGGCATCATCCTGCTGATCGGCATTGTGAAGAAGAACGGCATCATGATGATCGACTTCGCCCTGGACGCCGAGCGCAAGGAGGGCATGCCGGCGGTGGATGCGATTTACCAGGCGTGCCTGCTGCGCTTCCGTCCCATCATGATGACCACCATGGCGGCGTTGCTGGGCGCCGTGCCGCTGGCGTTCGGCAGCGGTGTAGGTTCGGAGCTGCGGCGGCCCTTGGGCATTACCATGATTGGCGGACTGATCTTCAGCCAGGCCTTGACCCTCTACACCACGCCAGTGATTTACCTTTGGTTCGACCGCCTGGCCAAGCGATTCTCGCATCAGGAGGAAAATCGCCAGGTCGATCCGGGTGCGGAGCCCATGGGTGCCTAGTGATGGTATCCGATTGTGGGGCGGACCTCCAGGTCTGCGCGGGTCCTCCAGGACCCGCTGTTTCGCGGGTCGGGGGTGCACAAGAATTGGGTGGTAGTAGAGCACGGCAATGAATATTTCCGAGTTGTTTATCAGGCGGCCGGTCGCCACCACGCTGCTGACCATCGCGATCGGCCTGGCGGGAATGGTGGCCTTCCGGATTCTGCCAGTATCGCCGCTGCCGCAGGTGGATTTTCCGACCGTATCGGTATCGGCATCGCTGCCGGGCGCCAGCCCCGAAACCATGGCATCCTCGGTAGCCACACCACTGGAACGGCAGTTCGGCCGTATTGCATCGGTGACCGAGATGACCTCGTCGAGCAGCCTGGGATCGACCAGCATTACGATGCAGTTCGATCTGAACCGCAACATCGACGCGGCGGCGCGCGACGTGCAGGCGGCCATCAACGCGGCGCGCGGTTATCTGCCGGCCAATCTGCCGATGAACCCTACATACCGGAAGGTGAATCCTGCGGATTCGCCTATTGTATTGCTGGCGCTGACCTCGCCTATCCTCTCCAAGGCACAGATGTACGATGCGGCATCGTCCATCATGGCGCAGAAGCTTTCCCAGATAACCGGCGTGGGCCAGGTGGTGGTGGGAGGGAGCGCTTTGCCGGGCGTGCGCGTGGAATTGAACCCCACGGCGCTGAACAAGTATGGCATCGGGCTGGAGCAAGTGCGCGGCGTGCTGGCCGCGGCCAACGCCAATAACCCCAAGGGGCACTTCTCCAACGGCGACCACATATGGGAGGTGGGCGCAAACGATCAGATCTTTAAGGCCATCGACTATTCGCCGCTGATCGTGGCCTACCACAATGGTGCGGCCGTGCGCATCTCCGATGTAGGTGAAGCGGTCGATTCCGTGGAGGACCTGCGGAACGCGGGTTATGCCAACGGTCTGCCGTCGGTTCTGGTGGTCATCTTTCGCCAGCCGGGCGCGAACATCATCGATACGGTGGACCGCATCCGCGACATGATTCCGATATTGCAGGCGTCCGTCCCGCAATCCATACATATCCAGGTAGCCATGGATCAAACCGTTACCATCCGCGCCTCGGTGCACGACGTGGAAAGGACGCTGCTGATCTCGGTGCTGCTGGTGGTGCTGGTGGTTTTCTTCTTCCTGCGCAACGTGCGCACCACCATGATTCCCAGCGTGGCTGTTCCAATATCGTTGATTGGAACATTCGGCGTGATGTACCTGCTGCACTTCAGCATAGACAACTTGTCTTTGATGGCGTTAACGATTTCAACCGGATTTGTGGTGGATGACGCGATCGTAGTCATCGAGAACATCACGCGGTATCTGGAACAGGGCATGCATCCGTTTCAAGCGGCGCTGAAGGGGGCCCAGGAGATCGGATTCACCGTACTGTCCATGAGTTTGTCGCTGATCGCCGTTTTCATTCCGTTGCTGTTGATGGGGGGCATCGTTGGCCGCCTCTTCCGCGAGTTTGCGGTAACGCTGTCAGTGGCCATTGCGGTGTCGCTCGTGGTATCGCTTACTACCACGCCGATGATGTGCGCGCACCTATTGAAAGAGCACGCCAAGCATGGCTGGCTGTACCGGACCAGCGAGCGTTTCTTCACCTGGATCATCGACACGTATGGGACCACGCTCTCGGTCGCTCTGAACCACGCTCCGATTACACTGGCCATCCTGGTCGCTACGATTGCGCTGAACGGGTACCTGTTTGTGCGCGTGCCGAAGGGCTTTTTCCCGCAGCAGGACAACGGACGCATGATGGGCCAGATCACAGGCGACCAGGATACTTCGTTTCAAGCCATGGACCGGATTGTGCGGCAGATGGTAGACATCGTGGACAAGGACCCAGGCGTCGACACGGTCAATGGATTCACTGGGGGCGGAGGCGGACCGGGCGGCGGCACCGCCAATCAGGCGCGCATGTTCATTTCGCTCAGACCGCTCGGGGAGAGAAATGCCACGGTGGACCAGATCATTGCGCGGCTGCGGCCCAAACTGGCGCGCATACCGGGGGCCACGCTGTACATGCAAGCTTCGCAAGACTTGCGCATCGGCGGGCGTTCCAGCGCGGCCCTCTATCAATACACCATGCTGTGCGACAATCTGCAGGACCTTACGGACTACGCGCCGCGGATGCTGCAGGAATTGAAAACGATACCGATCATCGCGGATGTAAACAGCGACCAGCAGAACCGCGGGCTGCAGTCCATGGTGGTCTACGACCGGAAGACCGCCGCGCGTTTCGGCATCTCGTCGCAGCTGTTGGACAACACCCTGTACGATGCATTTGGCCAGCGCCAGGTATCCACCATGTACACAGCACTGAATCAATATCATGTAGTGATGGAGGCTGCGCCGCAGTACTGGCAGAACCCGTTGTCGCTGCGCGATATCTTCGTGCAATCGCCGAACGGAACACAGGTTCCTTTAGATGCCATCGCCAGTTACGCGCCGACCACCGCGCCGCTGGCGGTCACCCATCAAGGACTTGGCCCGGCGACCACCATCTCGTTCAACCTGCAACCAGGCGTGGCTCTGGGAGATGCCGTGGAAGCCATTACCGCGGCGGCGGCCACAGTGGGACTGCCGCGCAGCATCCAGACCCGATTCGCCGGGACGGCGCAGGCATATCAGGATTCGCTGGGCAACGAACCGGTGCTGATCGCGGCGGCTCTGGCGGCGGTCTATATCGTGCTTGGAATTCTCTACGAAAGCTACGTCCACCCGATCACGATTCTTTCCACGCTGCCTTCGGCGGGCGTGGGCGCCCTGCTGGCCCTAATGCTTACGCACACCGACCTGAGTATTATCGCCATGATCGGGATCATTCTGCTGATCGGCATCGTGAAGAAGAACGCTATCATGATGATCGACTTCGCCTTGTCCGCCGAGCGGAACGAGGGCAAGAATTCCCGTGATTCGATTTTCGAAGCGTGCCTGTTGCGCTTCCGCCCCATCCTGATGACCACCATGGCCGCCATGCTGGGGGCTTTGCCGCTGGCCCTGGGCAGCGGCGTGGGATCGGAGTTGCGCCGCCCGCTCGGCATCACCATCATCGGCGGCCTGCTGGTGAGCCAGTTACTGACGCTTTACACCACGCCTGTGGTGTATCTCTATTTCGACCGGCTGCAACACTGGTGGTATCGGGTGCGCCACAAGGCGCCGCCCTCAGCGCAGCCGCTGGGATCCGAAATCTGATGCGAACTTCCCTGCTCCCCACTCTCACCAGCTTGCTACTGCTTTCGAGCGCGTGCATGGTGGGCCCCAACTACAAACGTCCTATCGCGCCGCAGACTCCGGCCTACAAGGAGCCTCCGCCCGAAGGCTGGAAAGAAGCGCAGCCAAACGATGGCGCGATTAAAGGCAAGTGGTGGGAGCTCTACAACGACCCTCAGCTCAACGCGCTCGAGGAACAGGTGAGTATCTCGAACCAGAACGTGCTGGTAGCCGAAGCTAACTTCCGGGCGGCACGCTATGCCGTGGAGATTGCGCGCGCCGGCCTGTTGCCGACCGTTTCGATCGGGCCGTCCATCGGGGCTTCAAGAACTCTTGGAGTCAACTCCAGCGGGCAGATATCAGGCGGTACCGCCCCGCTCTACAACCTGTCAGGGAGCGCTTCCTGGACGGCGGATATTTGGGGCAGTATCCGCCGCGGCGTACGGGCCGCCCAGGAGACAGCCCAGGCCGACTTCGCGCTTTTGGAGAACGCCCGGCTCTCGTATCAGTCGGACCTGGCGCAGGATTACTTCGAGCTGCACGGCACCGATGGGGAGATCGACTTACTCAACACTACGGTCAAATCATACGAGGACTACCTGACATTGACGCAGAACCGTTACAAGGCCGGCGTGGCTTCGGGCGGCGACGTGGCCCTGGCACAGACCCAGTTGGACACTACCCGGGCGCAGTTGATCGATTTGGGCGTGGCGCGCGCGCAATACGAGCACGCCATCGCAATCCTCGCGGGCAAGCCGCCGGCGGCCGTGACTATTCCCGCGGCGGTTTTGAATACGCCCCCACCCGCCGTGCCGATCGGAGTTCCGTCCGCTCTATTGGAACGCCGCCCAGATATCGCCGCCGCGGAGCGCACCACAGCTTCGGCCAATGAGCAGATCGGCATCGCGGTGGCCGCGTACTATCCCACGCTGACCTTGAGCGCGTCCGGAGGCTTCGAAGCCACGGACATCGCGAAATGGTTCTCGCTGCCGAGCCGCTTCTGGTCGTTGGGAGCGGCGTTGTCCGAGACGGTTTTCGAAGGCGGCAAGCGCGGCGCGCAAGTAAAGATGACCGAAGCCGAGTACGATGCCACCGTGGCGACCTACCGCCAGACGGTGCTGACAGCCTTCCAGCAGGTGGAGGACAACCTGGCCGCTCTCCGCATTCTCGCCCAGGAAGCTACCGCCCTCGACCTGGCGGTAAAGGCCGCCAAGGACTCTCTGGACATTGCGACTTATCAATACAAAGCGGGCACGGTCGACTATCTGACAGTCATTACGGCGCAGGCTACCTACCTGGCCGACGAGCAGACGGCGGTGACGGTCCTGCAGCGTCGGCTGACTTCGAGCGTCCTGTTGGTCCAGGCGTTGGGCGGCGGATGGGATGCGTCTGAAGTACCCAGCGCCAAAGATCTGCGGCGCGGCCTCTAGTTCATGCACGAAGTACGCGTCAACCGCAAGGCGGCCCGCCGGATCGCGTCGGGCCATCCCTGGATTTTCGAGAGCGACATCGTCGATAAGGGTGACGCGGCACCGGGCGCCGCAGTCATCGTAATCAACCTTGCGGGACGGCCGCTTGGGACGGCCCACTTCAGTTCCACTTCGCAGATCGGCTTGCGCCTGTTGTCGCACGATGTCCGGGAGATCGGCCCCGAGTTCTTCGCGCAGCGCCTGGCGGCAGCGGAGGCGCATCGCCGCCTGGTGGTCAGCGGCACGGATGCCTATCGCGTGGTGCACGGTGAAGGCGATCTGTTGCCGGCGTTGGTGGTGGATCGCTACCAGGATTATCTTGTACTGCAAACTCTCAACCAGGGCATGGACGCCGCGCGCGAGTGGATCGTGGCCAGCCTGGTGGAGTTGTTTTCGCCGCGCGGTATCGTGGCGCGCAACGATGCGCCCGTGCGGGTGAGAGAAGCGCTAACGCTCGAATGCGGGGTGATTTACGGCGATGTGCCGGATACCGTGGAATTCCGCATGAACGGACTGCGTTTGTACGCCGATCTGCTGCACGGCCAGAAGACCGGCGCCTTTCTCGACCAGCGGGAAAACTACCTCGCCGCGGCTCGTTACGCGCGCGGCAAGGCCCTCGATTGTTTCACTTCGAGCGGCGGCTTCGCGCTGCATCTGGCACCGGTCTGCGAATCGGTAGAAGCATTGGATAGCTCCGGAGCGGCGCTGGCCGCCGCCGGGCGCAACGCCTCGCTCAATGGGATCTCCAATATCGAATTCCGGGAGGCGGACATTTTCGTGGTGCTGGCGGCATACGCTTCCGCGCGGCGCCAGTTTCAGACGGTAGTGCTTGACCCACCGGCTTTCGCCAAGTCGCGCAGCACTTTGGAAGGCGCCGTCCGCGGCTATAAGGAAATCAATCTACGGGCGCTCCGGCTGTTGGGTCCGGGCGGCATCCTGGTAACCTGCTCCTGCTCGCAGCGTCTCACCGAAGCAGCCTTCCTGGAGTTAGTGGCGCAAGCTTCGCTCGACGCCGGCCGCCAGTTGCGCGTGCTGGAACGGCGCACGCAGGGGCCGGATCATCCCATCCTCCTGACGGTGCCTGAAACCCACTATCTGAAGTGTCTGATTTTGCAAGTTGTATAGGTCGAAATCGGGTAGCAGGCCCGCCCTACGAATTCAGGCGCGATAGCCAACCTGTGAGGTCGCTGGTCAACTTCGTGTTGTTCGCCGCGATCTGTTGGTATCGTTGCGCCGCCACTTCCTTGAACTCCGCCAGAAGTTTCACCGGATCAAGCGCGTTGATTTGCCCGATGGAAATCGGTCCCAGGACGCCATCTACGCCGCATTGGCCGCCGCAAGCATTTACGGCGGATTGCAGCAACTTCAGCGCGGCCGGCCCCATGTTCACCGTCAGATCGAAGACCTTGTTGGCCAGGCCCTGATGGCCGATGGAGCCCATGGAATAGCGATTCCAGAAGTAAGTCTGGTAGATCGCGGAAGCCTCCGCGGTGCTGAGGTTTTGGATAAAAACCTCATCGGCGTCGGCCTTGTAGCCGGAGCTCTGCACGAACGTCAGAGTTATCCCGTGATTCACGATTTCCCCGGTTACAGGGTTGTGAAAGAAACCGCCCTCGTTTTGCAGGGTAATTGCGACTGCCGGTTGAAAATCGGCCATAATGGTGTACGCTCCTACCATGATGTTACTACGCAAGAATGACGACGGCTGCCACCAGCTTGTAGCAAACTCCATTGAGCGGATCGCCAAGGCTGATGGTAAGAAGGATCGTGCCATCTTCCGGGATACCAAGGTCCGAGGACCGGTAGTCGCCCTCGTCGCGCCTCTGTAGCGGCCCGGCATACGCCGGATCCGTCAGCGGCAGGTCGTATGAAAGATCCCCCAGACGGAAGAAAACACGCGGCATATTACGCAGCTCATAAGTGTTGGATTCCGTGTGCCAGCGGATGTCTGTGGGCTGCACGAGCGTGAGTGACTCCCGCGCCGGAAGCCTGAGGAACTGCGCGTGCGGCACCGACCGCCCCGAGTTCCCGAAAAGCAGTGGCTCGCGCGACACCGCGGCGGTGACTGCGCGCGCATGATCCGCCGAAGCCGGACGCTCTAGCAGCTTCCACCCGGAGTCATCCGTGAGCCAGTTCTCCGGCTGATGGGGCAGTGGCTGGTGACGCGATAGCCCCACGCGAATCACATCCAACATATGCGGCTCGGAGTGGTCCGGCAGCCGGTATTGGCTATACTGCAGCTCGCCGTGCTCTTTATCGGAGACGGGCCGGATCCACCCGCCTCCGTCCACGCGCAGGCCAGCCACGCAGCGGTTGTTCCACTTATACGAATTCGCGAGGCAGATCAAGTCGACCAGCGGCACGGCGGCGCCTTACAAGTGAGTGATTGTCAGTTCGCCCCACTTATCGCGCAGATACTCCAGCACCAGCCGGCGATGGCAGTGCTCGGCGGTAGGCTCGCTGCACAATAGCGCCGTGGGAACCGAGAACAAGGCGCGGTCGATCTTGTCTTCGATCCTTCTATCCGCCATGAGACCCAGGAACTTCGTCTCATATTCCAGCCACGGTCCTTTATTCTTCTTGTATTCGTCCAGCATCTCTTGCGTGGGGGCTAGCAGAGGCTCGTGCCGGTAGTCCGCGCCGCAGATCTCCCTGAGAAAAAACCGGAGGTCTTCCCGCTTGGCGAATCCGGCCAGTTGCGACACGTTGTTGAGCCGCACATCCAGCAACCGCCGGATGCCCGTGCGTCTCAGAAGAGTGAAGAACTGCTCTGCCGTTTTCTTTGTGAAACCGATGGAACAGACTTCCATGGCGCATTGATTTCGTCGAACAAACTGAGCTGGTTCGAGCGCGGCTCGGCGGCTGCCAGTTCCGCCTCGGTCTGCAGTCGGCCATCGCCCCGAATGTGATCGACCGCTATGCCGCGCTCGTCGAGCACACGGCCCACCAGCAGCCGGCGATGACACCCGCTGGGGTCCTCCTCGGCGCAGAGTGCCGCCACGGTGTACCGCCGCAAGCCTTCTTCCAAACGGGCCAAGCCCTTCCGGAAACCGGGCGACTCGACTACCCTGCCATACAAGACATGGCCGGCGGCATCGTAGTACGCGTCGCCGCGCGGCCGGCCGCCAAGCTCACTGCCAAGGTAGACGTATTGGAATCCCGCACCTCGCAACGCCTCCGCGAGGGATTCACGGTCGAACTGCGTAGCATACTTGGAGTACGGGCTGGAGCGCACATCGGCAACCACCTGGACCGCATGGAACGTCAGCAGTTCCAGGAGATGCTCGATGGAATGATTCGAGTGGCCTATGGTCAGAACTCGCAGGCCGCCTTGCCCCCGCTGTTCGCTTACCCTCACCAACCTATAATACGACATCTACCCACCCATTCGCGACCCGCCGTTATCCAGCAAGGCGATTGGGCTGAATCCAGCCGAGCGATACTCCGGTCATCAGCAGTCCGATGCAGACGATCAGTGCCGCGGAGACCACCGGGATGATGCGGAAGGCAGGGTGGGCCGCGGTCTTTTGGCCATCCGGCAGAAAGTGTTTTGCGTAGAGCACGAGCACGCCGATTCCCATCAGCACCACTGCCAGCCCGGAGCTGAAGGCGACCAGGAGCAGCAGGCCCAAGCCCACCCGGCCCAAAGCTATCGAGCTGAGCAGTAAGACCAGCGCGGAAGGGCAAGGAACGAGTCCGCCGCTCGCGCCCAGGGCCACCAGACTGCCCAGAGTGATGTCGCCATCGGGTACGTGGCTGTGGCCGTCCGGCCCGTGATCGTGATCATGATGATGCCCGTGGTCATGATGATGCCCGTGATCATGATGATGGTCGTCCCCGTGATCGTGATCGTGATGATGATGGGGGTGTGCATGACGCAGCCGCCGCGCGCGCTTGTACAGCATGATGCCGCCGATCCAGACGATGGAGAGGCCGGAGATGGCGCCTAGCACGGGAAATATCTTCTCCGGCACAACGTACCGCGAAAGGAATAGTGTGGTCAGCCCCAGGAAGAATACGCTGATCGTGTGAGTGAAGGTCACCATGCCGCCCAGAAAGACGGCGTGCTTGAAAGTGCCCCGGCTGCCCACCAGATAGGCCGCCACAATGGTCTTTCCGTGGCCGGGAGAAAGCGCGTGCATGCAGCCCAGGCCGAAGGCGACCGCCATTCCCAGCAGAGTCAGCCCGAGGCCGATATCGCCGCGGTGCAGCAAGCGCGACAGGAAATCTCCGCGCACCACCGTGCCCGGAGCGGATGGTTGCGGCGGAACCGGGGAAGTCGCGGGGGCGGACGCTGGAGTGCGCGCAGCGGCGACCGGCGCGGGCATTCTAATCGGCGGTGACTTCTTGGCTGCCAAAGGGCCAGCCGCCATCCACTCGATAGAAGCTTTCAGATCCTGCGGCGGCGCCACGGTCGGGTCGGCGGGATATGCGGTGAGCGCTTGGCTGCGATCGGTGTCATCCTGGCTGGCGCGCTCAATGGAAGCACCCGGACCCGCTGCGACGACCACTTCTTTCCAGCCTGCGCGGTCGGGATAGTTGCGGTCCTCGTAAGACAGCGCGCCCGCCGCCACGGCCAGCGTCATTGTCGACGTAATGCGCATGACCGGAGCGCCGCCCGCGCCGGGCGTGATGGCCAGCGTGGCGCCCTCGAAGCGCGGGAAAACGGTGCGTCCGTCGCAGGCTATGCTCAGGTTGCGCACCCATTCCCGGGCCTGCGCGGCGGCCTTCGCGTCCAGCAGATTGCGCGGGCTATCGGCGCTCAGGCCCCATTGCTGCAACAGTTGGAAACTGGGAATCTCGGCCAGGTCGAGCACGTAGCGAATTTCCGCGCCGCCGCCGTCCACCTCGATGCGGGCATAGTGGCTTACGCTGAAATTGCCCATGGGGTGGGCGCACAGTGTAACGGCGAGCACGAAAAGGAGCGGCCAGGCACAAGGTTTCATTACAATAGGTCTTTACGAATTCTACGACGGTTTTGGATTTATGCGCTGGGTGACCTCAGAAGATGTGCCGCGGTCCGGCGAATTGCGTGTGCCGGCGGGGGCTATATTCACTCCCTCGGCCCGCGACTTGGCCGAAGCGCGCGCCATTCGCATTATCGAGTTGCGCGAGGGCCAGCCGGCACCCGCCGCACCGCCGGCCAAGATCGTCGCGCTGGGCGCGGACCATGGCGGTTTTCATCTGAAGGAAGCCTTGAAGCCGGTGTTGGCGGGTCTGGGGCTGGAGGTGCGCGACGTCGGCGTATTTGACGAAAAGCCGGCCGACTACCCGGATATCGCGCAGAAAGTGGCCGAACTGGTGGTGCGCGGCGAAGCGCGGCGCGGGGTCGTCATCGATGGCGCGGGCATCGGTTCGTCGATTGCCGCCAATAAGGTTTCCGGCATCCGCGCGGCGCTTTGTTACGATCGCGCTTCGGCACGCAACAGCCGCGAACATAACGACTCCAATGTGTTGACGTTGGGGGCGCGGCTGTTGACCGGCGGACAGGCCGAAGACGTATTGCGCACGTGGCTCGAAACTCCATTCGGGGGCGGCAGGCATACGGCGCGTCTGGAGAAGATTGCGCGGATTGAGCAGCAGTACAGCCGGGTGGCGCAACCGCTTCCCGATAGGGCGCCCTCCGGGCCCGCGTCCGCACAGGCGACCTCGTTGGCTACGAATGCGCCGATCGCATCGCTGATCGACCACACTCTGCTGCGTCCCGAGGCCACCCGCGCGGATATCGTCAAGCTATGCGGCGAGGCCCGCCAGTACGGCTTCGCCACGGTTTGCATCAATCCATATTGGGTACCTCTGGCCGCCAGCGAGCTGGCCGGAACCGCTGTGAAGGTGTGCACGGTGGCGGGATTTCCGCTGGGCGCGACCTCAACGGAAGCCAAGGTTGCCGAGTCCGCCGCGGCATTGCGTGCTGGCGCGGGCGAGGTTGACATGGTGATGAACGTCGGCGCTTTGCGTTCGGGCGATTTCGACGCGGTGAAGCTGGATATCCAGGCCGTGGCGCGCGTTTGCCACGATGCGGGCGCCATCGTGAAAGTGATTCTCGAGACGGCCCTTCTGGATGACGCGCAGAAGACTACGGCTTGCGGCGTGGCGCAGGCTGCCGGCGCCGATTTCGTAAAGACTTCGACCGGCTTTGCCGCGGCCGGCGCGACCGTGCAGGACATCGTGCTAATGCGGCACGCCGTGGGTTCGCGCATGGGCGTGAAGGCCGCCGGCGGTATCCGCACGCTGGACGATTTCCGCGCCATGGTGGCGGCGGGGGCTAATCGAGTGGGCGCCAGCGCCAGTGTCAAGATTGTGGAGGCGGCCGGGAAATGATGGGAATTCAGGTGGAACTCGCGCGGCTGGAGATGCCGTCCCAGGCTCGGAGCCTGCCCCACACAACATGCTGACGACGCGCAAAACCGTGCGCTTCCGCGAACGGTCCGAGCTGCTCGATTTCCTGCTCGAAGTATCCACCGTCACCTCCCAGACGCTGGACCTCGATGAGTTGCTGGCCAACGTTTCCGAGATCGTCAAGCGCGTCATCCCTGGCGAGTTGCTGGCCATCCTCCTGTACAGCGAGAAGCGCCGCGAGTTGCGTATCCGCTACGCGCTGGGCCACCGTGAAGAGGTGGTGCAGAACTGGTCGATCCCCCTGGGACAGGGCATTACAGGCGCGGCCGCGCTCACCCGCGAGCCGGTGCTGGTGCCCGACGTGCGCAGCGACCCGCGTTATCTCAATGCCGTCGAAGCCGTGCGCACGGAACTGGCCGTGCCCATGATCGCGCGCCGCAAGCTGGTGGGCGTAATCGACATGCAATCGACGCGCCCGAACGCCTATACGGAACAGGACCGCGCCCTGTTGCGTCTGATCGCGGCGCGCGTGGCCATCTCTATCGACAACGCGCGGCTCTACTGGCGCGTCGAGCGGCAGAACCGCACGCTAAAAGCGCTGGCCTCCATCTCGCAGGAATTCTCCTCCATACTGGATGTGGACGAACTGCTGAACAAAATCGCCAGCACCGTGCGCGGCCTGATCAACTACGACGCCTTCAACATCCTGCTCGTAGACGCCGAACGCAAATTACTGCGGCACCGTTTCAGCATCCGCTACGACCAGCGCGTGGACCTCGATAACATTCCATTGGGTAAGGGCATCACCGGCGCGGCCGTGGAGCAGCGGGCGCCCGTGCGCGTGCAGGATACCAACCAAGACCCGCGCTACATCCCCTCGCATCCCGGCATTCGTTCGGAAGTGGCCATTCCGCTGATGTCGCTCGATCGGGTGTCGGGCGTTATGGACCTGGAAAGCGAGCACGTAGGTTTCTTCACCGACGAGCACGTGCGCATGCTGATGCTGCTCGCGCCCCAGATCGCCAGTTCCGTCGAGAACGCGCGGCTGTACGAAGAACTCGCTATCCGGGAGCGGCGCATGGAGGAAGATCTACAAGCCGCGCGCGAGTTGCAAAGCGTGATGCTGCCCACGGGCGATCCCGGCTTCCAAGGCCTGGAGTTGGCCGCCGGGTTGCGGCCCGCGCGCGGCATCAGCGGGGATATCTACGATTTTTTCGAGGCGCAGGACCATCGCGCGGTGCTGGCCTTCGGCGACGTGAGCGGCAAAGGCGCCGCGGCGGCGCTCTACGGCGCGCTGGTGAGCGGATTGTTGCGGTCGCTGGCGCCGCGGCGCACCGATCCGCGCCAACTCATGCGCGCGCTGAACGAGGCGCTCATCGAACGCAAGGTGGAAGCGCGGTACGTGACCCTGTTGGTGATGCTGTGGAGCCCGGCCATCCGGCAGTTCGTGATGGCCAACGCCGGCAGCAATCCGCCGCTGGTGTGCCGCAACCGCGAGATCCTGAAGCCGCGTGTGGAGGGCGTGCCGTTGGGCCTGTTGGACGAGCGCGAATACGAGGAGGTGGTGTTCCAGGCGCATCGGGGCGACACTATGGTGCTGTACTCCGATGGCGTGACCGATCACCTGAGTCCGGACGGGCGAGACTATGGGCGCCACCGTCTATCGCAAGTGGTGCTGCGCACGTGCGACCAGCCTGCGGAGGCGATTGTGGCGGAGATTCTGGCGGATCTCGAACGGTTCAACACCACGCCTTTCGACGACCAGACTGTGCTGGTGCTAAAGGTGAAATGATGCGTCGAGTCCATGTCGGGCAGGCGTCCACGCCTGCGGCGGGTCTCCGGACCCGCCCCTAGGCTGGCCATGTTCCACTACTCCAACCAGGATCTATATTGCGAGAACGTACCGCTGGCCGACATCGCACACCAGGCCGGCACACCGGCGTACGTGTATTCGAGCGCCGCCATTCTGGAGAACTACCGCGCTTACGACGAAGCGCTGGGCGATCTGCCGCATACCGTCTGCTACGCGGTGAAGGCCAATTCGTCGCTGGCCATTCTGGCGCTGCTCGCCCGAGCCGGCGCGGGATTCGATATCGTCTCGGGGGGCGAACTGTATCGCGTGATGCAGGCGGGCGGCAACCCATCTAAGGTCGTCTTCTCCGGCGTAGGCAAGACGGCCGCCGAAGTGGACTACGCGCTCGAGAGCGGCATCCGCACGTTCAATTGCGAGTCCGAGCCCGAGCTCGCGCTAATCGATGCGCTGGCCGCACGGCGCGGTGTCAAGGCCGGTTTCGCAGTCCGCGTGAATCCCGACGTGGACGCCTCCACGCATCCCTACATTTCGACCGGCCTGCGCGAGCATAAATTCGGCATCGATATTGCGGAAGCCGAATCCGTCTACGGGCGCGCCCGCGATCTATCGAACCTGGCAGCCGAAGGCGTAAGCTGCCACATCGGCTCGCAGTTGATGGATACAAACCCGATTCTGGAAGCCATCGACCGCGTGCTGGCGCTGGTGGAGCAACTGCGTGCCAAGGGCTTCGGCATACGTCATATCGACTTGGGCGGCGGATTGGGCGTGGCCTACCAGCCGCACGAGCAGGCCCCCGAGATCCGTGCTTTCATCGCGCAGGTGCGGGCGAAGCTGCAGGGCCGCGGAGTGCGGGTTACAATCGAGCCGGGCCGCTCCATCGTGGGCCGCGCGGGCGTGCTGCTGACGCGGGTGCTCTACCGCAAGAAGAGCGCGGAGAAGGAATTCGTGATCGTGGACGCGGCCATGAACGACCTGATCCGGCCGGCGCTCTACCGCTCGCACCACGAGATTATTCCGTTGCGCAAGACCGCCCGGCCCCAGATCGTGGCTGACGTGGTGGGGCCCGTCTGCGAGACCGGCGATTTTCTGGCGCGCGGGCGCAAAATGGCCAACGCCGCTCCGGGCGACTACTTAGCGGTCGAGACGGCAGGGGCGTACGGATTCGTGCAGTCGTCGAATTACAACTCCCGGACGCGCGCGCCCGAGATCCTGGTGGAGGGCGATACGTTCCGCACGATTCGGGCGCGCGAGACGTATGCCGATTTAGTGCGGGGGGAGGTCGTGTGAGGTGGACGTTGCTCGTGATTGCGGCGGCGACGTCGGCTTCGGCGCATGACACCATCACCACTAAACTGCTTTGGACCGAGGAGATCTCGCGGATCGTGAACAGGCATTGCGCGCTCTGCCATCGCGACGGCGGCGTGGCTATGTCGCTCGCGACCTACGACGAAGCGCGGCCGTGGGCCAAGGCTATCCGCGACGAGGTGCTGGCGCGCCGCATGCCGCCCTGGGGCGCGGTGAAAGGCGTGGGCGAGTTCCGCGGCGACCCCAGCCTGTCGCAGATCGAAATCGACATGATCGTAAACTGGGTGGAGGGCGGCGCGCCCAAGGGTGACGATATCTACCTGCCGCCGGCGCCGCATTACGTTGCGGAAACCAAGCCGCCACTCGCCGGCCGCGAACTGACCGTGGCGACTACCGCGCCGCTGACGCTTTCCGCTGCCACAGATTTGTCCGGACTGCGACCGGTGCGGCTGGCGGCAGGCGAGTCGCTTGAAGTGACCGCGTACAAACCGGACGGCGCCGTCGAGCGGCTCATCTGGATCCGTAACTGGCGTCCGCAGTGGGAGCGGACTTACTACTTCCTGCATCCGGTGCGGCTGCCGCGGGGTACGCGGATTGCGGCTTACTCCGGCAAGCCTGCCGAAGCCGCGATGGTAATGGCTAGCGAGGTCTCCCTCGACCGTTGAAGTTCCAAGCCGAGGGCACAGAATAAGGCACCTTCAAGTGGGGCAGGCTCGGAGCCTGCAGCGGCCTCGCAGGCCGCCCAACGCGCGCAGCGCGTCTTTTTCATACCCCTTAGTCTCCCACAAGGCTTCTGGACTGAAGCGAGACCCGTACCATCTGCACCGGACGAGCCGCGGACGCCCCCGACTGCAGTCCCGCCCCTCCCCCCCACCTAACTAACGCCTTGCACTTCTACACGTCATAGTCTAATATGTAGAAGAAGGAGGCATCGCAATGGCAGCGAAATCGGATCTCCCCCAAGGCACCCTCGACTTGCTGATCTTGAAAGTTGTCGCGCTCGGCCCGGTTCACGGATACGCCATCGCGCAGCGCTTGCAACAAGTGTCGCGCGACGTGGTGCAGGTTCCGCAAGGCTCGCTCTACCCGGCCCTGCACCGGCTCGAAAACCGCGGCCTGCTGGCGGCCGACTGGAAGGAAACCGAAACCGGCCGGGAAGCTAAGTTCTATCGCCTGACGCGCAAAGGGAAGGCGCAGCTCGAAACCGAAGCCGCGAGTTGGCAGCGATTGACCGAAGCCGTCGGCCTGATCCTCAAACTGTCCGAAGGAGGCGCGCAATGAACTGGTGGCATCGCCTGTCGCACCGAAAACAAATGGAAGAGCAACTCGAAAAGGAAATGCGTTTCCATCTGGACCAACACGCCGCCGAACTGATTGCCCAGGGCCACCACCCCGAGGAAGCCCGGCGCCAAGCCAGGCTCGCACTCGGCGGCCCCGAGCAGGTGAAGGAAAATTGCCGGGACGCCCGCGGCACACGCTGGCTGGTGGATCTGTGGCAGGACTTTCGTTATGCCGCCCGCACGCTCCGGCAGCGGCCGGGTTTTACGGCTGTCAGCGCACTCACGCTGGCGCTGGGCATCGGCGCCAGCACGGCCATCTTCAGCGTGGTGAATCCCATCCTGTTTGAACCGCTGCCGTATCCGCATGCAGGCCGGATTGCGATGATCTGGGATACGTTCCAAGGTTCCCGCTCCGACGTCACATTTCACACCTATCGCGAACTGGCGGCGCGCAGCCGGTCTTTCGACGCCATGGCCGTGATGCAGGCATGCCATTTGACCATGAGCCGAGCCGCCCAGCCCGAGCGATTCGAGGGGCAGAGCGTAAGCGCCGGCTACTTCGGTGCGCTGGCCGTCGCGCCCGCCCTGGGACGGGACTTCCAGCCGTCCGACGATCGGTTCCAGGGCCCCCATGTGATCGTTCTCAGCGATGCATTATGGCGGCGCCGCTTCGGCGGCGACGGCGCGATCGTGGGGCGGCAGATCCCGCTCGACGGCGACCTGTACACCGTCATCGGCGTGATGCCGAAGGGGTTCGAGGACGTGCTCGCTCCGTCGGCCGAGTTCTGGGTGCCCATGCAATACGACGCAGCGAATGCCGCCAACTTCGAAACCCAGGAGTGGGGTCACCACCTGCACATGCTCGGACGGTTGCGCCCAGGCGTCGGAATCGATCGGGCCCGAAGGGAGCTGAATGAGATTGCGGCCGCACCCGCGCGCGAGTTTCCGCGGGCGTCGTGGGCCGCCCTCAAGTACGGGCTGATCGTCAATTCGCTGCAAGGCGAAATCATCCGCGGCGTCAAGCCGGTCTTGCTGGCCGTCGTCGGCGCGGTCGTGCTGCTGCTGCTGATCGCGTCCGTGAACGTGACGAATCTCCTGCTCGCCCGCGGCGCACAGCGTCGCGGTGAATTCTCCATGCGCGCCGCGTTGGGTGCCGCGCGCCCGCGCCTGGTCCGGCAGATGCTCACCGAGAGCCTGCTGCTGGCCCTGCTCGGTGGTGCGCTCGGGATGGTCGTGGCGCAACTGGGCGTCGATGCGTTGGTGGCGCTCAGTCCCGCCGGATTGCCGCGTGCCGGGGCCGTTATAGTCAATGGCGCGGTATTCGCGTTCGCATTTGGCGTCACCGCGCTCGCCGGGATTGCGGTTGGGCTCATCCCGGCATTGCAGGTATCCCGCGGCGATCTGGTCGCCGGAATTCAGCAAGGTTCGCGGCGTACCGCCGGTGGACGGCATCTGACGCGGCGCACGCTAGTCGTTTCGGAGGTGGCGCTCGCCATCGTCCTGCTGGTGAGCGCTGGATTGTTGTATCGCAGCCTCGAGCGCCTGTTTGCGGTCCCTCCGGGATTCGACGCCGCACACCTGCTCGCCATGCAGCTGCAGTACAACGGTCACCGGTACGACGCCGATAGCGCCAGGTACCGCTTCCTCGCGCAGGCATTGGAAGCCGTGCGCCGCGTTCCCGGCGTCGGCTCGGCGGCGTTCACCAGCTTGCTGCCGCTGAGTGGCGATCGAAATGACACGTATGGCGCCAGTTTCGAGGACCGGCGCAGTTACGACACGTTCCGCTATGTCGCGACGCCGGGCTACTGCCAGACCATGGGGATCGCGCTGCGTCGCGGCCGCCTGCTCGACGAGCACGATGCAGCCGGCGCGCCCTTGGCCGTCCTCATCGGCGAATCGCTGGCTCGGAGCCAGTTCCCGGGTCAGGACCCCGTTGGCAGGCGTATGCACGTCGGCGGCGGGAACGGACCGTGGTACACCATTGTGGGCGTGGTGGGCGACGTGAAGCAGGGGTCGCTGGCCGACAGCCAGGCGAATGCAGTCTATATCACGCCAACCCAGTCGTGGTTCGCGGACGACGCTATGTCGCTGGTGGTCCGCGCCCGCGGCGACGTAGCCATGTTGGCACCCGCCATCAAGAATGCAATGTGGTCGGTCGACAAGCATCAGCCGATCGTGCGCGTGGCCACCATGGACGCCCTGCTGGCTAGATCGGAGTCGCAACGGCGCTTCGCCATGATCGTGTTCGAGGCATTTGCGTTGGTCGCGCTGCTGCTCGCTGCGACCGGCGTCTACGGCGTTCTCTCCGGCAACGTCACCGAGCGCATGCGCGAGATCGGAGTGCGCTCGGCGCTGGGCGCGTCGCGCGGCGACATCCTGGCTCTGGTGGTGCGCCAGGGATTGTCGCTTACCTCGCTCGGAGTCGCGATCGGACTGATGGGAGCCGCGGCCGCCAGCCGCGCTCTGGTCACGTTGCTGTTCGGTGTCTCGCGCCTCGACCCGGTCACTTATCTTGGCGTGATCGCGCTTGCGGCGGGCGTATCGGCCATCGCTTGCTGGGTGCCCGCTTGGCGCGCGGCACGCGTGGATCCGGCCATCACATTGAGGGCGGAGTAGCCTTATGCCTCACTGGTGGCATCGCCTGTTGGGCCGAAACCGGATGGAAGAGCAACTCGAAAAGGAGATTCGCTTCCATCTCGATCGGCACACCGCCGATCTGGTCGCCGAAGGCCGCGGTCGCCCTGTTGACACTGGTCCTAGGCATCGGCGCGGCGTCCGTCATGTTCACCGTCTCGACGGTGTTCTGCTGAAGCTGTTGCCCTATGGAGATCCGGGCAGGCTGGCCGCGGTTCACGGCCGTCGAGGAGTTCCATGCGTCGTCCAACCTGTTTTCCGTCCTGGGCGTTCCGCCCTTTTTGCCAACTGACCGCGGGCCACCCAACTAATTGCAGTCCAAGCACGACTATCCACACGGAAACCGTTTCGCATTTTGAGTCTACTTATCCGAAACGTTGGAGTGGATCTCAGCGATATAGCCGCCCGGAAATTGGACCATCGCTGCGTTCCGTCGATCGGCTGTGTACGGGCCAGCCAGAACCGATACACCCGCGCTCTTGGCTTTCCCGAGAGTATCGGCCAAATTCGCAACATCATAACCGGTCGTCTCTCGGCCATATGGATGCGGAAGATGGCCGTCAGTAACGAACACGGCCATTATTCCGAAGGTCGATGAAATTCGAATCCGGCGATAAGTACCCGAGGGCCTGCCGATTTCGACACCGGGCGCGTGTGCATCGTCGGATGTCACTTTCCCGTGGGAGAAAGCGAGGAAGCTGTGGATGAATGCGTTCGCCCTTTCCCCAGACACGTAGACGCGGTTTTCCGGCATGGTGCGGAGCGCTGCGTAAGAAGGCGCGGTTGTGTGCCAGTAAAGTTGCATGTTGACACCGCCAGGCCACTGGATCACGGCATCCCTGCCGATGAGGTCGTTAAAGGGGCTGACCAGCACGTCGGCGCCGTCGGCTTGAGCCGCGCGGACTGCCGCATCCAGGTCGGTCACGAGATAGCCCGTTCGTTCGCCCCCAAACGGATATGGGATGGGCGTTTTGAAGCCGAATACCGACAGAGTTCCGACGGGTGTCATGACCAGTTGAGACATGGTGCTGCTCGGCGTCGGAGTGACGGTGAAGACACCCAGCTTTGAGGCAGTGCCACCGAAAGTGGCCAGAAAACTGGCGACGAAGCCGTCGAAGTCTTCTGGCCGGACATAAACATGGGTACTGCCGTATTGCGGGCCCACGCCGAAATTGGAATCCGCCGCGGCCGCGTAGGCGAAAGCTGTCAAGGCGGGTCGCCGCATCAGTGGTCCCGCCGCACACACGGTAAGCAGCGTGGCAATCTTAATGATCGACAGTCGTTTCATTTTTGGATTCTCCTTTCTGAAACGGGCAGACCCTGATTTCCCTATCATGGCATCGATTCCCAGCGGCGTGCACGTGTTCACGTGAAAGTGCGTGGCAGTGGGTTGCATTACAGGGACTGATGCCAATGCCACGGAGACGGTGGGCGAGCACTCCAAGTCGGGCAGGCTGATCCCTGATGTGGTGCACCGCAACAAGGAGTACGGCTATCTGGCGATCTACCAAGCGGTGCCGGTGTCCACTGGCCACGCCAGCCGGCGGCGCGCGGCGAAAGTGACTATTCTGCCGCGGTCCGGACACGCTGCGCGGGCGGCCGGCGCACGTTTTCTTGCGCGCCGTCGGATCGGTCTCCTGCCATCAGCCCTTTTCTTTATCGGCACCGGGACAACGTTTCATAGCGCGCAGGCCGGGACTCTTTTCCTCGGTATCAACGACGATAATGCAGTCACTAATGGCGGCGGTTACAATGTTTCGATCACTTTCACACCAGCGCCATAGCTTGAGGAAAAGAAGGCAGTGGACGCAGCGCGATGCTTTCAATCAGGCGCTCAACGAGATTCTGGCCCGCGACCGTCGTAGTTGCCCGCTGATTCCCCTGTGGGGCAGGCGTCCACGCCTGCTGCGGGTCTCCAGACCCGCGTTCGGAAAAGCGTTCGGAAACGCGGTAGTGCCTGAAAGGCCGTCCTCCAGCCGCCTACGTTATGCTGCCAGCGTGTGACGTTTGGCGTCTCGCCCACCGGACGCCGACAACGTCACTTGAATTATCTCGGCGCGCCCGGCAACACGGGCAAACAGCAAGATCTATGAAGAAGGCCGAAAAGGCCGCTGCCGCTGCCGGCGAACTTCGCCCCCGATACCAGCGCTCCGATTTCCCTGCGTTGGTCCGCGGGAAATACCGCGCACGGCTTCAGAGGAGTTCCAACGTCGTCGTCCTGGAACCCGAAGTGGCCGGCCTGTTTCCCAACGCCGCAGCCGTCAACGCGGCACTGTGTTCCTTAGTGGATATTGCCAAACGCGCAGGCTCCCCGCCCCGCGGACCGCGCTAGGAAAGCCCGTTCTCACCGTCGACGTTCCTGCCAACTCGAACCTCGGCTCACCCTCCCCCCAGCCCAAAGGCCACTTATTCCCGTCTTATCGGCGTTCATCGGCGTTCATCGGCGGCCAAATCGCCTTTCCCCTTGGCCCCCGCCCGCCCCAAATCCATCGC
>DATKFU010000324.1:0-32033 GCA_035511215.1 Bryobacteraceae bacterium | reverse complement strand
GGGGAGGAGTCCTTACCGCTCGATGCCAAAATCCCCGCCAAGTCCATCGAGCCGGCTTTCCTAACCGCCGCGCGCGAAGCCCGCGATACCGATCCGGATACATACCTGAATTCTCTCGATCGCGCCGCGCAGTCCCTCGCCGCCCGCCCCGGGCTGCGTATTCTGGTGACTGTGGTGGAGACGCCCCCGCTCTCCGTGGATGCCGAAACGCAGCTCAAGCAAACCATCGACTTTTGCAAGGCCAATTCCATCCGCGTGGTCGTGCTCGATCCCGCCGCAGTCCCCTCCAAGTACGCGAGCCGCTCTTTCCTGGCGCTCGGGGAAGCCACCGGCGGCGCCCTGATCCGCGACCCCAGGGCGCTCGACGCCACCGTGCTCATCTCCTCCGCCGGATCGAAGACCGCGGATTCGGCCTACGCCGCGCCTGTCGCAGCCGAGCCCGTCATCGCCGCGAACCTGCCCAATTTGCCAACCGATTTGCCCGTGCACACGCGCTTCGTGCGCATCTCGCCGCGCGGCTCTCTCAGTTTTGGCGTGCAACAGAGCGTCGGCGCCGGCCGGGGCGGCATCACCACTGTAGACGGCGGCCCGAATATCGAAAACACCACCGGACCGGTGCGCGGCTTGTTCCTCATCGAATCTCCTATAAATGCTTTGCATTTCGATATCGACGACAATGCCGGCGTCTACACTGCCCGCGCCCGCCTCACGCAAATCGTGCGCAACGCATCGGGCAAAATCGTCTGGCAGCAAAGCAAGCCGATGACTCTGCGCGGCCCGCTGAAGAAGCTCGATGCCCGGCGCGCCGGCAATATTTATTACATGCGGGAAGTGGTCTTGCCGGCCGGACAGTACACCCTGGAGGCCACCGTGGAAGACCTGATCGCCGGCAAGTCTGGCGGCGTGCGCGAGCCGTTGCGCACCAGCATGAGCACGCCCAGCTTTACCGTCAGCGATGCATTGGTGGTCCGGCCTTTCAATGCGGCGGGCGACAAGCTCGAAGCCGACCAGATTCTGGCCTACGATGGCAATGCCATTTCCCCCATGCTCGATCCCGTCTTTCAAGCCAACCAACCCTTCACCTTGCAGATCTACCTGATTGTCTACCCGGATCTTTATGGCTCGCAGCCGCAGATGAGTCTGGAAATCCTGCGCCATGGGCACGTGGTCGGCCGTAGCCCTCTGCCGTTCACCGACAAGATCCACAACGAGGCCGGCGAAGGCGGCAGCATGGGCGTGGCGAGCGAGCAGAAACACGAATTCCCCTACATGGCGACCCTGCGCGGTGTCGAACTCAGCCCGGGCGACTATGAGGCCCGCGTAACCGTCCGGCAGGGAAATGCCGCGCTCACCCGCCCCGTGAGCTTTCGGGTTGTCGGCAACGAGCGCACCGCCGTCCTGGCCTCCGCCGGGCCTACCGCTGCCGCTGCCGCGCCCCATCATGATGACGAAAATGACGATGTCGAAGTGACCCTGCCGGAAGTCGATCCTGTGCACCTGGCCGCGGACGCCGGCGTACTCGCGGCTCCCGAGCAGCAGAGGCTCTGGCAGGAAGCCGCCGCCAGCGCGCTGTCCTACTCCTCGCGCCTTCCCAACTTCCGCTGCAACCGCGAGACGCGCCGCCTGACCTCTCCCGTGAAAAACGCCGAACGTTTTAGCCTGGCCGACACCTTCATTGAAGAAATGACCTACGAGAGCCCCAAGGAAACCTATCGCACACTAGAGGTGAACGGCCAGCGGTCCAGCATGCAGCGCGATGCGCTTAAGGGCGTGCGCTCGCGCGGTGAGTTCGGTTCCATGCTGAAGTCCATCTTTCGCCCCGAAGCCGAGGCTAAGTATAAATGGGGCGGCCGCGCCATGACCGGCGGCGTTCTGTGCGATGTCTTCGATGTGGACGTGCCCGTCGCGCGCTCGAACTTTATTCTCACTTTCAACCTGCGCCAGGAGATCGCCGGCTTCCATGGCCGCGTGTTCGTCGACGAAGATAGCGGGCTCGTGCGGCGCATCGTATTGCAAGGCGGCGGCCTGCCGAAAGACTTCGGGCTGCAGTCTCCCACGTTTTCGCTGGAATACGGAATGGTGCACATCGCCGGCGAGGATCACCTGCTCCCTTTGCGCTCTGTTCTCCAGGTCCGCCAGGGCCGGCAGGTGGTGCGCAACGAAACCACGTTCCGCGATTACCGCAAGTTTGACGCCTCTTCGCAGATCAAGTTTCA
This sequence comes from Bryobacteraceae bacterium, assembly GCA_035511215.1. Lineage (GTDB taxonomy): Bacteria > Acidobacteriota > Terriglobia > Bryobacterales > Bryobacteraceae > Bog-159. The sequence continues at coordinate 29,817 of DATKFU010000324.1, read as the reverse complement.
GTGAGCCATCTTAAGCCAATACTGTTCACTCTGGTGGATCGCTACTAGTTGAATTCTGCCCAAACGTGGCAGAATATTTTTGGCGATATGCGTTCAGATCAATGTTTACAGGGCTTCGGTTGAGATTGAAGCGCACCTCCAACTTCCGCAACATATGAGCGGGCGACGGTGCGTAAGATGGGTGCGTGGGTGCTTGATCGACCATTTTGGTTCCGGCTACGCCGGGGTGGGGCAGACCATCGCCTTTCGTGGTCTGCCGCCTTCGCCAAGCGGCGCATCACCAGCGCTGGTGCACGCCGGAGCGGATTCGCCTATCGTAGATGGCTCTGACGGCGCGCATCGTGTCCTCCGGCAGCGGCGGCAGATCCGAAGCGGCGCAATTATCGGCCACTTGCGCGGGACTCTTGCCGCCGGGAATGGCGCAGGTGACGGCATCGAACGCGAGTATCCAGCGCAGGGCGAATTGCGCCATGCTGGCCCCCGCGGGCGCGAGCGGCCGCAGCTCTTCGACGGCTTCGAGCGCCGTGCCGTAATCGACGCCGGAGAACGTCTCGCCCACGTCGAACGACTCGCCGTGCCGGTTGAAGCGTCGGTGGTCGTCCGCGGCGAACTGCGAATCCCGCGTGAGCTTGCCCGTCAGCAGGCCGCTCGCGAGCGGCACGCGCGCCAGTATCCCCACCTGGCGCTTACGGGCTTGCTGGAAAAAGAGCTCGGCCGGACGCTGGCGGAAGCAGTTGAAGATGATTTGCACGCTCTGTACGCCGGTGTACTCGATGGCCTTTAGCGCTTCTTCCACACGCTCCACGCTCACGCCGTAATAGCGGATTTTGCCCGCCTCCGCCAGGCGGTCCAGTGCGCCGAAGACCTCCGGCCGGTAGTACACATCCGTCGGCGGGCAATGCAGTTGGACCAGATCCAGGCACTCGGCGGAAAGATTGCGGAGGCTGTCCTCGACGAACGCGGTGAGGTTCTGGGCGTTGTAGCCATCCGCGGTGTGCGGCGACAGGCGGCGCCCAGCTTTGGTGGCGACCACGATTGGCTCGCTGCGTTCGCGCCGGAGCTGCGCGATCAGCCGCTCGCTGCGGCCCATTCCGTAGACATCCGCGGTATCGATGAAGTTCACGCCGCAGTCGATGGCCTCGTGCAGGGCGGCCATGGATTCGGCATCGCTCACGCTGCCCCAGGCGCCGCCGATAGCCCAGGCCCCAAAACTGATAGCTGAAACGTTCCACCCGGTGCGGCCGAGCGCGCGATAGTGCATGTTTTCAAGATACCCCCAAGGTGCCCAGTGGAGGGCGGGTCTGCCGCCTCTATCCCCGGCGCGCCCCGCTGCCCTGCATGATTGCCTTACGGGCTTCAGCCAGTGGTGCGCGGTCGTCGAACACTACCTTACCGTCCTCCCGCGCCACCCCCAGTTGCTTCCATAGGTCGGGCAAATCCACCATGGTGGGCTCCGCGCCCATCTTCCGGTACTGTTCCATCAAGGTCTTGCCACCCGTTGCCTTGTCGCCCGTCTCGAACGCGCGCTCCAGCGGCCAATCCGTTTCGATGGTGCCGCCCGCCCGATTGATGGCCCGCAAGGCGTCCTCCAGGCCCTTGGCATTTGCCGTACTCTTGCGGATGCCGATATCCGCCAGCAGGCAAAATAGCGCGCCGCCCCAATACGTCCGGCCCCAGGTGTGCGTATTGTCCAGGCCCCGATCGCCTTCCCCAGGCAGACCCTGATGCATGTCCCGCAGCATGTCGCTCCATACCTGCGCGGCCGTCAGGTTGCCGATTTGAACCCGCGCGATCGGCTCCACATATGTCGCCGATCCCTCTTCAATCCAATGATGCCGGCGCGGCACTGAAGGAAATGCGAAGTGCACCATTTCGTGCGTCAGCATCCAGTCGTCATTCAAGTCCGCGTCCGTCGTGCGGCGGCCCACCGTGATGCGGCACCAGGCGCCGTCGTCGCCGTAGCTGGTGCCACGCGAGACGCCCTGTCCCCCTCCCGCGAAGATTCGCACGCGGGCGCGTGGCACCGGGAACCGGCCGTAATACGCGCTCACTGCCCGCGCCGCCTGGCTCACCCAGCCGAGCAGCGCAGCTTGCGGCAAATCGAAATTGTCCGATTCGAACGAGACTTCGATCTCCGCCCCGCCCTCTTTCAGCTTGGTTGCAGCGACGGCCGACTTCGTTTGGGAGTTTGCCACTTTAGCCGGCGCCCACCCCGAAGCCAGGCCGAGTAGCCCCTGCAGCGTCCTTCGCCGGCTCATGCAGTTCATGTCCGGTTTGACGCTCAGGCGCAGGTTTTGTTTACAACTGCGGTTGTTCATTAGCGCAAAGGGGCGCGTGTCCGCGCCGCCATCGAGGTAAGGAACTCGCGGGATTATGGCGGCGCGGCCGAGCCCCGTTTTGCGCGAGTTCACCGGAAGCGCAAAGGGGCGCGTATCCGTGCCGCCCAAAACTACGGAATCCGCGCGGCTGCCGGCTGTCGTATACTCTAAAGAACCCGCATGGGGTGCGTTTCGGCCTTGCCGCGGGTATCCGAAAATTTCGAGGGTTGTCGGGAATAACCGACCAAGGAAGGGGTATACAAGATCATGAAAGTTTCCAAAGGTTCTTTAGTACTGACCGCGGCGTTCACCGGCCTGCTGGGTGGCACGATGACACGCCTAACCGCAAGCACCGTATCCTCTAGCGCCATGGGACAGAGGGTTTCCTCCAACAGCTCGCTGGCTGGACAGTCCTCCGGGACCATCTGGCAGGCGACCAAAGAAAAGCATGCCTGTAAGGGGCAGAACTCCTGCAAGGGCAAGGGCGGCTGCAAGACCAGTGACGCCGGCTGCAAGGGCAAGAACTCCTGTAAAGGTAAGGGCGGCTGCGCCACCGACGGGTCCAACAAGAAGACGACAAGCTAGTCTGGCATTCCTGGCGCGGACGCTGCTGCCGGGCGCCCGCGCCACAATTTTTCCAAACAAGTGCCTGCAAATCGATTCAACGGATTCACCGATTACGGTATCGGTGTGGGCCTCCGCATCCCGCACTACCAGCACATCCTGTCGAAAAAGCCCGTGGTGAGCTGGTTCGAGATCATCTCGGAGAACTACATGGTGGATGGCGGCCGTCCGTTGGCCATCCTCGACCAGATACTCGAACAGTACAGGGTCGTGCAGCATGGCGTATCGATGTATTTCGGCTCAGCCGAGAAGCACAACCGCGATCACCTGCGCCGCCTGAAGATTTTGGTCAAACGCACCCGCACCCCCTGGCTCACCGACCATTTGTGCTGGGGCAGCGTGGACGGCCGCTACACGCATGACCTGCTCCCGATGCCATACACGTTCGAAGCCGCCCGGCTCACCGCGCGCAAGGTCCGCGAGGCCCGCTCCTTTCTTGAGGTGCCCATCGCGGTCGAGAACGTCAGCAGCTATGCTGAGTTCCACGAATCCGAAATGACCGAATGGGAGTTCCTTAACGAAGTCGTGGAGCGCGCCGACTGCGGTATTCTGCTTGACGTCAATAACATCTACGTATCGTCGCGCAACCACAGCTTCGATCCTTACGATTATCTGAACAGCGTTCCCCCGGAGCGCGTCGCGCAGATCCACATTGCCGGCCATTCCAAATTCCAAAAATACATTCTGGATACGCACGACCATCCGGTGATCGACCCGGTGTGGAAGCTCTACGAGCATGCCATTCGCCGCGTGGGGAGGACGGCTACCTTGCTTGAGTGGGACGACCGTATCCCGTCGTTCGACGAAGTGCATGCCGAGGCGCGCAAAGCCGAAAAGTTCGTCGGCGCGCCCGTGCCCGCTTCCACGGCCGCACTCATGCCGGTGGCGCCGTGAGCCTGCTCGCGCTACAGAAACGCATGGCCGCCGCCTTGATGCGTCCATTGGTTGCGGGTGATCGCATCGATCCCGATGCGCCGGTGGACTACATCAAGCCGAACAGCCGGTTGACGTCGCTCGAGCGCCTGGAAATATACAGCCGCAGCTACTGGTACCGGCTGCTGGATGCGCTTTACGAGGACTTCCCCGGTCTGCGCGCGGTGCTGGGCCAGCGCGCATTCGAGCGATTGGCAAAAGCTTACCTGGCGAATTGCCCGTCCGCATCCTGGACGATGCGGAACCTGGGGTCGCGCCTGGAAGAATGGCTGCGCCGGAACCCCGCTTTCGCCGGCGGCCGGCTGGATCTGGCGCTCGATACGATTCGCCTGGAGTGGGCGCATATCGAAGCTTTCGATGGGAAAGAAGAAACGGTCCTGGGTCCCGAGGATTTGCTGGAACTGGGACCCGCTTTGCGCATTGGCGTGCAACCCTATATCCGGCTTATCGAGCTGCGCTATCCCGTTGACGACCTGTGTGTGAGAGTGAATTCGGCAGCCGAAGAACACGGCGCCGCCAGCAATGCGGCGCTCAAACGCAAGGCCGGGGGCCTGGTGCGGCGCATCCACCGCATGCCGCCCGAGCACATTTTTTTGGCTGTGCACCGCCTGGATTTCATGGTCTACTACCGCCGGCTGGACGCCGAAGAGTTCCGTTTGCTCGCCGCCCTGGGCAAAGGTCTGCCGGTCGGCAAGGCCATGGAAGCGGCCCTCGAAGACAGTCCGCTTCCGGTCGAGGAACTGCGCCGCCGCGTGGAAGCCTGGTTTGCCGCCTGGGCGGAGATGGGGTGGTTGTGCAGCCGATTCTAACCAAACTCTATGGCCTGCTGATCACTGTCGCATCCGGTTTGCAGTCTCCATTTCTGCTGCTGGTGCGCCTCTATTGGGGGTTCCAGATGATGCAAACCGGTTGGGGAAAGCTGCACAACCTGGCGAAGGTCACCGACTACTTTAGCAGTCTCGGCGTACCGCTGCCCATCTTCACCGCGCCCTTCATCGTGGATCTGGAGTTTGTGGGAGGCATCCTCATCATGCTGGGGCTGGGTTCGCGTCTGTTCGCGCTGCTCCTTACATGCGACATGATCGTGGCGTACATCGCCGGGGATCGGGAGGCGCTGTTCTCGATCTTGTCGGATCCGGACAAATTCTACGCTGCCGCCCCGTACACGTTCCTGATTGCGTTCCTGATCGTCCTGCTCTTCGGCCCCGGCCGCTTCTCCCTGGACGCAGTGCTGACCAAGCATGTGCCCGGCGGGAAATTCTAGCCTATTCGAGCAGATGCGCGTACTCGGCCGGGTCCAGCCCGAACCGCTCCATCTGCCGCGGCAAGTCCGGACGCACGGCCTCCGGTGTGTCGGCGACCCAGGCCGCGATCACGGTCTCCACTCCCACCCGGTTCTTGCCGTCGTCTTCGGCCAGGCGTTCGGCGCTTCCGCGAAGCTGCGTCTCGGCCGCCTCTCTCACAGGGCGCGGCGTTTGGGCCAGTATCTGTTGCAGCATGTCTTCGGCGGCATCGTTCCAGTTCATTTTCGCTATAGTAGCAGGCAGGCCCCGTCCCGTTCAGGGGCGCCTTACGAAAATGCTGCGCGACCCCAATCTGATTCCGCTCTCGCACCAGCATCATAATGGACTCGCCATGTGCGTTCTGACGCGCCGCTCGCTGCGGGAGGACGCCTCGCCCGCCAACGTAGCCCGGCTCGCGCGGCGCGCCATCGATCGCTATGAGCTGGAACTGGTGAACCACTTCGAAATCGAAGAGCAGATCCTCTTCCCGGCCATCGAGAAGGCCCTGGGTAAGCTCTCGCTGGTGGCCAGCCTCGTCGCGGAGCATCGCCAGGTGGAAGATCTCATCGCCCAATTGCGCACAGCTCCGCACGAAGCGTTGCTCGAGCGGTTGTGCGGCTTACTTACAGCCCACATCCGGCGCGAAGAGAGCGACCTCTTCCAGGTGGCCCAATCGCGCCTGCCCGAACCAATTCTCCGGGAACTGGGCGCGGCCATCGATGCCAAAGTCGTACGGATTTGTTTTTGAAAATTCCGCCCAAGTTAAGTCCAGTACGCACGGCCCATTACTGACAATCTGCACAAACCGAAAACAAGGCCAAAGCCGCTGTTTGCCGTGCTAACCTGGGAACTCCACCAATCAACCAAACGAACGAGGCTAAAGTTAGATGTGCAACTTCCGGCGCGCGGCACATGCGCTGATTATTGTCTTATTGTTCTGCTTGCCATTCTTTTCGCAAACACCTGCAGGCTGGCCGTTGGCCGGCAACGATCTGAACAACAGCCGGTGGGCTTCCGCGGAAACAACACTGAATAGTCAGAACGTGGGCGGCCTCACCGTAAAGTGGAAGTTCACCACGCAGAATGACGTATCCGCGACGCCGTCGGTGGATGCCACGGGGGGGTATGTCTACTTTCCGGATTGGTCCGGGAACCTGTACAAGTTGAACGCGGCCACTGGAGCTACCGTCTGGACGCAGAAGATGACGAATTATGGCTTCAATTCGGCGGTGATGTCGCGCACCACGCCAACGCTCTACGGCACCATGGTGATCGTGGGCGCGAGTACTTCACTGGCGAGTCCAAATTCGTTCGGCGCGTATCTCCTGGCGTTGAACTCGAGCGACGGCAGCCTGATATGGAGTACGCAGCTCGATCCGGACCTGAATGCAGTATCAACCGGTTCGCCAATTGTTTACAACGGAATCGCTTACGTGGGGGTGTCCTCCAGCGAAGAGAGGCTGACCAATCCGACGTTCCGCGGAAGCCTGGTAGCGATTTCGCTGACGAACGGACAGATCCTGTGGCAGACACATTTCGTGCCGGCCGGGTACAGCGGCGCTCCGGTGTGGTCCAGCACTCCCGTGATCGATGTGACGCGCAGCCAGATTTACGTCACCACGGGCAACAACTATCTGGTTCCTCCGTCCGTTCAGGTGTGTGAGCAGGCCGCTAATGGAAACCAGAAGGCGATTCTGGCGTGCCAGGCTTCGAATAATTATGAGGATTCGATTGTCGCGCTGGATCTCGCCACCGGAAACGTGAAATGGGGACACCGGTGCGAGGCCGACGACGCCTGGATCACTGCCTGCAACGAGTCCTCGACGGCTTGCGCCGATCCCGCCGGGGCGGATCTCGACTTCGGCTCGGGCGCCAACCTGTTCACGGCGACTATTAATGGCGTTCCCACCCAGTTGGTGGGGGCCGGCCAAAAGAGCGGTGTGTATTGGGCGCTATCGCCCGTGACCGGAGCACTGCAATGGTACACCTCTGTCGGCCCGAGCGGGAAAGTCGGCGGAATGGAGTGGGGCACCGCTTCCGACAACCAGCGCATCTATGTCGCCATCAGCAATTCGAGCCAGACCCCCTACCTGCTTGAGCCGTTGGGGATCCCCTGGGCCGGAGGGTCCTGGGCAGCTCTGAACCCCGCCACCGGAGGGATTCTTTGGCAAGTGCCGGATCCTGGCTTCAACACCGTACACCCGAGCAAGCACTCCATGGCCCTGGGTCCTGTCACAGTTGCGAATGGAGTAGTGTACGCCGCTTCCATGTCGGGCAACATGTACGCATTTAATGCAGCCACCGGCGCGACATTATGGTCGTTCCTGGCGCCTGGTTCGGTCAACGCCGCGCCGGCGGTGGTCAACGGCACACTGTACTGGGGGACCGGGTATCACAACTTCCCCGCCGCTAATCCGTTCGGAACGGCCAGCAACACGTTCTACGCGTTCTCGCTGCCGGGCAACGTAATAGCCCCTGTGACGGTGGCTTGCGCGGCCAATACAGGCCAGGTGGGCGCGCCGTACTCTTCCGCGCTGGCCGCGGCCGGTGGAGTACCGCCTTACACTTTCACGATCGCCGCAGGCTCGCTGCCGCCGGGGCTGACATTGAATAGCTCCACCGGCTTGGTCAGCGGCACACCCACTGCACCCGGGAGCTTCCCTTACACTATTCAAGTGGCCGACTCGACGGGCACCCAGGCCGGCACGGCGACCAGCAGCTGCGGTATCGCTATTGCACCGGCCCCGGTGACGCTGGCCTGCGCGGCCAACGCGGGCCAGTTGGGTGTGCCGTACTCTTCCGCGCTGGCGGCCGCCGGAGGAGTCGCGCCCTACACGTTTTCCTTCACTACGGGGGCTTTGCCGCCGGGGCTGACCCTGAATAGCTCAACCGGCGTTATCTGCGGGACGCCGAATTCGGCCGGGAATTTCCCCTTCACTGCCGAGGTAGTGGACTCGACCGGCACCCCGGCCGGCACCGCCACCAGCAGCTGCGGAATCGCAATTGCCGCGCAGCAGACATCTACCACATTGGCTGTGGCGCCGAATCCGGCGTGGTTGGGCCAGCCGGTGACTTTGACGGCGCAGATTTCTCCGCCGCCCGGAACGGGCAGCGTGTCTTTCTATGATGGCGTCGCCGTGCTCGATTCGGTTGCGGTGGTGGGCGGATCCGCGAGCCTGACTACCAGCCTGCAGACGGCCGCCGTCCACAACCTGCGCGCCTCGTACAACGCCAACCCATCCTATGCCGGCAGCGCCTCCACCGTCACGCCGCTGGGGGTTACAGCGCTCCCCAGCAGTACCCTCCTGCCCGCCGCTCCCTATCTGGCCAATGGCGCTGGCACGTGGGCGGCGGTAGGCGATTTCAACGGCGACGGCAAAGCGGATTTCGTGGTGGCCAACAGTGGCGTCAGTGTGTGGCTGGGCAACGGGGACGGCACCTTCCAGGCGCCGATCAACTCCGCCAGCGGCGCAAGCCCCGTCGCTTTGGCCACTGCGGACTTCAACGGCGACGGCTTGCTGGACGTGGCGGCGGTGTATGCCAGTGGTAGCGTGGCCATACTGCTGGGCAACGGCAACGGCACGTTCCAGGCGCCGGTGGATTACGCGGCGGGCAGCGGCCAGAGTGGAATAGCGCAAGCCGATTTCAATGGCGATGGCGTGCCCGACTTGGCGGTGGCCAACGCGGGCGGCGTCAGTTTACTGCTGGGCAACGGAGATGGCACGTTCCAGGCAGCGGTGAATTACGCGGCTGGATCGGGACCGGCGGCGGTTGCGGCGGGGGATTTTATCGGCAATGGCAAGGCGGACCTGGCGGTGGTCAACGCTGCGGGCGGATCGGTGAGCGTGCTGCTGGGCAACGGCGATGGGACCTTTCAGGCGGCTGTGAGCTATGCCGTGGCAGCCAATCCGCAGGCAGTGGCGCTGGGCGACCTGAACGGCGACGGCCGGCCGGACCTGGTAGTGGCGAACAATGCGGCGAACAGTGTGAGCGTGCTGCTGGGCAACGGGGACGGCACCTTCCAGGCGGCGGTGAGCTATGCGGCGGGAGCCAACCCGCAGTCGGTAGCGGTAGCGGACGTCAACGGCGATGGGCTGGCCGACGTGGTGGCCGCCAATTCCGGCGGCGGCAATCTCAGCGTGCTGCTGGGCAATGGCGACGGCACGCTCCAGACGGCCATGAGTTTTGGCGCGGGAGCCGGCCCGGTTTCTCTGGCTCTTGCGGATTTCAACGGCGATAGCCGGGCCGACGTGGTGGCCGCAGGTGCCGGCGGGTATACCGCGGAGGTGCTGCTGGGGGGGCAAGCGGCCACCAGCGTAGCGCTGAGCGCTTCTCCCAATCCAGCCGGCGCCGGGCAATCCGTTACTTTGACGGGGACGGTCACGCCAGCGGCGCCCTTCTTCGGCCTGCCGACCGGAACGTTGACCTTCTTGGATAACGGCACGGCGCTGCCCGGCGGGACGGTCGGCCTGAGCGGCGGCTCGGCTGCATATACGGCCACGTCGCTGGCTCCGGGCGCGAATCCGTTAACCGGTTCCTACAGTGGGGATGCGGCGTTTCAGGCGGGCACGTCCGCCACCCTGACCGAGACGGTGGACGCGACGCAGACCATCTCGTTCGGGAGCATCCCGAACCAGACTTACGGCAGCGCGCCGTTCCCGGTCGCCGCCACAGCTTCTTCCGGCCTGCCGGTGAGCTTCACGGCATCCGGGTCATGTACTGTCAGCGGCAATATCGTGACACTGACCGGTGTGGGGTCCTGCACCATCACGGCGAACCAGCCAGGCAATGCCGCATATGCTCCGGCGCTTCCGGTGAGCCAGGGCTTCACGATCGCCCCGGAGCCCGAGAGCCTGACGCTGAGTGTACCGGCGAGCCCCGTACAGCAAGGCCAGACAGTGGTCCTTTCCGCGCAGTTGGCGCCCGCTCCGGGAACCGGCGCCATGGCAGTCTTCTACGACGGCGCCACCGTGCTGGGCTTTGCTTCGGCGGCCTCCGGCAGCGCCACCTTTACGACCAGCCTATTATTGCCGGGCCCCCACAACCTCAGGGCGTATTTCCCGGGCAACCCGAACCTGCCCAGCGTGAGTTCGAGCATTCAGCCTTTGACCGTATCCGCCCTTCCCAGCGCCGCGTTCGCGGCTGGCGTGACTTACACCGCCGGGGTGAACCCGATGGGCATAGCCGTCGGCGATTTCAACCTCGACGGCTGGCCGGACCTGGTGGTGGCGAACGACGACACCAACTCCGGATCTACCGACAGCGTCAGCGTGTTCCTCAACAATGGGAATGGGACATTCGCCGCGGCGCAAAACTATCAGGTTGACACCGGAACCACCGGCGTGGGGGTTGGCGACTTCAACGGGGACGGGATACCGGACCTGGTGGTGGTGAGCGCCACGTCCCAGCGCCTGACGGTCATGCAGGGCAACGGCAACGGCACGTTTACAGCAGGCACGCAGCACTTCAGCGCAGGGACCAGCCCGGTCCGCCTCGCCGTTGCGGATTTCAACGGGGACGGCGCAATCGATATCGCGGTGGTCAACAAGAGCTCCAACAACGTGAGCGTGCTGTTGGGAAATGGCAATCTTACATTCCAGAACGCGGTGAATTATCCGGTTGGGACAACGCCATACGCCGTCACCGTGGGCGACTTCAATCTGGATGGGATCCCCGACCTGGCCGTTTCCAATGAGGGCAGCAACAATGTGACGATCCTACTCGGCAACGGCAATGGCACGTTTCAACCGGGCGTGAGCTACCCTGTGGGCGCATCGCCTTCCTACCTGGCGATTGCCGACCTTAACGGCGATGGGAAACCGGACCTGGTAGTGGCGAATACCAACTCCAACACCCTTAGCGTGCTGCTGGGCAACGGCGATGGCACCCTGCAGGCGGCGGTAAACTATCCCGCTGTCGGCGCGCCGGTTGGAATCGTGGCGGTGGACGTGAATGGCGACGGCAACGTCGATCTGGTCGCCACAGGCTACGGCGGCAACGAGGTAATGGTGTTGCCTGGCAATGGCGATGGGACGTTTCAGGCGTCCGTGGCATACCTGGCGGGCTCCAAGCCGATGCGTCTCGCGGCGGCGGATTTCAACCGGGACGGCCGTACCGATATCGCGACGGCCAACTATGGGTCCAACTCGATGAGCGTATTGCTGGGGAACACGGCTGCCACTTCAACGACGTTGACCTCGTCGGCGAATCCGTCGGAACCGGGCGCCGCGGTGACGTTCAAGGCGTTGGTCCACATCGGCGCCGCGGCCTTCGCGACGCCCAGCGGGACGGTGACCTTCGCCGATGGCGGGACGGTACTGTCCGGGGGAACCGTCGCGCTCAACGGGACGTCGGCCAGCTTTACCATTTCGACTCTCGCGCCGGGGACGCATTCGATCACCGCGGCCTATAGCGGGGATGCCAGGTTCGCCGCGAGCACTTCGGCGGCGTTGAAGCAGATGGTGCATTAGCGCATCTGGCGGCTACCAGAAGTACAGCACATCCGGCCGTACGTGCCCCTTGGCCTCCAGGCAAGGGCCGCACTCCATCTGATAATCCGGGCGGATCTTGCGCACCGCCGCCGGGATGGTGTATTCGTCATCCGGCTTGTGCTCGGTGGCGATCGCCAGGCGCGGCTTGAAGCGCGCAATAGTCTGGTGCGCGCCGTCGAGCGCCGGAATCTCCGCGCCTTCGATGTCCATCTTGATGAAATCCACGCGCGGCAGCTTCAACTCCGCCACCAGCTTGTCGATGGTGGTCAGCGGCACCAGCACGCTGGGATGGGACGAATCGGGGCGCATGACCACGCTGTTGGCCGCGAAGTTGGTGTCATCCACATTCAGCGTAAGGGTGTCGTCTTTGTCCCAGACGCCCTTCGGGTACACGATCACGTGTCCGGCAGCGGCTTCCGCGGCCAGATTGCGCCGGATGCATTCGGCGCTGGAGGGCGAGATCTCGATCGCCACCACGGTTTGCGCGCCGGCCTCCAGAGCCAGGCGCGTGAAATCGCCATCGCTCGCGCCGCAATCGAGCACCACATCTCCGGCGTGAATGAAATGCTTCCCCGTGCCGTAAATGTGCTGTTCCATCTCGGCCAGGTTGAACGGCAGCACGTAACGGTTGCCTTTGGGAATCCAAAACTGTCCCTTGGGTGTGCTCCACAACTCCAAACCGCTTTCCTCTTTCACCAGGTGGCTGCCCGCCAGGATACGGTCCTTGATGCGCGTCTTCTCTACCACATTGGCCTGCGATTGCACGGCGTGCGACAACGGGCACACCGGGCTGTGGCCGGCGACCACCAGCGCCCATAACCTGACCGGGGGGAAGATGATATATGCCGCCACTCCAACGGCCAGCAGAATAGAGAGTGACAGAACGATACGCGAAGTCTTCACATTGTGATAATAACCCTATGACTGGGGGTATGATGCGGATCGCTCTTATATGGCTGCTGGTGGCCGTGCCGGGCGCCGGCGCGGATCGCCAGGTGGCTATCACCATCGACGATCTGCCGCGTGGCGGCGACAGCGCCGATAAAGCCAGCCGCACCTTCGCCGAAATCCGCGGCATGACCGAACGGTTGCTGGCGCCCCTGCGCCAACAGCAGATTCCGGTGACCGGGTTTGTGCATCCCGGCCGGACCGAGCTTGCCGCGCCCGATTTGCGCCGCATCCTCGACCTATGGCTGGACGCGGGCGCCGATTTGGGAAATCATACGTGGTCGCACGCGGACTTGAACCGCACGACGGTGGCGGACTACGAACAGGAGATCCTCAAGGCGGAGACGGTCTTGCTGCCGGTGGTCAAGGCGCGCGGCAAGCAGCTGGAGTTCTTCCGCTACCCGATGCTGCATACCGGACCCGTGGCGGAAACCAAACGCGCCATTGCGGAATTTCTGGCCGCGCACGGCTACCGGAACGCGCCGGTGACTTTCGATAACTCCGACTACATGTTCGCGGCGGCGTATACTCGCCCGGAACTGCGCGCCCGCGCGGCGCAGGAATATCTGCCCTACCTGGAGTCGGTAGTGGCGTTCTTCGAGCGGCGGTCCGTGGAGGTGGTGGGCCGCGAATTTCCGCAGATCATGCTGATGCATGCCAGCGAGTTGAATTCCCGCATGATGCCGGACCTCCTGGCGATGTTCCGGCGGCGCGGCTACCGGTTTGTGGCGCTCGGCGAAGCGCTGCAGGATGCCGCGTACCGGCTGCCCGAAAACTACGTGGGGCCTGGCGGGTTCTCGTGGATCCACCGGTGGTCGATGACCAAGGGTATGCCGAACAAAGGCGAGCCGGACGAGCCGGAGTGGGTGCGCACGGCCGCCGCGAAGCGGTAACATCCTTCAGCCCACTAGCGTCTTCTATTTAATACCCAGGCTTTTCCGTCATAATGGGCTTTAGCCCCAAAGTCTCCTTTTCCCTATGTGGATTGTAAGACTGGCGCTGCGGCGCCCCTATACCTTCGTGGTCATGGCCCTACTCATCGCCATCCTTGGCGGGACGGCCATTGTCACCATGCCCATCGATATCTTCCCGTATATCGATATTCCGGTTGTCAGCATCGTCTGGTCTTATCAGGGCCTGTCGCCGGAGGAGATGGAAAAGCGCATGGTGACCATCTTCGAGCGGTCCATGACCACCACGGTCAACGATATCGAGCACATCGAGTCGCAGTCGTATTCCGGCGTGTCGGTGATCCGCGTCTATTTCCAGCCGAACGTCAAGATCGACATGGCGCTGGCCCAGGTGACGGCCATTTCCCAGACGCTCCTGCGCATCTTCCCGCCAGGGACCTTTCCGCCCAACATCCTTAAGTACGATGCCTCGAGCGTGCCCATCCTGCAGTTGGCGCTCGAAAGCAAGACCCTCAGCGAACAGGCCATTTTCGATTTCGGCCTCAATTTCATCCGCACCCAGTTGGCGACCGTGCAGGGCGCCGCGGTGCCGCTGCCTTACGGCGGCAAGTTCCGCCAGATCATGGTGGATCTGATCCCCGACCAGCTTTACGCCAAAGGAATCTCGGCGACGGATGTCTCCAATGCCGTGAGCGCGCAGAGCATCATCCTGCCGGCCGGCGACGCCAAGATCGGCGACATAGACTATCAGATCAAAGTCAATAGCAGCCCCACGACGCTGGCGGGCTTGAACGACATGCCCATCAGGGTAGTCAACGGCGCCACGGTTTACATCAGGGATGTGGCGCAAGTCCGCGACGGATATGCCGTGCAGACCAGCATCGTGCGCACCAACGGCACGCGCGGAACCCTGATGACGGTATTGCGTAATGGCCGGGCGTCCACGCTGGCAATCGTGAACGCGGTTAAAGCACGGCTTCCCCAGATCCTGGCAGGACTACCTCCGGAACTGCAGGTTCGCCAACTGTTCGATCAGTCCCTATTCGTGCGCGCGGCGATCAATGGCGTCGTGCGCGAAGCCGCGATCGCCGCATTTCTGACTGCCATGATGATCCTGCTGTTCCTGGGAAGCTGGCGCAGCACCATTATCGTGTGCATTTCGATTCCGCTATCCATCCTGACCTCGTTGGCCATCTTGAGCCTGCTCGGCGAAACCATCAACGTGATGACCCTGGGCGGCATGGCGCTGGCCGTCGGCATCCTGGTGGACGACGCCACCGTTGAAATCGAGAATACGCACCGCAACATGGCGATGAAGAAACCGCTGGTGCGCGCGGTCCTGGATGGCGCGCAACAGATCGCGGCGCCGGCTTTCGTTTCCACGCTCTCCATTTGTATTGTCTTTGTGCCGGTGTTGCTGCTGGCCGGCGCCGCAAAATTCCTGTTCACGCCGCTGGCCCTGGCGGTGGTCTTCGCGATGCTCGCTTCCTACCTGCTGTCGCGCACCTTGATTCCCAACATGGTGCACTTCATGCTCAAGCCGGAGGTGAAGCTTTATGCCCTCGGCGCGCATGGCGAATCGGCAGGCGGTAAGGGATTCGTCTGGCGGGCCCACTACGTTTTCAACCGTCGATTCGAGAAGATGCGGTCGTCGTACGCCGGACTGCTGCACTGGTCGCTCGACCGCCGCGGGCCGGTACTGGCGGGTTTCGGCATCTTCATAGCCGCCTCCCTCATCCTGGTCGTTTTCGTAGGCCGGGATTTCTTCCCATCGGTGGATTCCGGCCAGATGCGCCTGCATGCCATAGCGCCCACCGGCACGCGTATCGAGGAAACCGAGGTCCTGTTTGCGAGGATCGACGATGAAATCCGCCACGTGATTCCGGCGCACGAAATCGACACCATTATCGACAACATTGGAATCCCCTTCGGCGGTTTCAACCTGGCCTTCGGCGATAACACCACAATGGGCACCGGCGACGGCGATATTCTGATTTCCCTAAAGCCCGACGACCATGGTCCCACCGAGGAGTATACCGTCAAACTGCGCAAGGACCTGCAACGGAAATTTCCAGAGGTGGGCTTCTTCTTCGAGGCGGCCAATATTACGAACCAGATCTTGAACTTCGGACTGCCCGCGCCGATCGACCTGCAAGTGGTCGGCCGGGATCCGCGGAATTACGGGATCGCCGAGGCGCTGTCGGAGCGCATCTCCCATATTCCGGGCGCCGCCGATGTACACGTTCATCAGATCGTGGATTACCCGGAACTCCGCATCAACGTGGACCGCAGCAAGGCCGGCCAATTGGGGCTGCAGCAGCGGGACGTGTCCAACAGCCTGCTGATCTCGCTCAGTTCCAGCGGCCAGGTGGCGCCCAACGAATGGCTGAACTGGCAGAACGGCGTGAGCTATGGGATGGCCGTGCAGACACCGCAATACCGCATGGATTCGCTCGCCGCCCTGATGCGCACACCCATTTCGGCGCCCATCGCCGGCGTGCTTAGTACCACCGCGGGTTCGCTTGCAGGAACGGCCGGCGCCTTGGATTCGACGGTGGGGTCGAGCCCCAGCCAGAGTTCGATGGCCTACGGTAATCCAGGCGCGGCGGCCGGGGGCCCGCAGCTGCTGTCGAACATGGCCAGTGTCGAGCGCGGCGTGTCGCCGGAGATTATCAACCATTACAACGTGCAGCCGGTTTTCGACGTTTACGCCAATGTGGACCGGCAAGACCTGGGCAGCGTCGGTTCGGCGGTGGAGAAGATCATGCGGGAGTTCTCGCGCAACCTTCCGCGGGGCACCAGTTTCGACCTGCGCGGCCAGGTGCGCACCATGGAGACTTCCTTCTACCGGCTGGGCATGGGCATGATCTTCGCGGTGGTGCTGGTCTACTTGCTGATGGCGGTCAATTTTCAATCGTGGCTGGATCCCTTCATCATCCTGATGGCGATCCCCGGCGCGCTGGCCGGCATCGTTTGGATGCTGTTCATCACCCAGACCAGCTTCAGCGTGCCGTCGCTGATGGGGACCATCATGTGCATCGGCGTGGCTACCGCCAACAGTATCCTGATGGTGGTCTTCGCCAACGACGAGCGCACCGAGGGACTGGATTCCCGCTCGGCGGCGCAATCGGCCGGCCACACGCGCATTCGCCCGGTGCTGATGACCGCCCTGGCTATGATCATCGGCATGCTGCCCATGGCTCTCGGACTTGGCGAGGGCGGCGAGCAGAACGCGCCGCTGGGACGCGCGGTGATCGGCGGCCTGCTGCTGGCCACTGTCACTACGCTGTTCGTGGTCCCGATCGTTTATAGTTTGCTGAAGAAGAAAGCTCCGGTCGATTACGACCGCAGGATCGCGGAGGAGGAGCAGGAGAACATCGCCGGCGAACTTTTGTTGGGCTGAAGATAAAATGGAATACAAAGTGGCAGACGATACCGAAGCGCGCCTGCGCGCCGAAATCGAAGATCTGAAGCGTAAGGTCGAGGAGCAGCAGCGCCAGATGCAGCATGCCCCGCCCGGACCCGCGGCGCCGGCCCCTCCTTCGCGCCGCGGGCTGTGGCTGCTGGCGTTGGTGCTGGCAATTCTCATCGTCATCGGCTTTTTGAAGGGCTACCTTCCGCACCGCCGCAACGAGGCTACCCTCGCGGCCGAAGCGGACTCTGCATCCAAGGAAGTGCCGACGGTGACGGTGGTCGGCGTGGAACGGTCCGCCACCACCGGCACGCTGGTGCTCCCCGGCAACATCGAAGCGGTAACGGAAGCGCCCGTGCTGGCACGCGCCAGCGGATATATCAAGCAGCGCTACGCGGATATCGGCGACCGCGTGAAAGCCGGCCAATTGCTGGCCGAAGTGGAGGCGCCGGAGCTGGATCAACAGGTCAACCAGGCGCGGGCCGCCCTGGACCAGGTTCGCGCCGCGCTGGAGCAGGCGAGCGCCAGTCTGCAGCAGGGACAGGCGCAGGAACAACTGGCCAAAGTCACCGCGGAGCGGTGGAAGAACCTGCAATCGAAGGGCGTGGTCTCGCGCCAGGAGAACGATACCTATCAGTCTCAGTGGGCGGCCGCGCAGGCCAACGTGTCGGCGCTCGAAAAGGCGGTCGCGTCGGCGCGCAGCAATATCAACGCGGCGCAGGCGAATCTTTCGAGGCTTACCGACCTGCAAGGTTATAAGAGCGTGCGCGCGCCATTCGCGGGCGTGATTACGGTGCGCAATGTGGATGTCGGCGCGCTGGTCAGTGAAGCCAGCACGCTGCTATTCCGGATCGCCCAAACCGACCGCCTGCGCACCTACGTGAACGTGCCGCAATCCGACGCGGATTCCGTACACGTGGGCCAGGTCGCGCACCTCGCCATCCTGGATCTCGCCGGACACCAGTTCGCGGGCACGGTCACGCGCACCGCCAATGCGCTGGACCCCGCCACCCGCACTCTGCTCACCGAGGTGCAGGTCGCTAACTCAGGCGGCCTGCTGCTGCCCGGTATGTACGCGCAGGTGGACCTGACCACGCCGCGCAAGAATCCGCCGATGCTGATACCGGGCGATACGCTGGTGGTGCGCAGCAACGGGCCCCAGGTTGGCGTGGTCGGCGCCGACCACATCGTACACTTCCAGCGGCTTCAATTGGGCCGGGACTTTGGAGATAAAATCGAAGTTCTCTCCGGACTGGAACCCGGACAGCAGGTGGTGGTGAATCCCGGCGATACCGTGCAGGAGGGAGCCAAAGTGAATCCCGCACCGCTACGGGAGAAGAAGCGTCCCGCCTGAAACCAAATGCGCAAATTCTGTCTCCTGACTCCTTTATTCTGTCTCCCGTTGTTCGCCCAGGCCCCCGACTTCCATAACTCGCCGCGGGTGCACGACCTGATCCGCGCCGGCAATCTTTATCTCTCGCAAGCCGACGCGCTAGCCCTGGCCATTGAAAACAATCTGGACGTGGAACTCGATCGCTTCAGCTTCCAGATCGCCGATACAGACCTGCTGCGAGCCAAAGGCGGCGGAATGCTGCGTGGCATCCCCTTCCTGATCACGGAAGCGCCTACCGGCGCGGGAGGTCCGCTCAGTCCCATCGCGACCAATCCAGCTTCGGCGACCAGCGTCACCACTGGCACCACGATCACGACCAACGCGCTGGAGTTGGGCGCCCTCGGCGAGCCTCAAACCAACCTCTCGATTCAGGGCAGCATTCCCCAATCGAACGGCACCGCGGTACCGATTTTCGACCCGTCTATCGTCGGGCAATTGAACTGGATGCACCAAAACACGCCGGAATTGGACATCCAGTCGTACGGCGTACCTTCCCTGGTAGCCAATGGGTTCAACGCCAACGCTGGCCTGGTGCAGTCCTTCGGCAGCGGTGCCCAGGTAAACCTGGCGTTCGATAATACGCACCAATCGCTGAACGCCCTGGACACCAACTACAACCCTTACACGGGCTCCAGTCTGGGCTTGACCGTGACACAGCCTCTTCTACGCGGTTTCGGGCCCGCGCTCAACCATCGCTTCATCCGTATCGCGGCCAATGACCGTAAGATCAACACGCTGCTGTTTCACCAGCAACTGATCGCCACGGTTTACGGAGTGATCCGGCTCTACACCGATTTCGTGGCGCTCTCGGAAGACGTAAAGGTGAAGCAGGAGAGCGTCGCCGCGGCGGAGAAGCTGTACTCGGACAGCAAGGCGCAGGTTGACGAAGGCACCCTGGCGCCGGTCGAACTGACCCGCGCCAACGCCCAGCTTTTCGCCACCCGGCAGGACTTGATCAACTCGCGGGGCGTGCTCGAGGAACAACAGGCGATTCTGAAGAACCTGCTTACGCGCACCGGCAATGCGGACCCGGAAGTGCAGGCCGCCACGATCATCCCCACGGACCCGCTGAGTGTTCCCGAGAAGGAAGATATCCGGCCCATACAGGATCTGTTCACCGAAGCCATGGCCAATCGCCCCGATCTGGGCCAGGCCAGCCTGCAGATCGAAAATACCCAGATCGGTCTGAAGGGAGCGCGGAACGCTACGCTGCCCGAGGTGGATCTGGTCGGCGTGGTGCAGAGCAACGGCCTGGCCGGCCCTCTGAACCCGCTTGCGCCGTCTACGGACACTCCGTTCATCGGCGGCTACGGCACCGTGCTCGATCAGTTATTCACTCAAAAGTACCCCACTTACGAAATCGGCGTGCAGGTGACCATACCGATACACAACCGCATCGCCGAAGCCGACCTGGCGCGGGATGAGTTACAACTCAAGCAATCGGAAGTACGTTTGCGCCAGTTACAGAACCAGGCGCGTCTGGAAGTGGAAGACGCGGTGATTGCGATGCGGCGCTCGCGCGCGTCCTATGAAGCCGCGGGGCAGGCCAGACGGTACCAGCAGGAGTCGCTCGAGGCCGAACAGATGAGGTATGAAGTGGGTGCTTCCACCGCTTTCTTTGTGATTCAGTACGAAAGCCTGTTGGCGCAGGCGAAGTCTACCGAGGTGGCGGCGAAAAGCGCCTATGTGAAGGCCCGCGCCGCCCTGGAACGCGCCACCGGAAGCATTCTGGAAGCGCACCAGATCTCGCTCGAGGCGGGGATCAAGGGGCGGATGTAGCCGTGGAAACACCGGCAGACGACATAAACCGATCGTCTGCCCCACCGATCACTCGACTGCTGTCACGATCAGCGTGGCATCGTCCTGAAAGTTGCCGCCACTGAAATCGGCGATGGCCGCCATCACCCGCTTTTGCATGGCCTCCGCATCCAGCGCGCGATTGGCGCGCAGCACTTCCATCAGCCGCTCCTCGCCGAACTCTACGTAGTCGGTGTTCGAAATCTCGGTGATGCCGTCGCTGAACAACACTAGCCGGTCGCCGGCTTCCAGGTCCACGTGTTCTTCCCGATACTCCCACTCCGGGAACACGCCGAGCACTACACCGCTATGATTGACGCGTACGCACTCGCCCGACCGCCGCACCAGGATGGGCTCACAGTGGCCGGCGTTGGTGTAGCTGAACCGCCGGCGCGCGCTGTCCAGCACGCCATAGAAGAATGTGATGAACTTGCCGCTACCCACGTTGGCTGCGACGATGCGGTTGATGCGCCCGCAGAGTTCGCCGGTAGGAAGCATCTCGCCGGCTAGCGCGTGCACCGCAGCCTGCACGTTGGACATCAGCAGCGCCGCGGGCACGCCCTTGCCGATTACATCGGCCACGCACAGCGCCAGGTGGCTCGAATCCAGCCGCAGCACATCCAGGTAATCGCCGCTCACGGCTCCGGCGGGACGCCAGGCGGCCGAGATGCCGTATCCCGGAAAATCCGGAATCGAGCGCGGCAGCAAGCCCCGCTGCGTGGCGCTGGCTTCCTCGATTTCGCCCGATGCGCGGGCCGCGCCGTTGCGCCGTTCGTTGCGTGCCGCGATCTGGGTGCGCAGGGTCAATAGCAGTTTCGAATTGTCCCAGGGCTTTTCGACAAAGTCGGCTGCGCCGCGCTGCATGGCTTCGACCGCCAACTTGATGCTGCCCCAGGCCGTCATCACGATTACGGGCAGCGTGTGGTCGAGCTTCTGCACGCTCGCCAGAAGGTCCAGACCTTCCTGGCCGGAAGTGGTATCGAGGGCGTAGTTCAAGTCCATCAGCAGCACGTCGTACTCGCGGTTGCGCAGCCGCTCCAGAACGGCTTTGGGCGAATTCACCGCCTCGATCTGGTAGCCTTCCCGTTTCAGGAGCAGGTGCAGCGCTTCCAGAACATCGGGCTGGTCGTCGGCGATTAACGTTCGGGGGGCGCTGAATTCGGGCCGGAGCATTGCGTGCCTCTATAAGTATGACGGTATCCCGATAGAACAGTTAGCGTGCCAATCGGCGGACGGGGCTAAACCCCATGCTCTCAATGGCAAACAAGCTGTCGCCATAGAGCTCTTGTCCCGTCCACGCAACATGCCGTCCCAAAACCAGACACTTGCCGTCAAGCCGATATGAAGCCGCCATGATGCGGCTATGATAAAAGATGCCCAGCGCGATCGTGATCGGCGGTGGATTGGCCGGCCTTTCGGCGGCGGCGGCGCTAGGGGGCGCCGGGTTCCGGGTCCAGGTGTTCGAATCCCGCCCGTTTCTGGGCGGCCGCGCGACTTCGTTTCCGCTGGCGCCATCCGGCGACGCTTCCGTCCTGATCGACAATTGCCAGCACGTGCTGTTGCGCTGTTGCGTCAATTTGATGGATTTCTACGCGCGTCTGGGCGTGCGGGACAGCATTCGCTTTTATCGCGAGTTTTACTTCATCGAGCCCGGCGGCCGCGTCTCCACGCTGCGCCGCGGCGCGCTGCCGGCCCCGCTGCATTTCACCGGATCGTTCCTGCGCCTGCATTTCCTGGATGCCGGCGACAAGCTGACCATCGCGCGCGGGATGTTGGCACTGCGGCGCGAGCGCACCCGCCGTCAGGATCTGGATCGCATCACCATGCTCGACTGGCTGCGCGAAAAGCGCCAGACGCCGCGCGCCATCGAGCGCTTCTGGCGCCAGGTGCTGGTCAGCGCCATCAATGAGGATGTGGACCGCATGGCCG
Source organism: Bryobacteraceae bacterium (assembly GCA_035511215.1). Classification (GTDB taxonomy): domain Bacteria; phylum Acidobacteriota; class Terriglobia; order Bryobacterales; family Bryobacteraceae; genus Bog-159. Next base: position 7,778 of record DATKFU010000324.1, on the reverse strand, counting down.
CCCGCCACGGGTTTCAGGTTTTCTGGCTGGGCTTCCTGGCGCGTGCGGATGCATACGAGATGGGGGTGCCCGCCGTCCCGCTGGGGGAACTCTACCGCGCGGAACGCTGGCAGGCGGCCGGCGATGTCACGCTGCGCCTGCGCGCGCCCGTGGAGCGCATCGATCCGGATGGCATCGTCGCGGGCGGTGAGCGTCACACGGCCGATTACTATATCTGCGCGCTGCCTTTCGAACGTTTGCCGGGCCTGGGCCTGCCCGCGCCCGCTTTCGAACATTCCCCGATCACGGGCGTTCACCTTTGGTTCGATCGCGCGGTGACCGATCTGCCGCACGCCACGCTGCTCGACCGCACCATGCAATGGATGTTCAACAAGTCCGAGGGCCGCTATCTGCAGCTTGTGGTGAGCGCGTCGCGCGGGTTGGCGGCCGCCAGCCGTGCGGACATCGTGGAGTTGGCGGTCCGCGAACTAGCCGAATTCTTCCCCAGCGTGCGAGAGGCCCGGCTGGAGAAGGCCCATGTAATTAAAGAATTGCGCGCGACTTTCTCGCCGGTGCCGGGGACCGAAGCGCTCCGGCCGGCGGCCGAGACCACCCGTCCGGATCTTTTTCTGGCCGGCGATTGGACGCGTTCCGGATGGCCCGCCACCATGGAAAGCGCGGTCCGCAGCGGATACCTGGCCGCCGAGGCCGTGGCGCGCGCCAGCGGCCGGCCGGCCCGCTTCCTGCTACCGGATATTGCCTGATGAGGCATGTCATAATCGGGGAATGCGTTCCTGCTTGGCGCTTTTGACTGCCGCGCTTTTGTGCGCGTTCACGGCCAGGGCTCACACGCCGACGACCAAGATCGATGTGCTCGTCACGTCGATGCAAGGTGTACCCATTGAGCACGCGGAGGTCACGGTGCGGCTCATGAAGGGCGATAAGCCCCGCACTTTCTGGAGGCTGCGCACGCATGACGACGGCATCGCGAGGACTCCCGCTGAGATGCAGATCCCGCAGGGCAGTATTGTCGTCGAGGTGACGGCCGCGGAATATGAGCCCTTCAGCCAGACGTTTGAAGTGCATGAAGAGAAGAAGACGATCGAGGTGAAGATGACTTCGGGGATGACCAAGCTCAATGTGCAGGTCACTACGCAGGGCGGCAAGCCCATTGAGCACGCCGACGTGGTGGTCAAGTTTGTGAGTGGCCATTCCGTGATTCTGCTTGGCAAGGCCATCCGTACGAGCTGGGAGATGCGCACGAATCAGGAGGGCGTCGCGAAGGTGCCGGAGGTTCCGCAGGGTAAGATTCTTATCCAGGTGATCGCCACCGGTTATCAGACATTCGGGCAGACCTACGACGTGAACCAACTCGAAAAGACCATCGACATCAAGCTGAACTCGCCACAGGAGCAGTACTCGGCACATTAGCGCAGGCCGCGCAAGCAGTGGTGCGATTGGCCGATAAGGATGGCAGGAGGTACATTATGGCAAGTTCCATAAGTCCCCTGAGTTACTTGGATGCGAGCGCCTATCAGAGCCTGCCCCCATCGTCGTCTGCCGCCAGCGCGGCTGGCGCGAGCGCCAGGGTCAGCGCTACGGCGGAACTGCAGGCGATGCAGAAACAGGGCGATTTTCAATCCTTTTTCAATGAATCGATGGCGAGCACGCTGTTGCAACCGGCCGACGGCATAAACAGCGGTACACCCGCCACCACGCTGATCAACAATCTGTTGGAGCAGGTGATGGGAGCCTATCAGACGCAAAGCGCGCCGGGCGCGCAAACCAGCGGCAGCACTTCGGTTTTGGGCTGACTCAACTGCAAGAGGCCGCGTCGATGCGAGTGTCGGCGCGGCACGCAGGAGTGCCTCGCGTCAGGCCAGCAGTTCGCGGGCGGCGGCAACCACGGTGGCCGGCAAAAAGCCGAACTTCTTCTGCACTTCTTTCAGCGGCGCGGAAGCGCCGAAGGTGTGCATGCCGATCATGCGCCCATGCGGACCGACATAACGATCCCATCCCAGCACGGATGCCTGCTCCACGGAAACGCGCGCCGTTACAGCCGGCGGCAGGACACTCTCGCGATATTCCAGCGGCTGCCGCTCGAACAACTCCCAGCTCGGCATGCTCACGACGCGCGCCTTCACGCCCTCGGACGCGAGCTGCTCATAGGCCTGCACGCACAGATACACTTCGCTGCCGGTCCCGAGCAGCAGCACCTGCGGCTTGCCATCCGGCGCATCGGCCAGGATATAAGCGCCTTTCTCCACTCCCGCTGCCGCCGCGTATTTGGTGCGGTCGAGCGTGGGTAGCGCCTGGCGGGTGAGGATCAGCGCCACGGGTTGATGGCGCTGTTTCATGGTGAACTTCCAGCACTCCACCACCTCGTTCGCATCCGCGGGCCGCAGCGTAACCAAGCCAGGCACGGCGCGCAGCGATGCCAGCTGCTCGATGGGCTGATGCGTAGGGCCGTCTTCGCCTACACCGATCGAATCGTGGGTGAAGATGTGGATCACCGGCAGATCCATGATGGCGGCGAGCCGAATGGGCGGCTTCATGTAATCGCTGAAAATCAGGAACGTGGAGCCGTAAGCCCTGATCTTCGAGAGCGACAAGCCGTTCACGATGGCGCCCATGGCGTGCTCGCGGATGCCGAAGTGCATGTTGCGTCCGCCGCGATCGTCGAATTCAAAGTCGCCGGCGCCCTCAAACGTCAAGCGCGTCTTGGTGGAGGGGAACAAATCCGCCGCGCCGCCCATCAGCCATGGAATGTTCCAGGCGAGCTTGTTCAGCACTCTGCCGGACGAGTCGCGCGTGGCCAGGCCTCTGGCATCGGCCGGAAAAGTGGGCAGATCCTTGTCCCAGCCTTCCGGAAGCTGACGGTGCAGCATGCGGTCGAGCTCACCGGCCAGGTCCGCATACTCACCCTTGTATTCCTCGAAGCGCTTCATCCAGGCGTCGCGCAACTGCTGTCCGCGTTCACCCATCCCCGCGTGGAGGTGCTCCCGCACTCCTTCGGGGATCAGAAATTTGGCGTCTTCGGGCCATCCGTAAGCGCGCTTGGCGAGGCGCACCTCTTCCTCGCCCAGAGGCTCGCCGTGCGCTCCGCTGGTGTCCTGTTTGTGCGGCGCCCCGTAGGCGATGTGGCTGTCGACAATGATCAGGGTAGGCCGGTCGGTGGTGCTCTTGAACACCTGCAGCGCGCGCTCCAGCAATTCTAAACTGTTGGCATCGCTGACCCGCGTGACATTCCAACCGTAGCCGATGAAACGGGTGGCCACGTCCTCGCTGAACGCCAGGGCGGTATGGCCCTCGATGGTGATCTTGTTGTTGTCGTAAATCCAGCAGAGATTGGAAAGGCGGTGGTGGCCGGCCAGTGACGCGGCTTCCCCGGTGATGCCCTCCATCATGTCGCCGTCACCGCATATCACGTAGACGTCGTAATCGAACATGTCGAAGCCTGGGCGGTTGAAATGCTTCGCCATCCACCAGCGCGCCATGGCCATTCCGACGCTGTTGCCGACGCCTTGACCGAGCGGACCGGTGGTGGTTTCGACGCCCGAAGTCCAGCGGTACTCAGGATGCCCGGGACAGCGGCTGTCGAGCTGCCGGAAGCGCTTGATGTCTTCCAGCTTGACGGCCAGTTCGCCCAGCGTTTCGTATTGCGGGTTGACGGCTTTCACGCCGCAGAGGTGCAGCAGCGAATAAAGCAGCATGGAGGCGTGGCCATTGGAGAGCACGAAGCGGTCGCGATTGGGCCAGATGGGATCTTCGGGATCGAATCGCAGGAAGTTCTGCCAGACCGTATAGGCCACCGGCGCCAGCGCCATGGGGGCGCCCGGATGTCCGGAATTGGCTTGCTGCACCGCGTCCATGGCGAGGGTGCGAATGGTGTTGATCGTAAGCTGGTCGAGCTGCTCGTTAGTCATCGGGGTTCCTTGCGGGCTTGCGCGCCGAATTTTTATGATACCGCGCTAAGATGAACCATAGACCCGCTTCCATGAAGAGACGCATCCTGGTGGTCGAGGACGAAGAGAAGCTGCGCCGCGTCCTGGAACTCCAACTTACCTCCGCCGGATTTGAAGTGGATAAAGCCCGCACGGCTGAGGAAGCGCGGAGAGTTGCAGACCGCGCCGACCTGGTACTGACCGATTTGCGCCTGCCGCAAATGGACGGCCTGGAATTGCTGGCCGCCATCCGCCGCCAGAACTCGCAAACGCCCGTAATCGTGATGACGGCTTTCGGCACCATCGAGACCGCCGTCGCAGCCATGAAGACGGGCGCCACCGATTTTCTGCTGAAACCCTTCTCGCTCGATCACCTGATGACCGTGGTGCAAAAGGCGCTCGAAATGCGCGCGCTGCGGGACGAAAACCTACAGCTCCGCGAAGAGCTGGGGCGGCGCTACGCTTTCGACAACATCGTGGGCCGTAGCGCTGCCATGCAGGAAGTTTTCGCCACCATCATGCGCGTGGCGCCCACGCGGGCCACCGTTTTGCTGGCCGGCGAAAGCGGCGTTGGCAAGGATCTGATCGCGCGCGCCATTCACTTCCACTCGCCGCGCCGCGACCGGCCGCTGGTGAAGATCAACTGCACCGCGCTGCCGGAAAACCTGATGGAGAGCGAGCTATTCGGCTACGAGAAGGGCGCCTTCACCGGCGCCATGAACACCAAGCCCGGCAAGTTCGAGCAAGCCGACACCGGCACGGTCTTCCTGGATGAAATCGGCGACGTGCCGGCATCGATTCAGGTGAAGCTGTTGCGCGTGCTGCAGGAGCGCGAATTCGAGCGCCTGGGAAGCAACGTCACCCGGCATATCGACGTACGCGTAGTGGCCGCCACCAACCAGGATTTGCGCGCCGCGCTGGAGCAGGGCACCTTTCGCGAGGATCTCTATTACCGTCTGAACGTGGTGCCCATGAACATACCGCCGCTGCGCGAGCGCAAGGAGGATATTCCGTTTCTAGCGCAGCACTTCGTCACCAAGCTAGGGCCAGACACGGGTAACCGGGTGCGCGATGTCACCGATGCAGGGATCGCCAAGCTGATGTCGTATCACTGGCCCGGCAACGTCCGCGAGTTGGAGAATGTGATCGAGCGCAGCTTAGTAATGTGCTCCGGCGAACGGCTGGACGCCGCCGATATCAAGCTGGAAATGGCGCCGCGCAGCCGCGCCCAGGCGGATCACTTTTTGCCGGATGGACTGACGCTCGATCAGTACGAGCAGGATCTGATCCGCGAGGCGCTGCGCCGCGCGGACGGCAACAAGAGCCAGGCGGCGCGGCTGTTGGGTCTGACGCGCAATGCGCTGCGGTACCGGCTGACGCAGATGGGATTGGAATCGTGATTAGCTGGGTGAGGCTGCCGTGAAGGCTCAGGGGTCCGACTTACGAGAGGGCGTGATAACATGGCTCGGAGGCCATGGCGGCGGACGATCGACAGCCTATTCGCGGTGAGATGCGGTCCAACCTGACAGCAGCCGGCTGGCTGCTGTTGGTCACCGTACTTTTCTACTGGAAGATCCTGCTCACCAATCAGTTCTCGCTGCTTACGGGCGGCGAAGGCGTCAACCAGGCCTATGCCTGGTTTAATTTTTTGGCCCACAGCATCAAGCAAGGTACTTGGCCGCTGTGGGACCCTTACACTTTTTGCGGCCACGTTTTTTCCGGAGAGATGCAGAGCGGGAGCTTTTACCCGTTGTATTTTCCGCTGGCGCTATTCCCGTTGAACCGGCATGGGCTGTTTTCTCCAGGCCTTTACCGCGTCATTTTTGGAGTAACTCATTTCCTGGGCGCCTGGCTTATGTTCCGGTTGGTCCGCGACCTGGAGCTGGACGATTTTCCGGCTATAGTGGCCGGAATCTGCTTCTCTCTGGGCGGATTACTGAGCCGGTTTGGCGAGTGGCCGCACCTGCTGAGCAGCGGGATCTGGCTACCGCTGATTTTCTTGTTCCTGTTGAGAGCGCTCAAAGCACGGGACGTTGTCCGTATGGTCTTGTATGCCTCGGCATGCGGTCTCACTCTCGGGCTATCGATCCTGGCCGGCGGTCTCCACATGGCGATCATGCAAGCCATCGCGATCGTTAGCGCAGCCGTCTTCTCCAGCTTCGGCGGCGATTCGGATGCCACCGATAGTAGCCCCTTGAAGGGATGGCGGCGCAGTGCCGTGGTCCTCGGAGTAACTGGTGTGGCGGCTCTCGCTTCCGGGGCGGTGCAACTGCTTCCGTCCATGGAATACAGCCGCCTGGCGTTGCGATTTGTGGGCGCAGGAGTCCCGGCTTCCGAAAGAATCCCCTACAAATACCTGGGCGAGGGATGGTACCCACACGGAATCTCCAATCTGCTGATTGCCGTGCCTAGAAGCGGAATCGGCAATGGTGAAGTGATCAGCCCATATCTGGGAGTCTTTCCGCTGCTGCTGGCCGCTATCGGTGTCTGGAAAAAGTGGCGGTGCCGCTGGGTGCGCTATCTGACGGGTCTCGCGATCGCGGCGTTCGCGTATTCCCTCGGACAGTTGTCACTGCTGCATGGCGTACTCTATGCGCTCACGCCCTATCTCTGGTTGGCGCGCGAAGCCGGCCGCTTCATGTACCTGGCGGATTTTGCGCTGGCCGTTCTGGCGGCATATGGCGCCCAAGCCTTGTTTTCGGGTCCGGGCCCTGTGTGGGACCCTCTGGCTAAGATACTGAAGTGGCTGGCCTGTGCGGCGATGATCGCTCTCGTCATCCCAGCGCTTTACTCCCAGCCGGAGTTAACTTCGTTTGTCTCGATGTCACTCGTCCTCATCGTGGTATCCTGGCTGCTCTTCCGATATATCGCTTCCGGTCACAACGGAACTGGCGCCCGCGTTCTCACCGCAGCTTTGATCCTGTTTGACTTGTATGCGTTCGATTGGTCGGCCACGAATCGCATCGATATCTCCGCGAGAGGCGCGGATCAGATGGAGCGGCTGCTCAGTTGTCGCGGCGTCATTCAATTTCTCAGGTCCCGGCCAGGACTCTATCGCTCCCAAATCGCAGCCGATCCAGCGCCGAATATCGGGGATGTTTTTCAGGTGCAGACTACCTGGGGCGGTGCTGCCACCCTGGTGGCGGATTATGCACAGTTCATGGGCCACACGGACCTGTTGGGTGCCCGCTATACCGTCAAGCCGGCGACGTCGACGGATGCGGGATCCGTGTATCAGGACGCCGCGTGGAAGGTATACGAGAATCCGCGCGCCTATCCGCGCGCATGGCTGGTGCATCATACTCTCACCCAACCTACTCTTTCGGAGTTGCGGAAACGCCTGGATGCGCCGGAGACCGATCCGCATCGAGTTGCCCTGTTGCCGGTTCGCCTGGATACATCTCTCGATCCCGCCAAGGAGGGGGCAAGTGAGCAAGTGCACGTGGGCCGGTACGCACCTAACCGGATGGAATTGGACGTCCACGCTGCCGGCCGTGCCCTGTTGGTGCTGAGCGAACTTTACTATCCCGGATGGGCCGCCTCGGTCAACGGCAAGCCGGCGCGCATCTGGAAAGTCGACGGGTTCCTGCGAGGAATCGTCGTGCCGCTGGGAGACAGCCAGGTGTCTCTGCGGTACAGACCCGCCTCGATCTACATCGGCGCGGCCGTCACCGTGGCCGCGTTTGTCTCTATATTGTCGGCGCCGATCTGGTTGTGGCTGCTCCGGCGGCGCAGGCTTTAGTGTAGTGTCTTCGAAATAACTAGACAGTTACCGCGGCGGCGTGGCGCAGACGAGTTGTTTGCCGTCTGCGCACCGTGCCCGAACTCGGCAGGCCACCAACAACAATGGCCCCC
>DATKFU010000323.1:0-12675 GCA_035511215.1 Bryobacteraceae bacterium | reverse complement strand
CTCCTGCCGTTGTATCAGGCTTGACCGACCGCGCCGGGGCGGTCAGCCTTTGTAAGGAACATCACGATTGAGCCGTTAAAAGTAAACAGACCTTAAAGAAATAGTAATAGACCTGCAAGAAACCGCTGATAGCTTCAAACGGGGGCGCCCTGCACGGTGCAATAGCAGGGGGGATAAACATCCCTGTTCGCCCGGTACTTTCGCCGGGCGCACAATTCGGCTCCAGTTTGAAATCCCTGAGGAGATACTAGAATGAACGCTAACATCGAACGAAGCCGCCTTTTCGCGGCCGCAACAACGCTAGCCCTGGCTTCGATCGCCACCCTGGCGGGCACCTGTAGCGCTTACGCGCAAGGCACCTCCTGGGTCCCAGGTAACCTGGTGGTCAGCGGTAGCGTATACGTGAACGCGCACACCATCGTAGCCGGCCAGACGGTTCTGCCGCCCGACTGTTCAGTTGCCAACTGCCCGACACCGGTAACCGCGGTAGTTGGCAGCACCTATCCGTACGTTTTTAACAACGATACGGTGGATGGCAGTTTCGGTATCACTTCCTTGATCTTTCTCGACCAGATCACTCCGAAGGGCGAGTTAGTGTCCACGCTCGAGGTGCCCAACAGCACCCAATCCGGAATCGGGCCTACGAGCGATCAATTGGTCACCAGCTTTTCCTCAAAATCGGAATTGGCACTGAACCTGTCGACCGCCGGCGACGTGTTGACCTTCGTGGGTTATGTCGCACCGATCGGCGCGATTGACGTATCGAATGCTAATACGCCTGGAGAATTCGACCTGACCAATCCCGTCGGAACCAGCTACTACCGCGCCGTCGCGCAAGTCGATACGCTCGGGAAATTTCACTTCACGGAAACCAACGCCTATAGCGGAGATAATGGTCGCGCGGCAATCCTCGATGACGGCGCGGACCTCTTCTATACTGCCGGCAACGCGGGCAACGGCGGCACTCCTCAACCCGTGGGCATCATTATCGGGGCAGGGGCGCAGATCATGACGCCCGCGGACGAGCCGGAAAGCGTGCAAACGCCCGGAGCCCCTACACCCGTGGGGAGCTTTAACGTCGCGCAGTTGGGCGACAAACTGGACAAGGCCGGAAAAGACACCAACTTCCGCGGCCTGACGATTTTCAATAATGTGCTCTATTATACGAAGGGAAGCGGCAGCAACGGCATCAACACCGTCTACTTCGTCGATACTACCGGCACGGTGTGCACGGACACAAATGGCGTGGGCCTCCCGGCCCTGGGCGCGGGCCTCCGACGTCGCCATTGGCTTACAACCCCGACCCGACGATCATTCAGACGGATGGCCTGGAACCCTACAATATGTGTATCCTCCAAGGCTTCCCTACTCTCATCGCCAAATCGACCTCGGGCGTCAGCTATCCCTTCGGCATCTGGTTTGCGAGCCCCACTGTCCTGTACGTCACGGACGAAGGTACCGGCAACACCGGAACGACAGTTGCCGGTTTTTACACGCCCGCCACGCCGGCTCAAAACCCCACCGCCGGACTCCAGAAGTGGATCTTTAACTCAGGCGCTGGCGAGTGGCAACTGGCTTATATCCTTACAAACGGATTGGACCTCGGCGTACCATACACTGTACCTGGCTATCCGACCGGGCTCAATTCCGGAACCGGCGGATCGAATTTCCCTTGGGCGCCGGCTACTGACGGCCTGCGTAACATCACGGGTATTGTGAACACAGACGGGAACGTAGTTATTTACGCCATCACTTCCACTATCAGCGGAAGCGGCGACCAGGGCGCCGATCCGAACAAGTTGGTCGCGATCACAGACCAGTTGAGCGCCACGACTCTTCCAGCCTCGGAGGCATTCGTCACAGTACGCACTGCAAGCAACGGCGAGGCACTGCGGGGCGTCGCGTGGACGCCGGGGACGCCCAGGCACTGACATCCAAGGTACAGTTGAGGCGGGGCGGCCTACGAGGCCGCCCGCAGGCTTCGAGCCTGCCCCACAAAAGGAGAGGGCGGCTCAGACGGCCGGCCGCAAGCTACTGTACACCCTGCGCTCAAAATCACCCAGCAGCCCGACCGCTTCTTTATCTACAAACGGCAGGAACTGCATCATCAACACCGCGCATATGGAGCGCTTTGGATCGATCCAATAGAACGTATTAAAGAGACCTGCCCACGCCAGGCTTCCTTCCGCGCGGCCGCCGTCGTATGCAGTTGTATTGATCAAGAATCCGAGCCCCCACTTCTCGGTGGCTCCAGGCTGCATATCCACGTCGCTCGACAGATTCGGGCGGTAGCTCTTCATCTTGCCCGCGGTTGCGGTACCAATCTGGTTGATCTCCATGCTCTCTACCGTCTTTGCCTGAAGAATCCGGTGGTTGTTGGGTCCGCGCCCCTTGCGCAAAATCATCTGAATGAACCGGACATAATCGCCGGTGGTGGAATACAATCCGCCGCCTCCGCTGAATTCTTTAGGGACCGGCGGAGGAACCCGTGGATTCTGCCGGAGCGATCCATCGGCCTGCCTCGAATAGGCCGATACCAACCGGTCGAATTTCGACGCCGGGATCAGGTAGCTGGTATCCTGCATTGCGAGTGGTCCCAGAATCCTGGCCTGAAAGTACTCTTCCAGGTTCATGCCGCTGACCACTTCCACTAACCGGCCGGCCCAATCGACTCCCATGCCGTACTGCCAGCGCATGCCGGGTTCGAACATTAACGGCGGGACAGCCGGAACCACACCCTTCGTCTTCAACGTGTACTGGAACATGTCCCGGTCCCAGATGTCGTAACAGATTCCCGATGTATGCGTAAGCAGATGCTTCAGTGTCACTGGAGTTCTGGTGGGACGCAGGCTGGCTTTGCCGGTTTCCGCATCGAACCCTTCGAGAACTTCCAATGTTGCGAGTTGCGGCAGGTGCTGCGAAACCGGCGCATCCAGCTTCACCTTGCCCTGTTCCACCAGTTGTAGGGCGGCGACGGTAGTGATGGCCTTGGTCATGGATGCGATGGCGAAGATCGAATCGGTGTTGACCGGCACGCCCGATGAATCCCGTGTGCCGAACGCGCCCGAATAAAGGATGCGGCGTTCGCCAGCCACCATACCCACGGCAGCGGGAAGTTTTCTTTGCGCGATTCCAGCGCGCAGGGTGTCATCGAGTTTGCCGGCGCGATCGGTGGCGCCAAGTAGTCGTCCAGCCTGCGCCCCAAGAACGGCTGCCAGGCCACCGAACTCTCTACGGCTGATGATATGCGGCATATTTTTTCCTGTGGAGACCAGCAATTCCGTTTTGGGCTTCAGCAGCCGGTGGCAAGGTCTGAAACCAGAGGCACGTCGAAGAGCGCAAACTCCTCGGGCGTGGGTGCTTCGAACATCTCGAACCATCGGGACAAAGGATCTCGTTCTATAGGTGGATTCTCCCTCGCCCGGCGTTGAAGCCTCTCGAAGAGGATATCCACAGGCGCAGAGAGATAATGCAACTCAACGGCAGCGCCAAGGGCTCGGGCTTCGAGCCGCAAAGTATCCCGCTCGGACCTTCCCCAAGTGCCCCATTCGACAATTACCGTGAGACCGAGCGCGAGGAGCTCCCGGCCAAACTTCCATTGCAGCGCTTCGATTTTCCCGCGCCTTTCTTCATCGTAGAGGTTTAGTGAAAGAGCCTCCATCCACTCGTCGGGAGAAAAACGTATCGCGCGGAGCCTGCGTTCAAGCACCCTGGCAAGTGCGGTCTTACCCGAGCCCGGCAACCCGCACACTATGATTAATCTCGATTGCAGGGTCTACCCCTCCCCCCAACGCAGCAGGCGCGCGGCATTGTCGTGGTACACCTTCTTCAAGATGGAGTCGGGCAGGCCGATCCCATAAATTCTCCAACGCCCCTGCGGCGGCCTGCTGCTAGGCGCGTAGTCGAAGTATTCGTCCAGCGTCTCCAGCCATCGGAAGTAGATCTGGTACATGGCCGGCTTCAGGTCTTGTTGCGGAGTGCCCGCCTCGCTGGGCGCGGCATCGGTTCCAAACATGATACGGTCCTGATATTTCTCAAAGAAGGAGCGCGCGCGCCGCGGCTGGCGGCCCAGTTCCCCGAGGCGGGCCGCAGTCTCCACGTGCAGGTTGGCAAAGTCGTCGAGCCAACTGGAAACCTCATCGAGATTCTCGGGATGATTGGCGACGTGCAATCCGACGAACGTGGTCTTCGGATGGCGCGCGATCACGCGATTGCGGGCCGCCAGCAGCTCCGCCTTCGGTGGGTAGTCCTTTCCGTGGAAGGACCAGTCCGGATGATGGCCGAGTTCCTCCCAGCGTTCGTTAAAGCGATCGATGGGCGTGAAGAAGGCGTCGGGATCGGAGGTGTGGATGAACACCGGGAGGTTCAGTTGCCCCGCCGCGTCCCACATTGGGTCGAAGCGCCGATCGTCGACTTTGACCAGCGGCCCGGTCTTGACGTTCTCACGAAGGTACAGTCCGAGCGTCTTCAATACCTTGACACCCACGGCGCCGGCCTGTTTGCCGCGCGCGATTTCATCCGCCTGCCATTGCGGAAAGTTGGGTTCGCGAATGCGGTCGTAAGCAGGCTCGACGCAGTTGACGAATCGGCCCTGGTGGCGGTCTTGCAAGTCTCTGACGTTCAGTTTGAGGAGGTCGCCGTAGCCGCCCGTGAGGTTAATCATAGTGCGAATGTTGAGCGTATCCATCCAGCCCGTGATGGCATCGACTTGCCCGAAGGCCTTCGCCATCTCGGGCGAGCCCGAAACGCGCGGCCTGCCGAATAGGGATGACACGTGCGTGTGGACGTCGATTACCGGGTACTTCGCGCGCGGCACCGGATGCTGTGGGGCCACGAGCATGCTCTTGGGCTCGAAATCTTCGAGAGCCATGCTGGGCTTGGCCGTCCCCGATGCCGGCTCTTGCGGCCAGGCTGGCTGGGTCGCGATGGCAGCCGCACCGGCTGTGCCGCCTAGAAAGGTACGACGCGAGGTTTTTGGGATCCGCATGATGGCCGACATATACCACGCATTTCGGGGCGCCGTCCATAGCCTCGCTCGGACGAATTTACGCACTCGGCGGCCATGACCGGGTCGTCGGGTTTGGCGCAATGGCAAGCGATACTGTCACAGGCGACCGAAAAACGGGAGACACCAGGGTTAGCCCAAACTGCGCCCAGCCCAAACATTCCGGAACTTCCGCGGCCTCAGGGCGTATTGGTCTACAGAGGCTCCATGAAACCCATTCTTCGCCGTCTGGCCCGCTCGCCGATGTTTACCGTCGTCACGGTGATTACCCTGGCCATTGGCATCGGCGCCAATACCGCGATTTTCAGCGTCTTGAACGGCGTCCTGCTGAAGCCGCTCCCGTATCGCGATTCCGATCGCCTGGCGGCAGTCTGGGAAACCTCCCGCCTGCAGGGCATGCCCACTTTGAATGCCTCTCCCTCCACTTACTTCACTTTCCGTGAAGAGAGCCGCACGTTCCAGGATATTGGTATCTGGCGCAACGATTCCGTGAACATCACGGGCACCAGCGAACCTGAACAGGTCAGCGCTCTGGACTTCACCGACGGGGTGCTTCCTATCCTCGGCGAACAGCCCATCCGCGGCCGGTGGTTTACGCGCAAGGACGATTCGCCCGGCAGTCCCAAGACCGTGATTCTCACCTACGGCTACTGGCAGCGCAAATTCGGCGGCGATCCATCCGTCATCGGGCGGCGCGTCATGGTTGACGGCGATGCAAGCGAGATCATCGGCGTCATGCCGGCCAGGTTCCGCTTCATGAATTCCGCAGCCGCGGTGATCACGCCGCTGCAACTCGACCGCGCCAAGACATTCGTCGGGAATTTCAGCTACCAGGCCGTGGCGCGCCTCAAAGCAGGAGTCACGCTGGCACAAGCCAATGCGGATGTCGCGCGCATGCTGCCTTTGATGATCGACAAATTCCCGATGGCCCCCGGCATCAGCCTCAAAATGATCCAGGAGGCACACTTCGGACCGAGTGTGCGGCCGTTGAAAGCCGACGTGATCGGGAATATCGGCAAAGTGTTGTGGGTGCTGATGGCCACCATCGGCGTGGTGCTGTTCATCGCGTGCGCCAACGTCGCCAACCTGATGCTGGTGCGCGCGGAGGGACGCCAGCAGGAATTTGCCATCCGGGCGGCTTTGGGCGCGGGCTGGCAGCGCATCGCCCGTGAATTGCTGGTGGAGAGCGTAACGTTGGGCATCGCCGGCGGCGTGCTCGGCGTCGGTTTTGCATACGCCGCGCTTAAGGTGCTTGTGGCAACCGGGCCCGCCAACCTGCCGCGGCTGGAAGAGGTCAGCCTGGATCCGAGCGTGCTGCTCTTTACGCTGGCCATCTCGCTCCTGGCAGGCCTGTTATTCGGCCTGATACCTGTGTTCAAATATGCCGGCCCGCGCCTGAACGCCGCCCTTCGGCAGGGGGGACGCAACTCCAGCGACGGCCGCGAGCGCCACCGCGCGCGCAGTGTGCTGGTGGTGGTGCAGGTGGCCCTGGCGCTGGTTCTGCTGATCGGGTCCGGCCTCATGATTCGCACCGCCCGCGCGTTGAAGCAAGTGCAGCCCGGATTCACGCAACCCGGGCAGATCCTGACTCTGCGGGTCTCCATTCCCGACGCGGAGGTTCCCAAACCCGAGCAGGCAGTCCGCACGTACAACAACATTCTGGAGAAAATCGCGGCTATTCCCGGCGTTACCGCGGCCGGCCTGACGAACTCCATCACCATGGACGGCAATAGCGACAACGATCCGATCTTCGCGGCCGATAGAGCTTACGCCGATGGACAAATTCCGCCCCTGCGGCGCTACAAGTTCATTTCGCCCGGCCTTTTCAAAGCCATGGGAAGCCCGCTGCTGGCCGGCCGCGACCTGACCTGGACCGACACATACGAGACCCGTCCCGTGGTGCTGGTCTCCGAGGCGCTGGCGCGGGAACTTTGGCGCGACCCGGCCGCGGCGCTGGGCAAGCAAATTCGCGAAAGTCCCAAAGGGCTATGGCGCGAAGTGGTAGGCGTAGTCGGGAATGAGCGCGACGACGGTGTCGACCAGAAAGCCACAGCCACCGTCTACTGGCCCATGCTGTTGCGCGACTTCTGGGCCCAGCCTCTTTTCGCCCAACGCGGCCAGGCGTTCGCCATACGCAGCAGCCGCGCCCGGTCCGCGAGCGTGCTGAATGAAGTCCGCCGCGCGGTGTGGTCCGTGAATCCGGACCTGCCGATCGCCAACGTACGCACGGTGCAGGAAGTCTACGACAGTTCCATGGCCCGCACCGCTTTCACGCTGGTAATGCTGACGATCGCCGCGAGTATGGCGCTGCTGCTCGGCATTGTGGGGATCTATGGAGTCATTTCATACGCGGTGTCGCAGCGCACGCGCGAAATCGGCATCCGCATCGCGCTGGGCGCGCCACAACAGTCGGTGCGGCAAATGTTCCTGCGCGAGGGTTTGCTGCTGACGGCCATAGGCCTGGCCTGCGGCCTGACTGCCGCGGCGGGGCTGACGCACCTGATGAAGGCGCTATTATTCGAGGTGAGTCCGGTTGACCCGGTTACATACTGCGCCGTGTCTCTGGTGTTGGCCGCGGCTGCGCTGGCGGCCAGCTACATTCCCGCCCGCAGGGCCACGATGGTGGAGCCGGTAGAAGCGCTGCGCGTAGAGTAGTGCGCTACACGGTGTACACTGCAATACAAGGAGATTCTCCATGCGCACGTACTCCGTGGTCCTGTTTGCGGCCGTTTGCCCGGCGCTTTTTGCCCAATCCCCAGCGGCAATTCCCGGCTGTGAAGCCCGGCCCGAAGTCCGCCAGGCGATCGACGACCGGCTCGCCGACAAGGCTCTCGAAAACATGAAGTTTAGCGAGCAGTTGGCGCTTAAGCGCGAAGTGCTCGGAGATCTTATCGCAAAGTATCCGCGGGAGCTGGAACCTTACCGCCAGTTGATCCAGGCCACCCGCTATGGCGACCCGGCGGGCTATGCGGCTCTGGCCGAGAGCTACATCAAGCAGGCGGAGCAACACCCGGACGATCCACTGGCGCTGTATGTCGCGGCCTTGGTGTCGATCGGCAGGGACACGCCGCGCAGCATTCAGTACCTGGAACGGGCCGAGGCGGAGGCGCCGGATTTTGGCTGGCCCGCCATCTCTCTGGCCCGCGTCCACGCCACCGGTAAGCTGGCCGATAAGAAGAAAGCAGCCGCGGAAGCAGCCGCGTTTTTCACCGCCTGCCCGTCTTCGACCGATCCAGGCGCGCAGCGAATCCTGAACCGGGCCGGAGGCACCGAACTGCAAGCGCGCGTGGCGGCGGCTTTGCGCGCGCGGCTGGCCAAAGAGACCGCCCCCAAGCAGCTGGAGGACTATGCCACGTTGTGGGGTCTTGAATTCCGCTCCCACCCGACGCCGGAACACGATGCCTTGCGCCGGCAGGTTGCGGAGGATCTGCAGCGTCTCGAATCCATGAACCCGAAGCCGGATGCCGAGTGGCTGGCGTTTTTGAAAGACGGCTACAAGCAAAGCGGCGCTTCCACAGAGACCGTGACGGCCAAGGAAGACCAGGTTATCCGGGCGTTTCCACATTCCGAACAGGCCTACGACATCGTCTACGAGCGATGGAAGAAGGCACACAAGGAACCTGAAGACCAGAAGGACGTAGCGGCCTGGCGGAAGTACGACGTGGAACAGTATGCGGCGGTCAGGAGTTGGATTGCCCAGTTCACCGAAGACCGGGAAGTGCAACATCTCACCTGGTTCTACACGATCTTCGACGATCCGGATATATCCGAGAAGGAAGGCTTGCGTGCATTGAACGACTTCCTCGCGGAGACCAGCGATTACCAATCGCCCCAGTCGTGGAATTATCGCAATGCGGCGAGCTTCCTGATTTATCACAAATGGCAACCCGAGCGCGCCATCGAACTGGCGCGCACCGCCGAAAAGTGGGAGGCCATCACCAATGAGGTCAATCGCAGCGACAACCTCTCTTCAGAGGACGCCAAAGATCGCAAGGAGCAGGAGATTCAGATGGGGCAAGACCTGGCCGGACTGATCCTGCGGGCGGCCAGGCTGGCTGGTAACAAGGAAGAAGCGGAGCGGATGAAAGGGTCCATCGAGACTTCGCCGCCGGACGATGTCAAAGTCGTATCCGGCTACTGGGCGAATCGCGCCCGGCTGGCGGCAGTCGAAGGCCGCAAAGCCGATGCGCTGACCTTCTACCAGCAGGCCATCTACACGCGCGAGCGAACGCCGGAATTGTACCATGGCAGGCTCATCGACAACCTTATGGACGAAGCCAGCGCCGTGTGGAAAGACACCGGCGGCACCGAGGCGGCCTGGAATGTCTGGAAGACGCCGCCTGCCGGCAAGGCGCCGGAACTGGCCGAGGGTCGCTGGGAGAAGGCGGCCAAGGCCATGCCCGCCTTTGAACTGGCGGACCTGGCCGGCAAGACGTGGCGGCTGAAAAGCCTTGAAGGGAAGTCGGTACTGATCAACGTCTGGGCAACCTGGTGCGGCCCCTGCCAGGGGGAACTGCCCAAGCTGGAAAAGCTGTACGAGAAAGTGAAGGACAGGCCCGACATCCAGATTGTGACGCTCAACATCGACCAGGATCTGGGCTTGGTGGCGCCGTTCGTGAAAGACAAGGGCTTCACCTTCCCGGTGCTGCCGGCTTACAGCTTTGTTTTGTCGCTGCTCGATTCGGTAGGCATTCCGCAGAACTGGATTCTGGATCCGAAGGGCGCATGGCGCTTGACGCAGTTGGGCTATGACGCCTCCGACGCGCAATGGGCCGACACAATGATCGGCAAGCTGCAATCGGTGAAGACGGAATAGTGCGGCTATGCGCGCCGCCATCGCCATCCTGCCGATAGCCGGCTGGCAGGCTCTATTTGCGCAATCGCCCGCGGCACTCCCCGGCTGCGAGCCGCGGCCCGAGGTGCGCCAGATCCTGGAAGAGAAGCTCTCCGACAAAACCCTACAGGAGATGAAATTCGCCGAGCGCGTGGCGTTCCGCCGGCAAACGCTCGACGACCTGATCGCGATGTATCCGCGCGAAGTAGAGCCTTACCGCCGGCTTATCCGCGCCACTAAAGAGGAAGACACCGACCGCTACCCGGCGCTGGTGGAGGGCTACCGGAAGCAGGCCGAGCAGCATCCGGACGATCCCCTGGCGCTCTACGTCGCCGGATTGGCGCTCTCAGGCATTGACACTCCGCAGAGCATCCGGTGCCTTGAAATGGCGCGCGCGGAAGCCCCGGATTTCGTTTGGCCGGCGCTGGAACTGGCGCATATCTATTCGCCGGGCGCCAAGCGGGTCGACAAGCATAAGGCAGGCGAGGAGATTGCGGCGTTCTTCGCGGCTTGCCCGTCGTCGACCGATCCGGACGCACAACGGCGCCTGGATAGAGCGGGTTCGAGCGAACTGCAAGCGCGCGTGGCGGCAGCACTCCGTGAACGGCTGGCCACGGAAACCGATCCGCGGCGGTTGAAGGATTCCAAGATTCTGTGGGGGCTCGAATTCCGAACGCACCCGCCGCAGGAACACGCCGCGCTGCGCAAACAGGTGGCCGCCGACCTCCAGCGGCTTGAAACGCTGAATCCCCGCCCCGACGCCGGCTGGCTGGTTTTTCTGAAGGACGGTTACAAGCAAAGCGGCGCTTCGGCCGAAACCGTGACGGCGATGGAAAACCGCGCGATCCAGGCGTTCCCGCGTTCCGACGAGGCTTACCAGATAGTCAGCGATCTATGGGATAAGTCCCACATGGAACCGCAGGACCCCAAGGACGCCGCCGCCTGGGCCAAATACAATAGCGAGTACAGGACCGCGCTGAAAGGTTGGATCGCCCGGTTTCGAGACTCCCGCGAGTTGCAGCACGAAGCCTGGTTCGACGCCGTTTGCAACGATCCCGATGTGTCCGCGGAAGAAGGACTCCGCGCGCTCGACGACTATCTTACATATGTCGCCGATTACCAACCTCCCTCGTTCGGGTACTTCCTGCAGGCCGCCGGTTTTCTGGTCGATCACAGATGGCAGCCGGAACGGGTATTCGAACTGTTACGGGGTTTCGACAAGCTGATGGACCAGTGGCACGCGCGCGTATTGGGCGACAACCTCCCGGTTGAGGAAGAGGAGCTGTGGGCGTTCAACGAAGCGATCCGGCGGCAGGCCGCGGATGGCTATGTGCTGGTGGCTGCCAGGCTGGCGGAACAGCCGCAAGCAGCCGAGCGGCTGAAGGCGTTCGTCGAGCGCAATCTGCCGGCTAAGAGCTGGGAAAGAGTCGAGACGCAATACTGGCAGAATCGCGCGCGCCTGGCGGCGCTCGAAGGGAGCAAGGCCGATGCGCTGACCTATTATCAGAAGGCGCTGCGCGCGCGCAAGAAACCTCCGGAACCGTTTCAAGGGCGCGTGCAGGACACTCTGACGGACGAAGCGTGGGCGCTGTGGAGACAATTGGGCGGCACCGCGACTGCATGGAACATCTGGAGCAAGCCGCCGGCCGCGAAGATCCAGGAGGTGGCCGAAAGCGGGTGGAACAAGCCCACAAAGGGGATGCCCGCGTTCGAGCTGGCGGATCTGGCCGGCAAGACCTGGCGCCTGAAGGACCTCGCGGGCCGCGCCGTCCTGATCAACGTCTGGGCCACCTGGTGCGGTCCGTGTCAGAGGGAATTGCCGCGCCTTGAAAGGCTATATGAGAAGGCGAAGGGCCGGTCCGATCTGCAGATCCTGACGCTGACCATCGACGAAGACTTGGGCGCAGTGGCTCCGTTCATGAAGGAGAAGGGTTACACTTTCCCGGTGCTGCCGGCGAACAGCTTCGTCACCGGGCTGCTCGACTTGGTGGCTATACCGCAGAACTGGATCGTGGATATAAAAGGCGAATGGCTGTGGACCGGCGGTCCCAACGTATCGGATGCCGAGTGGGAACCAGCGATGTTGAAGCAGCTCGAATCCGCCCGGTAGCGGAAGGTGGAGCGCCTAAAAGGCGGTTGCGGCAACTTTACGGGGCGCCACCCAAGCTACCGGCCACCAGGGGTGTGTACGAGATCGCGGCTCCGGAGGGATCGCTGAATGCCAGCTTAACGATCACCGAACTGCCGGGTGCGAGCGAAGATGCGGCGGGAAGAGCTTCGACGTACCGGCTGCCAATCGGCGCGAAGCATGCCGTGGCCGCCGACTTGTTCGCGAGGCTGACCGCGGCGGGTAAGTCTTCCAAAATAAAGAACAGCGGACCGGCCACTGCCGTTGTGCCCGTGTTACTCAGAGTGACTTCCTGAACATATAGCTTCAAGGCCGGATCGTAGACGATCTGGCTGCCGGAAATCCCGATTGTTTCTGTAACATAGGCATGGCACGTACTGACGGTCAGCGCGGAAAAGACGGCGCGGCTGTTGCCCTGACCCTCGTTTCCGGCATCGGTAATCGTTACGCTGGTCAGCACCTGGGTGGCGAATTCCGCCGGCAAAACGTATTCCTGGCGGTCCAGCCGCTGGCCCAGACCATTCGTCCAAACCTGGGTAGTGCTGGTGTTATTGATCGTGTTCGTATTGCCGTCGTTGTTATAATCGCGTACATTCACATTCCCCACCAGCGGTTGTGTAACGCTCGCACCGTCACTGCCGGTGAAGGTGATAAACAGATAGGCCGGCGGACCGGCATGGCCCCACATGGAATTGAGCAAGGTGAATG
>DATKFU010000322.1:0-8622 GCA_035511215.1 Bryobacteraceae bacterium | reverse complement strand
GCGCTCGCCGAGGAGCTGGAACTGGGGCTCGATAGCTTCATCCTGGTGGACGACAACCCGCGCGAGTGCCAGGAAGTGGAGGCGGCCTATCCCCAAGTGCTGGCGCTGACGCTGCCGGCGCGCGACCAGGAAATCCCGGAGTTCCTGCGGCACGTGTGGGCTTTCGACCGCCTACGGGTAACCGAAGAGGATCGCGCGCGTCCCGCCATGTACGCGCAGGAATTGGAGCGCCAACGCGCCGAAAAGCGGGCGGCCAGCCTGGAAGATTTTCTGCGCAGCCTGCAGCTCGAAGTGCGCATCGCGCCCATGTCGCCGAAGGATCTGGCCCGCGTCGCGCAGTTGACCCAGCGCACCAACCAGATGAACTTCACCACCGTGCGCCGGTCGGAGAGCGACATTCAGGCGCTGCTCGAATCCGGCAAAGCCGAATGCCTGGCCGTGCACGTGAACGATCGCTTCGGCAGCTACGGTCTGGCCGGCGCCATGATTTTCCGCGGCGGCGTGGACGCCATCTCGCTCGACACCTTCCTGCTCAGCTGCCGCGCCCTGGGCCGGGGCGTGGAGCACCGCATGCTCGCGGCTCTCGGACAGGTCGCCGCGCAGCGCGGGCTCGCCGCCGTGGAGGCCCGCTATGTGCGCAGCCAGCGGAACCGGCCGGCCCTGCTGTTTCTGGAGAGTGCAGGTCTGCAATTCCAGAGCGTGCGCGGCGAAGCGCTGCTGTTCCGGTTTCCGGCCGGGTTCGCCGCGGCGATTACGCACGAGCCGTCCGTTGTGCCTCGTCAGGCGGCCGGCGCCGCTCCCCAACCATCGGCTGCCAGCCGGAATGGGATTCCGTATGCGCGGATCGCCCGCGAACTGCATACGGTGGAGCAGATTCTGGCGCGCAGTGGGGCGGACTTCAGCCCCCGTGGGACTCTAGTACCGCCATCCTCTCCATCGGAACCGCCGCGCTCGGACCTGGAGCGCCGCCTGTGCGGCATCTGGTCCGAAATGCTCGGCGTGCAGCCGGTCGGCATCTACGACAACTTCTTCGATCTCGGCGGCCATTCTCTGCTGGCCGTCCAGTTGCTCTCGCGTCTGCGGGAAGATCTCGGCATCGAGTTGTCGCTCGAAGTGGTGTATGGCGCGGACTTTACCGTGGCGGAACTGGCCAAAGCCATCGAACTGCGCGAAATCGAGATGGCCGGCGCCGGCCAGTATGCCGCCCTGCTGGCCGAGGTGGAAAGCCTCAGCGACGAAGAGGTGCGCGAGTTGCTAGCCAAGGAAAGCGAGGAAGCGCCGTACTGAGCGATGCGGATTCTGCTCACGGCCCACGCATCCTACGTGCCGCCCCGGGGAGGCGCCACGCGCAGCAACCTGCTATGGCTGGAATACATGGCGGCGCACGGTCACGCCTGCCGTGTGGTGGCCGGCGCGCTGGCGGACAGCGCCGGTAAGCGCGCGCAGATGGCGCAGGAAGGCTCGAATCGGCAAGCTCTTATGGAGCGCGGCGTCCAGGTTTATGAAGTCGCCGATTACTCGCGCCAGACCTCCGAACTGCGCCGGCAGATCCGCGAATTCCAGCCGGACTGGGTGCTGGTTTCGTCGGAAGATCTGGGCCATGGGCTGCTCCGCGAAGCGCACGACTCGGCGCCCGGACGCGTGGTTTATCTGGCCCACACGCCGCAGTTCTTTCCCTTCGGACCGGCCAGTTGGAACCCGGATGCCAGCGCTACCGAGCTGGTGGCGCGCGCGGCCGCCGTGGTGGCCATCGGCAATCACACCGCTGCCTACATATGCCGTCACGCCGGACGCGAAGCCGTGGTGATCCATCCGCCAATCTATGGCAGCGGACCGTTCCCGAACCTAGCTTCGTTCGATACCGGCCTGGTCGCCATGGTGAATCCGTGCGCGGTCAAGGGCATCTCGATTTTCACGGCGCTGGCGGCGCGCTTTCCCGCGTACGATTTCGGCGCCCTGCCCGGATGGGGAACCACCGCCGCCGACCGGGCCCAGATGGCCGCACACCCGAATATCGCGCTGCTGCCGAACTGCCGCCATATCGCCGAGTTTCTGAGCCGCACGCGCATCCTGCTGATGCCGTCGCTCTGGTACGAAGGCTTCGGCCTGACCGTAATGGAGGCCATGCTGCACGGTATCCCGGTGATCTCGAGCGACGCCGGCGGCCTGGTGGAGGCCAAGATGGGAACGCCGTTCGTGGCGCACGCGCCCGCCATCGAGCGCTATGCGGCGGTCTTCGATGCGCACTCCCTGCCGAAGCCGGTGATCGGGCCGGTGGACCTGCGGCCGTGGGAAGATGCGTTACGCGCGCTGCTCACCGATCGCGAGCTGTACCAGCGGGTTTCGGCCGCCTCGCGGGAAGCGGCGCTGCGCTTCACCGGCAGCTTGGATGCCCGGCGCATGCCGGAGTTTCTGCAGTCGCTAAAACCTGGCGAGGCTGTGCCCGAGCGTCCGTCGCTGGCGAACCTGTCACCCGAGAAGCGCACTCTGCTGTTGCGGATGGCCCGCAGCCGGAAGCATTGAATGCGTATCCTGCTGGCGCAAAACGCGCTCTATTACCCGGCGTATGGCGGCGGCGACCGTTCCAACCGTTTGCTGCTGGAAGCGCTGGCCGCGCGCGGTCACACCTGCCGCGTGGTGGCGCGCATCGCCCGCTTTGGGCCGTCCGGGCACGCGCAATATCTGCGCGAGCTGGCGGCGCGCGGGGTTGCACCGCAATCCACCGAAGGCGGCGTGGTGGTGTTTCACCGCGCCGCGGTGGAGGCGCACGTGGTCACCCAGCATCCCAATCTGCGAGCCTACTTTTCGGCGCAGATCGCGGCCTTCGCCCCCGACGCGATCCTCACTTCCACCGACGATCCGGCGCAATTGCTGCTGGAAGTTTCCGTT
The DNA here is from genome assembly GCA_035511215.1 of Bryobacteraceae bacterium. Lineage (GTDB taxonomy): Bacteria > Acidobacteriota > Terriglobia > Bryobacterales > Bryobacteraceae > Bog-159. Next base: position 5,733 of record DATKFU010000322.1, on the reverse strand, counting down.
CGCGCGGGCGCGCGCACCGTTTATCTGGCGCGGGCCACGCTGGCGGTGCCGTTCGGCCCGGATTGCGCCTTCCCCAGTGCGGCCAAAACGGAAGTGCTGCGCCAGGCCGATGCGGTGGTAGGAGTCAGCCATTACGTCGCGGACTACATCAAAAAGTGGAGCGGGATCCCGGCCGTGCACGTGCCCATCTCACTGCTCGATCCGCCCCCGTATGCGGACCTGGGCCGCTTTGACAACGAATTCGTCACGCTGGTGAATCCCTGCGCGGTCAAGGGTATTTCGATTTTCCTGGAACTGGCCGATCGCATGCCCAAGGTGAAGTTCGCGGGCGTACCCACCTGGGGCACCACCCCGCAGGACCGCGCGGCGCTGGCCGGACGCGCCAACGTCACGCTGCTCGACCCGGTGGACAACGTGGACGATATCCTGCGCCGCACCCGCGTGCTGCTGGTCCCTTCCTTGTGGGCCGAGGCGCGCTCGCGCATCGTAGTGGAGGCCATGCTGCGTGGCGTGCCCGTGATCGCCAGCAATATCGGCGGCATCCCGGAGGCCAAGCTGGGAGTGGATTACCTGCTGCCCGTGCGGCCCATCGAGCGGTACGGTCCGCAGGTGGATGAACAGATGGTGCCCATGGCGGACGTGCCCCCGCAGGATGTCGGGCCGTGGCATGCGGCGCTCGCGCGGCTGCTGTCGGATCGCGCGCATTATGACCAGCTTTCGCGGGCCTCGCGCCATGCGGCGTTGGCCGAGGCGGCCGGCTTAAGCGTGGGGCCGTTCGAGGACTTGCTGGAAAAAGTGCTGGCCGATACGGGCGGCAAAACCACCAGCCAGCCGGAGTACCTTCCGGGTCCCATTAGCCATAGTGAGCTGGGCCATAGTGAGCTGGGCCGCCTATCCCCCGATCGCCGCAAACTGCTGGCGTTGCGCCTGCGCAGGATCACCGGCAGCGGCCATGTGGCGGGCGCTCTGCGGCTGTTCTGCTTTCCGCACGCCGGAGGGGGCGGGGCGGCGTACCAAGCCTGGGCTGGACTACTGCCGCGATCGATTGCGGTGGTGCCGATGCGCGCCCCACGGCCGGACAAGCCGCGAGATATGGCTGGGCTGGTGGAGGCGCTGGGCGATGCCCTGGAGGCGTATCCCGACGAGCCGTTCGCTTTCTTCGGACACAGCATGGGCGCCGTGGTGGCGTTCGAATTGGCGCGTCTGCTCCGGCGGCGAAATCGGCCGCTGCCGAGCATGCTGGTGGCCTCGGGCGCCCGCGCGCCGCAATTCCGCCGTGGGCATGTGCCGCCACCTGAACCAAGCGAAGCGGAGTTTTTGAACGGGCTGCGGCGCTTGCAGGGAACACCGGCCGAAGTGCTCGGCAATCCCAATCTCATGGAGCTGATTCTGCCGGCCATTCGGGAGGATGCCGCCATCTACCGCCATTACATCTACGCGGAGGAGCCTCCGCTCGATTGTCCGATTCGGGCCTATGGCGGAGCGCATGATCCTAACGTACTCCGGGAACATCTCGCAGCGTGGGAAGAACAAACCACGGCGTCCTTTGCCGTACGCATATTCCCCGGTGGTCACTTCTACCTGCAGACTTACCGCCAGGAGTTTCTAGCTACTCTGGCGCAAGATTTGCCGGCGTGAGACGGCGCTTCACTCTGTGCGATCTTAGACACAGCATTTATGTACCGCTTGGGCCGTCTCTCGCGTCTCTTAGGTTTTTGGCAGAATTCTCTTGGAGTTTGTTGACGGATCGTTTAACATGCGCTTAACATATCTGAAATTTCTCGTCTGCTTATTCGCAGCGGGCCTGGCCTTGGCGCCCGCTGCCAGCGCGGCTGCGCCCGCCGTTACGCGATGGGTCGTACTCCTGAATGAGAAGCCCGTGGCCGAGCAGTACCCCGGAAGGATCGAGCAGACGCGCGCCGTGGCCGCGCCCTACCGGCAGCATCTGCAAGCGGTGCAATCCAGCCTGCGCCCTCAAATCGAAGCCACGCAAGCGCGCGTCACCGGCGGCTTGCAGCACCTGCTGAACTGCATCTTCGTGGTGGCCACCCCCGCGCAAGCCGCGGCGCTGCGCAAGCTGCCCGTCGTGAAAGCCGTTACGCGCATGCGGACTTATCACAGAGCGGACCAGATTAGCATGAGCGATGTCTCCGGAGCCTGGAGCGCGGCGGCAATTGGCGGCCAGACCAACGCCGGCGCCGGCATCAAGATTGGAATTATCGACACCGGTATCGACCAGACTCACCCGGCATTCCAGGACCCCACGCTCACGGTTCCCAGCGGTTATCCAATCTGCGACGTGCCGCCATCGGACTGCCCCACCCTGCCGTCCCAGTGCTCCTTTACCAGCAACAAAATCATCGTCGCACGTAGTTACGTGTGTGAAATCGTTTACTCGGAAGACTCCAGCTCGACCGATCTGGCGGCGCAATCGCGACCCGATGATCTCTCGGCACGGGATTTGGTTGGCCATGGCACGGGAACGGCTTCTGTGGCGGCGGGAATGCCGACGACTTACAACGGGACCACCATAACAGGCGTGGCGCCCAAGGCGTTCTTGGGTAATTACAAGGTCTTCGGCTCGGACGATGCCAATCCGAATGGCTCGGGAAATGTTCTCCAGGCGCTGGAGGATGCAGTCACCGACGGTATGGACGTGGTCAACTTGTCACTTGGCAGCCCCGCCTATTACAGTGGACCGGTCGACACCGACCCCACTTACTGTGTCAACAGCGGTCTGCCAAACGCGCCGATCCCCATAAATACGGATGCTTGCGATCCGTTTGCGTACGAGGTGGAAAGCGCCATGGACAACGCGCTGGTGACCGTGGTGGTCGCCGCCGGCAATCAGGGAGCGGACGGCTATCAGTTCAATTATGGCTGCGGCTCGCCCCCATGCGACAATTTTTCGGCGCCTACCTTCAGCACCATGAGTTCCCCTGCGTATGCGCCTTCGGCCATCGCCGTGGGCGGTATCCAGAACGACGTCACCTATGTGCAGCAGCTGCAAGTGGCCGGCTTCCAGTCGGTCAATGCAATGGAAAGCTACGACGGGCCCCCGCCCGACGCCCCGCTGACAGCACCCCTGGCGGACGCCACCCAAACTGGAAATTTGTGCAGCGCGGTAAGCCCGTCGGCCCTCTCGGGCGAAATTGTCCTGGTGACGGTAGGAGCTTGCGGCGATGTCACCATGGTCACCAATGCGCAGAATGCGGGGGCTGTCGGTGTCGTTGAGATCGACAATCTCTCGGGCTTCTACGAACCGTACGGCCTTGCCGGCACCACGATTCCCGCGTTCGGCATAGGCCAGACCGACGGCGCGAACGTGCGCAGTTACCTGAGCGGCAATCCCGGCGCGAAAGCCACCATGGATCCGAAGCCATATCAGGTGCCAGCCACCACCTTGGGCTTTTCACCTTACTCCGTGGCGTATTTTGCCTCCCGTGGTCCGGTGAATGAGACAGGCGCACTCAAGCCGGACCTAGCCGCCGCCGCCACCGACTTCCTGATGCCCACGCAGAGCTACGATCCCTATGGCGAACTGTTCAACTTCGCACGGTACGGCGCTGCCGACGGTACCAGTTTTGCGACTCCCATGGTCACCGGGAGCGCCGCGCTGGTGAAGCAGTCTAACCCCAATATGACTCCGCTGCAGATTAAGTCCGCCCTGGTGAACACCGCGTCTCTGTCGAATTTAACGACGTCCGACGCATCCGCTCAGGCGTCTGTGTCCGAGGTGGGGGCGGGACTGCTACAAGCGCAAAACGCGGTTATCTCCACCGTGCAGGTCGTGCCATCCTCGGTCTCCTTCGGGTCCGTGGGCGTATCGCTTACCACGTCGCAGACTTTGACGATTTACAACACCAGCACCAGCCAAGTCTCCTTGGCGATGAGCGTTGTCCAAAACGCCGGCTACTCTACGTCGGCGACCCAGGTCTTGGTGAACAATTCAAGTTCTCCCACCGTAACCTTGCCTGCTGGCTCGCCCAGTAAGCCCAGCACAACGAGTGTAACTGTGACTCTTTCCGCTACGGCACTGCCGGTTGCCGGACGCTATGAAGGCCTCATCACCGCAACCGGAGGGCCGGTTCCGCTCGCCATTCCCTATATGTATTTGGTGAGCAGCGGCATTCCATACGATGTGATTCCGCTCAATGGTGTCCAGCCGGGCCAGGGTTTTATTGCGTTCGATGGCGCGGCCGGCGCTTACCTTCCATGGTTGTACCTGGGATGCACAAACACGGATAATAGTTGCGTCAGCAGTAGTTACGGCCTGATAGCCGTTCAGGTGATCGACCAATACGGAGCGCCCGTTCCCAATGTTCCTGTTGAATGGGAGGTAACCCAAGGCACCGGAGCAATCGACTATAGTACCAACGAAGAAGGGGAGGCCGACACGGATAGTTATACTAACTCTAACGGCGTGGCGGGCGCAGCGGTAATCTTGGGGTCGACTGCCGGCCCGCAGGAGTTTGCGGTCCTCGTGGATGGGATTGCATACGCGTTGCCCTTCGACGGTTATGCGCGCGTGCCTCCAGCTATCAATGCGGGCGGCATCGTGGACGCAGCCAGTTTCAAGCTCACGACGGTGGCGCCGGGTTCCTGGATTTCCGTCTTCGGCACCAATATGACCGACACTACACAGGGCGCAAACGGAGTGAACAGCGCGTTCGCCCTTTGCTCTTTGTGCAACGTGGTGAACCAGGCGCTGCCGATGGGTATCGACGGCGCTTTGTTCAGCTTCGATAACTCGACTCAGAGCTTGCCGGGACGCCTGAATTACGTCAGTCCGACACAACTGAATATTCAAGTTCCCTGGGAGCTTAGTGGGACATCCGCGACAGTCAAATCGATAGTCAACTATACGTACAGTCCGGAGTATGCTCTTGCTTTGGGCCAGTACTCGCCGGGATTCTTCGTGATCGACACGGCCAACGATGTAGCTGCACTCGACCTGAATTACCATCTTGTCGATTCCAGTAATCCGGTAGCGCGCGGCTCGTACGTCCAGTTGTACCTGAACGGGCTGGGAGCGGTGACCAATCAGCCGGGGGACGGCCTCGCCGCGCCCTCCAGCCCGCTGGCGCAGACCACGGCTACTCCAACGATCACGATCGGAGGCCAGACAGCCTCCAATGTCCAGTTCAGCGGTCTAGCGCCGGGATTTGTCAGTCTGTACCAGGTCAACGTTCAGGTGCCGGCCGGTATCTCGGCAGGGGCGCAGCCGATCACGTGCAGCATCGGCGGAGTGACTGCCACGACCGCGCAGTTGTATGTAAAGTAATCGTAGGGCGGGCAATTTTGCCCGCAGCCGGCTTTCAGCCGGCCTGGCCCGTCTAGCAAGCCGCATCTGCGCTATAGTGAATGACTACAGCTATGTTCGAGAAGGTCGCTGTATTCGACACTACCCTGCGCGATGGCGAGCAAGCCGCTGGCACGCGGCTGGGCAGCCGGGAGAAGCTCATGATCGCCCGCCAGTTGGCGCGGTTGAACGTGGACGTTATCGAAGCCGGCTATCCCGCGTCGTCGCCCGAGGATTTCGAAGCCGTCCGCCTCATCGCACATGAGATCGAGGGCCCCACAATCTGCGCCTTATCACGGGCGGTGCCGGTCGACATCGAAGCTTGCGGACGCGCTCTCGCTAAAGCCCCCCGCCCGCGCATCCACACCGGCATCGGCTCGTCCGACATCCACATCGTGGGCAAATTTCGCGACGACCGGTACGGCAAAACG
>DATKFU010000321.1:0-10321 GCA_035511215.1 Bryobacteraceae bacterium | reverse complement strand
TAGAGCAGCGGACTCATAATCCGTTGGTCGTAGGTTCAAATCCTACAGGGCCCACCATCGACTCAATCAAACACGGCATTCCGGGCAGGTGGCCGATCGCGATTTCCAAACCGGGGCGGCGCGGGCGATGCCGGCAGGCGGCAGCAGCGCAGAACGAGATCCGTGATAGAGCCGGCGGAGCCGCTGCTCCACGCCGGTGATACCATCTACCCTATGAGCCGCCTCACTTGCGCTTTACCCTTATTTGTTTCCGCAGTCTGTCTGGCTCAGAGCAATTCACTCTTGCTCTTACAGAAGCCGGCGCTCAGCCGCACGCAGATCGTCTTTGTCTACGCCGGTGACCTCTGGACGGTGCCGCGCGACGGTGGTGATGCCAAACGGCTCACGTCTGGCGCAGGTATCGAAACGAATCCGGCCTTCTCGCCCGATGGATCGCAAATCGCGTTCACCGGTGAGTACGACGGCAATGTGGATGTGTTTGTCATCCCTGCTGAAGGCGGCGTGCCCAAGCGTCTCACCTGGCATCCCGCCGCGGACATCACGCTTGGCTGGACGCCGGATGGCAAGCGCATCCTGTTCAGTTCGACCCGCACCAGCTATTCCCGCTTGCGCGAGCTGTTCACTGTGGGCCTGGAGGGCGGTATGGCAGAGAAGGTCGATCTGCCGATGGGCTTCGAGGGCGCCTACTCGCCGGACGGCACGCAACTGGCTTACGTGCCGATCTCGCGGGCGTTCACCGCCTGGAAACGGTATCGGGGAGGGCAAGCCACGCCGATCTGGATCGCCACGCTGGCCACAGGCCATATTGAAAAGGTCCCGCGCGAAGGCTCCAACGATTTCAACCCGATGTGGGCCGCGGGCGAGGTCTACTTCCTTTCCGACCGTGACGGTCCGGTCACCTTATACGCTTATGACACCCGTTCGAAGCAGGTCAAGCGCCTGCTCGACAACGATTCGCTCGATCTGAAATCCGCCTCGACAGGGCCGGGCGCCATCGTTTACGAGCAGTTCGGGTCACTGCATCTGTACGACCTGAAATCCGGCAAGACCCGGGCTGTCAACGTGCGCATTAGCGGCGATATGCAGGAAGTGCGGGAGCATTTCGTCAACGTGGGCAAGAAGCTCCACAACGCGCATATCTCGCCCACAGGGGCGCGCGCGGTCTTTGAAGCGCGCGGCGACATCGTCACCGTTCCGGCTGAAAAGGGCGATGCGCGGGACGTGACCAACACGACGGCGGTGATGGAGCGCGACCCGGCCTGGTCGCCCGACGGTAAGACCATTGCGTATTTCTCCGACGAGTCCGGCGAGTATGCCTTGCACCTGCGTCCGCAGAACGGCCTAGGCGAGGTCAAGAAGATCGACCTGGGACCGGGCTTTTATTTTGCGCCGCGGTGGTCGCCAGACAGTGCGAAAATCGCTTACCTGGACAGCCATCTGGCGCTCTGGTATGTGGACATCAACGCGAAAAAATCAGTGAAGGTGGACAAGGACCGTTATTGGGGCGTCGCGGCGCTCATCCCATCCTGGTCGCCGGACAGCAAGTGGCTGGCATACTCCAAGCGGCTGGAGAGTCACTTGAGCGCGGTCTGTCTCTATTCGACCGATTCGGGCCAGAGCACCCAGCTTACGGATGGAATGAGCGATGCGCGCGATCCGGTGTGGGATAAGGATGGAAAATACCTGTACTTCACCGCGAGTACGGATTCCGGCCCATCCCTGGAGCCCGATATACACAGCGCCGTTCGTCCGGTGTCGCGTAGCGTGTATCTGGCGGTGCTGGGCAAGGACGCGCCTTCGCCGCTGGCGCCCGAAAGCGACGACGAGAAGGCCGTGGACGAAAAGAAATCGCCCGGCAAGATTGACGAAGCCAAGGCGGACGAAGTCAAGAGGGACGACGCCAAGAAAGACGACGCCAAAGAGGACGCGCAGCCCAAGGTCGAAGTCAAAATCGAATTCGATAACATCGGCCAGCGCATTCTGGCGCTTCCCCTCCCGCCTCGCCGGTACGTCGATCTGCAAGTGGGCAAGGCCGGCGTGCTGTTTGCGCTGGAGGCGCAACCGCCCGGCGCGGGCGAAAATGGTGCGCTGACCGTGCACCGCTTCGATTTGAAGACGCGCAAATCGGACGTAGCCATCGGCGGCGTACGCTCTTTTGAGATCTCGTTAAACGGCGAAAAAATGCTGTGTCAACAAGGCGACAAATGGGTGATTAGCGCGCCCAAGCCCATGGCTACGGGTTCCGGCGCGTCGCCTCCGCCCCCTCCTGCGAGCGATAGCGACAAAACTCTCAAGACGGAAGGCATCGAAGTCCGCGTGAGCCCGCGCGAAGAGTGGAAACAGATGTATCGCGAGGCTTGGCGCATCGAGCGCGATTTCTTCTACGATCCCAAGTTTCACGGTCTCGACCTGGCGGCCACGGAAAAACGCTACTTACCGTATCTCGAAAATGTCCAATCGAGAGCGGACCTGAATTATCTGTTTTCCGAGATGCTGGGCGAGTTGACCATCGGCCATCTGTTTGTGGCAGGCGGCGACTTTCCCGAAGTGAAGCACGTCGAGACCGGGCTGCTCGGCGCCGACTACAAGATCGAGAACGGCCGCTATCGCTTCGCGCGGGTCTACAACGGCGAGAACTGGAATCCGGAAATGAAAGCCCCGCTTACTCAGCCTGGTGTCAACGTCGTGGCCGGCGACTACTTGCTGGCTGTGGGCGGCCGGGAAGTGCGCGGCGCCGACAACATCTACAGCTTCTTTGAGGGCACGGCCGGCAAATCCGTGGTGCTGAAGGTGGGGCCGGACGCCTCCGGCGCCAACGCCCGCGAAGTGACTGTGGTCCCGGTGGCGGATGAAGGAGGCTTGCGGAACCTGGCCTGGATCGAAGACAACCGGCGCAAGGTGAACCTGTTGACCCACGGCCGGGTCGCCTACATTTATATGCCGAACACGTCATTGGCGGGACTGACGAATTTCAACCGTTATTTCTTCGCCCAGGTCGGCAAGGAGGCGGCCATCATTGACGAACGCTTCAATGGTGGCGGCGCGCTGGCCACCGACATCATCGAATACCTCAGGCGCCGGTTGATGAGCGTGGTGAGCACGCGGGACGGCGCCGACGAGATGCAGCCGCAAGGGGCCATCTTCGGTCCGAAGGTGATGATTATCAATGAATTCGCAGGGTCAGGCGGCGACGCCATGCCCTGGTACTTTCACCGCGCGGGCGTGGGCAAGCTGATCGGCAAGCGCACCTGGGGAGGGCTGGTGGGCCGGGCCTTCGCTCCCGAACTGATGGATGGCGGCTTTGTTTCCGCCCCCAGTTCCGGCGTGTGGAATCCGGACAAGGGCGAGTGGGAGGTGGAGAACCGCGGCATCCAGCCCGACGTTGAGGTCGAATTCGATCCGGAGGCCGTCCGCGCAGGACACGATCCGCAACTGGAGAAGGCTGTCGAAGTGGTCATGCAGGAACTGGAACAAAACCCGGTGCCGCATCCCAAGCGGCCAGCGTATCCGAACTACCACGCGCAGTGACCGCACGCCGCCCGATCCGCACCAGAAAGGCTTCAGTCTTTGATGTCACTCGTGAGACCTGCGCCAGTCGTCCTCCGAAATCACCTCGATAGGAGCGAGCTTCTTGGTCTGCAATGCCCGGTTGAGATCCGGCAATTGCCGCCCCGTGAGATCGGTAAACTCGTGGATCACATCTTCAAGTTCACGGCCCAGCACGTCCGCGCGCGCCACCTGCGAATCCGTAGGCCGCCCCTCATAGGAATTCACGTCGCCATATAAGCCTGCATCGTCCGACGATCCCGCCAGAAACTCCCGTAGACGCTCTTCGCCCGTAATCATCCCGCCTTCCTTGGTGGCGACAATCTTGGACCGGATCGCATCGGCGGATTCCGCCAGTGCCGCCAGCCTGGCTCGCAGCGGGTCTGCTTCAGGCAGTTTGGCAGCGCCTTTTTGAGCGCCGTCGCGCAAGCCGACGATGGCATCCACCACCCAGCTCATGTGGTCCAGCAAACCGCCCAGCCTGGTTACCAGCTCGAACTGCGCCTTGCGGTCGTCAACCGTGAACTTGGCACGCGGGTCCAGAACCACATTGAGCTGCGCGGTGTAGACCTTGTCGCCCTTGGTCATCTTCACCGTGTAAGCGCCGGGAAGCACGCGCGGCCCCACGATCGCGCCAAAGGCCGCCGTTGCCGCCGGAGGGACACGCGGCGGCTTCATGTGCATGGACCAGCCCGACCGGTTGATGCCCCTATGGCCGCTGGTGGGCAGCGTGTCGACCAGCTTTCCCTGCTGATCGAAAACCTCGATCTTCATGTCGCCATAAATGTGCCGGCTTCTTTGGTAATAGGGAATCGCCGCGTCAGTCGAGCGGTTGGGGCCCACGAACGTAGCATCGCCTTCGGACCAGCCGCCGGACGTCTCCATCCACTGCACAGCAGGCGGAATCGGAAGAAACTCCGCGTATTCCGCCATCGTCTCCGGCGTGAGCGCGCGCATTGGTGAGATGTCGTCGACGATCCAGATGCCCCGCCCATGCGTAGCCAGAATCAGGTCCGACGTACGCGGATGAATGAAGATATCGCGCACGGCCACCGCGGGAAAATTGGATCCCTTATACTGCGCCCAGCGCTGGCCGCCATCGACGCTGATCCACAAGCCGAATTCGGTTCCCAGGAACAGCAGGTTGGGATTGACGTTGTCTTCCCTGATCACGTGCGCGTACCCGCGGATGCCGTTCTCCTGCACGGGTAACGCGGTCCAGTTTTGCCCGTAGTCGGTGGTCTTATAAAGGTACGGCTTCATATCGCCGTACATGTGGCGGTCGAACGTGGCATAGGCGGTTCCCTCGGCGTAGCGGCTGGCTTCCACCCAGGAGACCCAGGGTGCTTTCCCGACCCCCTGCACATTGCCTGTGACATTGGTCCAGTGTTGGCCGCCATCGCGCGTGACCTGGACATTGCCGTCGTCTGTGCCCACCCAGATGAGCTGGCCGTTCTTGGGGGACTCGGAAATCGAATACACGGTGGTGTGCATCTCGGCCACGGAGTTGTCGATGGTGACGCCGCCGGATTCTTCCTGCTTCTGCTTTTCCGGATCGTTGGTGGTCAGGTCCGGCGAGATACGCTCCCAGGACTGGCCGTGGTCGCGCGACCGAAAGACGAACTGCGCGCCGATATAGATAGTGCCCTTCTCGTTTGGACTGATCTGCAGCGGCGCGTTCCAGTTGAAGCGCAGCTTCTTCTCGCCGTATCGCGCATAAGGCTTGATGGAGCGAGACTCGTGCGTCACACGGTTGACCCGCTCGACTTCTCCGCCCTGCGTTTCCACGTATATATAAGCCGCGTCCGTGGGGTCTTCCCACATCCAAAAGCCATCGCCGCCGCACATATTTTCCCAGCGGGCATTGCTCACGCCGCCGGGATAGGACGAATCGCCCACCCAGCAACTGTTATCCTGCAAACCTCCGTACACACGATACGGCTCGGCGTTGTCCGCGCTCACATGGTAAAACTGCGAGACCGGCAGGTTCATCAGGTGCTCCCAGCGCGTGCCGCCGTCCTGGCTGCGCCAAAGGCCGCCGTCGTCGCCGGTGAACATCATGTTGGTGTTACCGGGGTCGATCCAAACATCGTGAAAGTCGCCGTGCGCGTTGGCCACCGCGCTGAAGCTGCGGCCGCCATTCACGCTGAGCAACAACGGTCCGTCGACCTTGAACACTTTGTTTTCGTCCTTGGGATCGACAATGAGGTTGGCAAAATAGAACGGGCGCCAAATCTGATACTGGCTGGCATCCAGGCGTGTCCAGTTCTGGCCGCCGTCGGCCGAGCGGTACAGCGCCCCGCTCTTGGATTCGATGGTGGCATACACCACCTGCGGCTTGGAGGGCGCCACCGCCAGGGCGATACGGCCATAAGGCTTCTCGGGCAGGCCTTTGGCATTGGCGGGCGTAAGTTCGGTCCAGTGTTCGCCGCCATCGGTTGACTTGAACAGGCCGCTGCCGGGACCGCCCGAACGGAATGTCCATGCCTGCCGCCGAAAATCCCACATCGAGGCGTAGATGGTTTTGGGATCCTGCGCGGCCATGGACAGCATGCCGCATCCGGTCGAGCCATTCGCTCCGGCAAGCACCTTCCGCCATGTCTGGCCGCCATCGCTGGTCTTGTAAACGCCGCGTTCGTCGTTATCGTTCCACAGGTGACCGGTGGCGCAGGCGTACACGATGTTGCCGTCCTTGGGATCGACCAGGATCTTGGCGATGTGCTCGGAATCCTTGAGGCCGGCGTTTTTCCAGTTCTCGCCGCCATCGACGGATTTGTAAACGCCGTCGCCGATGGAGACGCTGTTACGCATCCAGCTTTCGCCGCTGCCCACCCACACGATTTTCGAGTTCGAAGGATCGATCGCGACGGCGCCGATCGACTGCACGTCGGGGAGATCGAACACGGACTTGAACGTAGTTCCGCCGTTTACGGACTTCCAAACACCGCCGCTGGCGGACGCCGCAAAGACAGTAAGCCGTCCGCTATCGTTGACCGCGGTGACCGCGGCGATACGGCCGCTCATTTCCGCGGAGCCGATATTGCGCGCCGGCAGGCCCGAGATGGTACCCGAATCGTATCGCACGGGCGCTTGCGCAAGCAGCGCCGGAGTCAGGAGTAGGGCCACAAACCACGCTCGCGAACGGTCGATCATAGTCACAACTCCTTCTTTGCCGGCGCGGACGATGTGGGTGCGCCCGCCGGCATCTTGAATTCGGCTGGATCGATGGCCACATTGGCCTCGATCTTATCGATCGTCACCTTGCTTGTCTCGCCCGGATTGCGGGGATTGCCCTGCTCCAGCGCGAACGGGAAGTAGATACCGTTGACCAGCTTATATGAGCCCATTTCGGAGAACGATTCCCGCACCGAGCCGTGGATGAATTGCACCAATTCCGTACGGATTTCGAGGAACGTCTCGGGATCCAGGTAATAGTAGACAATGTCGCCGTTCTTGAGCGTCACCTTCAGGCGGTAGGCGTCGTCGCCGTCCACGGTGTCGTGGCCCAGGTACTCGATGGTGTTGCCCTTTTCTTTGTAGTCCGCCAGATGGCCGTAGAAATCGGATTCGTCCTGCAAGCCGCGCAGGTCGTCTTCTCCGAGCATTTCCGGGTCTTTGCGGCCGGCGAACGGCATGATGCGCCAGCCGGTCTTGCCGTCGTACGCCGATATGCCGGTCATGCCCACCAGGGTGAACGTCTGCCGGACCAGGTCGGGCGCCATTGTGTCCAGGCCGATTTGCAACGAGAAGCTGCCTTGCTGCATTTTGCCGGTCATGCGCAGCGAGTGGATGGCCTTGAGCTTCTCGATACCGCCGTGGGCAGCCAGGTTCTTGTTTACCAGTTCGTCGGCGGTCTGCGCCGAAAGCAGCGCGGCGAAGGCCAGGCAGGCGGCAAATCTTGTTACGTAGCCCATTAGGTTGACTCCTCAGTGTGTGAAGGATATCGTAGCAGGCTCAACGAGGCTAAGGTGTGCTCGCCGGGGCGTAGAATGAATGAGGCAGAGTTATGCAACTCCACCGTTTGTTTTCTCTCCTTGTCCTGCCTGGCGCACTCGCCATGGCGCAACAACCAGCCCCCCAAGGCCAGTCCGCCACCGAAATGGAGACCAAAGAAGCGCCCGCGAAATTCACCTCGCGGGTGAACCTGGTGCCTGTGACGGTAGTGGTGCGCGACCACAATGGCCACGCTGTGGGTAACCTGACCAAGGAAGACTTCCGGCTCCTGGACAATGGAAAACCACAGGTCATCGCCAGGTTCTCCATAGAAAAGCCGGGCACTCCGGTGGTGCTGGAAAAGGAGGCTGGCGACCTGGAGATGCCGCCGGAAAGCAAAACGCCTGAAGCCGGCGCGGCGGCGGCGCCGGTGCTCGCCGACCACTTCGTCGCCTACTTGTTCGACGATCTGCACGGGACGTTCGAAGACCTGGCCCGCGCGCGCGATGCCGCGGCGCGCGTGATCGCAACCTCCATGCAGCCGGCCGACCGGGCGGCGATCTACACGACGTCCGGCCAGGTCGTGCTGGAGTTCACCGGCGATAAGGAAAAATTGCAGGACACGCTGGCGCGGCTGCGGCCGGCGCCCGCCACCGGCGGCCTGGGCCATGGCATGGACTGCCCGGACATCAGCTACTACATGGCGGACCGCATCGTGAACCTGAACGACCCCCAGGCCCTCCAGGTCGCTCTCATCAATTATCAAGCATGCAGCTCGAATCCTTATGCGACCGCGAACGAGGTGATGGGGTTTGCGCAACGCGCATTGCATGAGGGCGAGCACCAGACCAGACTGGCCGCCAGCGTCCTGGTGCAGGTAGTCCGGCGGATGTCGGCTATGCCGGGACAGCGCAGCATCGTGTTGGCCTCACCGGGCTTCCTGGTGCCTTTCGCCGATCAGTCGGATATCACCGACATCATCAACCGCGCCATTCGCGCCAATGTGATTATCAGCAGCTTGGATGTGCGCGGGCTTTGGACTCTGCCCGGTTTCGACTCCTCCAGGCCGACGCCGGCCGGAGGTCCCCAAGTGCTCACCATGGTCAGTCAGTACCTGCATGATGAGGCGCTGGCCGGGGAGTTTGTACTGGAGGACCTGGCGCATGCCACGGGCGGAGACTGGTTTCACAACAATAACGACCTCGTTGACGGATTCAGGCGTCTGGCCACCGCGCCGGAATTCATCTATGTTCTGGCTTTTACGCCGGAGAACCTGAAATCGGACGGCAAGTATCACAAACTCCAAGTCACGCTACGGGACACCAAGGGCGTGACCTTGCAGGTGCGCAAGGGCTACTACGCGCCCCGGCATGAAGCCGATGCGATGGACCAGGCGAAGCAGGACGTCGAGGATGCGGTATTCTCCCGCGAAGTCATCAAGGATATTCCACTGGCCGTGCACACGCAGTTTTTCCGTTCCGGCGACGTGGATGCGAGTCTCTCGGTGGTCGCGCAACTGGATATCAGGAGCCTGCGCTATCGGAAGGCGGATGGGCGCAACAACGACGACCTGACCATCGTATCCGCTCTCTTCGATCTCAACGGAAATTATATTACCGCCGAACAGAAGATGCTCACGTTGCGGCTGAAAGACGAAACCCTGGAAAAAAGGCTGAATTCCGGGATCAGAATCAAAGCGAGCTTCACCGTCAAGACCGGAAGTTACGTGGTGCGGGTGGTAGTGAGAGACAGCGAAGGCCAGATGATGGCATCCGAGAACGCGGCCGTAGATATTCAATAAGTGGCCTAGCTTACTCCACTTACCCCACTTACTTCGGGACGAAGCCGTATTGCGGGGCTTCCATGAATCGTTCCGGCCGCCTTCTGGCGTATTTTCGCCAGTTGGCGCGTACTGTGGCGATGGCTTCCAGGAAATATTCCTCGACCGGACGCGCGGCGGCTCCCGTGGCTTTGTCATGCGCGAACAGCAGCTTGGCATCCTCCACCACCGCCCTCAGATCCGCGCCCGTCAGCCCGTGGCTGGCATCCGCAATCGCGCCGATGTTGGCCGCGGCCAGAGGTGGCGGCGCCTGGGACAGTCTTCCCCTCAGAATCGCGGCGCGCGCATCGGCGTCCGGCAGCCGGGTGTCCAACCATAGCTCGATTCGGCCTGAGCGCAGGATAGCGGCCGGCAGGCTGTGCGCGTCCATGGCCGTGATGATTACGCACACACGCTCCCCGCTGGCGCTTTCCAATCCGTCGAGCATGGTCAGTAGGTAGCGGCAGAATCCTCCTCCGTCGGAGTTGAAGATCAGGTCGCCGTCGTCGATGAAAACAACGGATGGAGCATTCCGTTTGGCGGCATCGAAGATTCTCCGGACACGGCTATAGAAGTTGTCATTCCCCGCGATCACCGTGCCGTCGATCAGGAAAAACTTGCTCTTCAGCCGGGCCGCCAGAGCGCGTCCAATCGCGGTCTTGCCCGTGCCAGGGGGACCGGCCAGCAGCACGCCGCGCTTCGGTCTCAGTTGCAGCTCCGCGGCCAGGGCGCGGTTCTCGAACGGCAGGGCGATCTTGGCTTCGAGCGCCTGGATGACGTCGTCGAAGCCTTTGAGATCCGCCCAGTCCACGGTCTCGACCAGCTCCAGTTGGACGTTGCTGGTCATGTTTTGCGCGGTCAGGTATTGGGTGAAGCCCTCCGTGTCTAACTCCCGGTCGGCGCGCAGCCAGACGCAGGTGTTCCTGAGCTGGTGCGCGTTCAACTCAGGAGCAAAACGGTGGATTTCCGTATAGTTCAGCCGGCGCGCAACGGCGGCGCTCAGATACGCGCGGCAGATGGATT
>DATKFU010000320.1:0-20288 GCA_035511215.1 Bryobacteraceae bacterium | reverse complement strand
CCCGCTTTCGACCAGCGTCTGGGCCACATCGTCGGCGAAGCCAGGGTCCGCCAGTTGCTTGAGCGACATGTTGACGCTGACGGAGAGAAGCGGCTGGCTGGGCATGGAGCGATGCCATTTGGCCATCTGACGGCACGCCTTTTTCAGGACCCAGCGTCCGATCGGAATGATGAGACCGGTTTCCTCTGCGATGGGAATAAATTCACTGGGTAGAAGAAGTCCGCGCCGGGGATGATTCCAGCGCACCAGCGCCTCGAAACCGACGGTTTTTCCAGTCAGGAGCGATACTTCGGGTTGATAGTAGACCGTAAACTCCTGTGTTTCGACGGCTTTTCGGAGGTCCGTCTCGAGTTCCATGCGGGCGATAGCCCGATCGCGTATGCTTTCATCGAAAACTTCCCATCGCGCTTTGCCTTTATTCTTGGCGTGATACATGGCGGCATCGGCGTTGCGCAGCAAATCCTCCGGCGTCTTCCCCGAATCGCCCAGCGCTATCCCTATGCTCACCCTTACGAAAACCGGATGTTTCTCCAGATAGAAAGGCGCGTTCAGTTGTTCGATGATGCGCTCCGCGACCGCGGAAGCGTCCTGGGCCCGCGCGACGTCGCGAAGAAGAATGGCGAACTCGTCCCCGCCGAAACGGGCGATCACGGATTGAGCGGCATTCCGTGCGAGGATGTCGGTGGCCCGTATGCAGGTCTGCAAGCGGCCAGCTACAGCAATCAGCAGGCGATCGCCTGCTTCGTGGCCCAGACTGTCGTTCACCACCTTGAATCGATCCAGGTCCAGGAATAAGACGGCAAAGGAATTCTGGCCTTCGCTGCCAGTCTGAAAGGCGGCTTCGAGCTTATCGATGAAGTAGAGGCGGGTGCGCAGCCCGGTAAGCGCGTCGATGACTTTGCCCTCTGTAATATCGGTTTGCGAACCAGCCTCTCGCACGATTGCGCCCGAGGCGTTCCGCACCACGATACCGCGGCATAGAACCCAAATATACAAACCGTTCTTCTGGATAATACGGTATTCACACGAAAATACCGGCGGCGTGTCCTTCCCGCGCCCGGCGATTTCCGCCATGACGCGATCTCGATCTCCCGGATGAATACGGCTGAACCACTCCTTCGGATCAGGCTTGATTTCACTGCTGGAATAGCCGAGCATCTCCACCCAGCGGGACGAAAAGTAGATTTCACCAGACGGAATCTTCCAGTCCCACAAGCCGTCGTTCGCTCCCAGAGCCGCGAGTGCGTAACGTTCTTCGCTATCGCGAAGCGCGTTCTCGGCCGCCTCGCGGGCCACCTCGTGAGATTCGATCTGTGAGAGCATCTCATTAAATGACTCGATCAGGACGCCAGTTTCGTCGTTTCCCGCTTTTTCGGCGCGAACTGAGTAGTCCTTCTCGGCCGATACAAGTCGCGCTACACCCGACAAATACGCAATGGGTCCGGTGATCGTATTCTGTAGTTTCGCAGCTACCAGCAACGCCGGAATCAGAGAGCCAATCAGGAGCAGACCAATAATTCCAGCCGATCTCCAAAGGCGCGCGTTGGCGCTTCGCATACTGAATTCCACCATGAACGTTCCCACGCGCTCGTTCTGCAATGTTATGGGACGAAACAGAAGCAGAGCACCGTTCCGGAAGTATGCGCCATCGCGCGCGGGTGCCGCGGGCGGAGGGTCGGTGTCGATTCCCGGATTCCGGTACATGGCAAAGAGGCGATTTGCCTGGTTATACACGGCCGCTTCCATTGCGCGCGGGTCTGCGCGCAGAACGGCCAGAGTCTCCTTTTCCGCCTTCATGTCGCCGAAGGTCAGCGCCGCCGTGCTGCCCGTCGCGCCCATGTCGGCCAGGGCGGATATTTCGCGAGTAGCCGCCTTACGGTTTTGAACGGCGTCGTAGGCGACAAATCCGCCGCCGGCAAGGAGTAACGCGAGACTGCAGCTTAGAACGATGATCACCGACAGCTTGAACCGGAGGGAGCGGTCTCTGAACGCGCGCGTCAAGTACACCGGGGGAAGGAGGGACATCCTCGGTATCGAGGCGCACGCGGGGGGCCAAAAAGGCTCCTCCGGCCAAAACGCCCCCAAATGCGCGAAAAGCGCGTAAACACAGTGCATCGCTCGAGATCGATGCCGTCGGGAAAAGCCGCTGGCTTCGCCGGACGCCCAAAATTGTTCACTCCCGCTGACGCATGTCCTTTGGGGTTACCTATCCAACAGCCCCTCGGCGAGGCTACTGGCCAACGATTTGGGCAAGACTGAGCATCCGGGAACTGATCTGGAGTTTGGCGCGTTCCGCGGCATGGGGGTTCACTTGAAACCTGACGTGTCCCTCATTGAGCGTGAAGTTGACGATGCCTCCGGCGGCTGCGAAGCCGTCCATCTCGCCGACCGTCAGAACGCCGGCGGCCGGAAGCGCCGCGATGGTGGCCGCGATCCGCTTGCGCTCGGAAGAACCGATGAAGAGTATCTGGCATGCGTTTGCCTGAGCCGCTTCCGAAATATGCAAAATGCGGAAGTCCCTGCCCTCGATCTGTTTTCCCGCGACGGTCTCTTTCAGTGTGCCGCCAAACGGATCCGCGCCGAGAATGCAGATCGCGAAGGGATCTTGCGGACTACGGAAGGTCGTGGAAGGCCATTCCACGAACCGCGCGAAGTTATAGAGGAACGCCGCTTTCACGTGATACTCCTCGGCGACCTGCCCAATAGAGGGTATCGCCGCCAGCGCTCCCCAGACCAGGATCCGCCCCAGCCGCGCCACACAGCGGGGCGCTTTCAGACTCTCACGGATTCCCGCTAGAATCGCCATACCACCTTCGCAAACACGCTCCGCGGAACCTCCGTGCCGTTAATCGGGATCGTATCGACAAATTCCAGGTGACGGGGCGACAGGAGGTTCTGCCCCACAATGCTGAACTCCAGTTTCTCACCCGGCTGCCAGCCCAGCCGCGAGTCTACGCGCGTGTAGCCGGGTACATTGGCAAGCGGTGAAGTGTATGCCGCACTCGCGTCCCAATCCAGATTGCGCCTGAGTCCGAAGTGGCCGCGAATCTGAAACTGATTTTGTGGCGAGTCTGCCTCATTTGCATTCATAAACGTACCAGCGGGGCTGGAGGCGCCCGGCTCCGTCGCCATGTTCAGAAATGAGTATCCCGAACTGAGTATCAGCCGGCCGGAGGCGTTCCAGTTGACGAAGGCCTCCGCGCCGTAATCGCGTCCGTGGCCGTCAAAGGCAAAGCTCTCCGGAATCACCAGGTAAGGAACGCCCGACCCGTTAGTACTGAGATAGGAACTCTGCGGCTGGATGGTCTGGAGGTTTCGATAGTAACTCAGGAACCCGGTCAGGTCGATCGACAGCCGCTTACCGATCTGATCCCGGTAACCCACTTCGAAATCGCGGAGTTCTTCGGATTTGAGGTGGGGGTCGCCGAACAGCGTCACAATTCCAAAACTGCCGCCGCCCAATGGCACGACATCCAGGTCCACCCTCGGGCCAAGGTCGATCAGGGCCGGCTGCCGGATCGCGCGCGAGGCGGAGGCCCACACGGTGTTTCGGGGCGACGGAGTCCACACGGCCTGGGCGCTGGGCTCATATTCGAAACCCGTGTAAGCGTTGTGTTCAAACTTCGATCCCAAGGTAAGAGAGAAGGACTTTGTGATCGCGATCTCATCCTGCAGAAAAAAAGACACGAGACTGTCCAGCCGGCGGTTCGGCTCGAATTGTTCGGAATAGGCCAAGGGGGCATCGAGCACGGTATCGTCTAGCCGGTAACCCAGTCCCCACACGACGTCGTGCCGGGCGCCGATCGATAAATGGTGTTCGAACTCTACGTCGGCGGTGCGGTAATACTGATCGCCGCCACCGTCGCCGAACCGGTGGACATAGTTAAAGTAGACCTGCAAAGAGGTCTGAGAGCCGCCCTTAAGGGTGTGCTCCCAGCGCGCCAGAATGTCCCCGAGGCCGTTCGTAACGGGTTCATTCAGCGTTGTCTGCAGCGGGATATTCGGGAATATTGCCGTCACGTTCTCCCCTCCCGCCGTCTGCATCACATCTCCCTGGACGCTCAGGGTGTCCTGCGGCGAGAGATCCCAGTCGGTTCTAAACCCTCCATGCGAGCTGTGCCATCCATCGGTGGCAGGCTGTCCCGCGGGCGTGACGGAATTGTTCACATCAGAATAATGCCCGAAGGCGCGGTAACTGCCGGTCGAACCGATTGTGCCGCCATATTGCGCCAGGCCGTCGGCCGCGGTTGGCGATCCGCCGCCTGCGCTGACCAGCCCGCCGTGGGTCTTGCGGGAGTCTTTGGTGATGATGTTGATCACCCCGTTAACCGCGTTCGCGCCCCACACGGTGCCACCCGGCCCGCGGATGACTTCGATGCGATCGATGTCCTCGAGCGGTACATCCTGCTGGTCCCAGAATACGCCGGAGAAAGAATCGAGGTACACGCTGCGCCCGTCGATCAGGACCAGAACTTTGTTTCCGTATATCGCGTTGAAGCCCCGGATGCTGATGGCCCAGCGGTTGGCATCGATCTGGGCGACGTCCACCCCCGGCGCCAGACGCAGGACGTCCGGAATGTTGGTTGCACCCGAGCGATGGATATCTTCCTGTGTGATCACAAAGACAGCCGCGCCCGCCTTCGCCAGTGGTTGCTCTTTTTTCGAAACCGAAGTGACTTCGATATTCATCAGGTCTTCAAGACTGGCCTGCGTGAGGTCCACGGTGCCGGATTGCTGGCCGGAGCCTTGCCCGAAGACTTTGTGCGGCGCCACGGTGCTCAGGGCGGCCGCCACGGCGAGATAGATCGCGGGTATACGGAATCGGTGGGCGGTGAACGCGTGCGTTGTCCACTCCCGAGGACAGTGTGTCATCTTCGATTGCCGCAAGCTATCGATTTTCTGCATCAACTTTGTCCCCGTACTCGAAGATCCGGGCGTCAAGCCGTTGATTTGGATGGCGCGGAGGAATATGTGCGCTTAGGCACCGTTATAGGAAGGCACGCGAGGGACCACACAGACGCTGCGCCACGTCGCCGCCGGAACTGTTCAGCCGCAACAGGAGTTGGACTTGTTCTCCAAGGGCGACGGCGGCAGGTCGTTGGCGGGGTTCATTTCGAAGAATCCGTTCGGCTTCAGCAGGAAGCCGATGTAGGCGGTGGGCATCACGGGATAATCTTCGGGCCGCGGGATATGGGTGTGTCCGAAGGTGTACCAAAACACGATATCCGTGTCCGCGACCGGCCGGTCGGCCTCCGTCCACTTCGACAGGCCGTCGCCGCCTGAGCTCTGATTCGGATAGTCGCCGGCCGCGTAGCGCTCATCCGGGCGATATGGCGTCACCCAGACGTGGTGGTTCACGAAGCCCGCCCGCTTGCGCCACCAGGCATTCGGCGAGGCCAGCGGAAACGAGTTGTCGCCTGGCAGGAATTTGTAGCCCACGGGTTCGCCCACGGCGTTGTTTACGGCCGGATTCACGATGCGCCACGTTCGCACGGTTTCGAGTTTCAAGTGCCCGCGCGCCTCTTTCTCGGTGACGAGCGTCGTGGCTTTTGCCTGGAAAGCGTTTTCGAACGGGTTGTGTTTGTCCACGGCGTCCGCTTCGACGTCCACGCGCTGCACGGTGTTGGCGGGCCCGTCCAGGTCGAAATCCAGGCGAACGTTGAAAAAGTGCTGGTGGTTCGGGGCGTAGAGCTGCGGCGCGATGAGCGCTCCATAGGCAGACTTCTGGCCGGGTTCGAGCGCGCCGAGCGAGAGAATACCCGTCAACTTGATCTGGAACTCGATGTTGCCGTCCTGATAGAAATACCAGAAAAACCCGTATTCGTAATTCTCCACGGTGGAGATGGACGACACCACCAGGCGGCGCGAACGGCGCACTTCGGGCGCATCCGGCAGGCGCCGGTCGGTGTGTTTCCAGAGAATACCGAAATCCTCTTCATGGATGCAGATTGCGTTGCCGATGGTCAACGCACGTCCGCGGCTATCGCAAAGATGGGCGTCGAGATAAACGATGTGCCCCAGGCAATCGCAGCCCAGGCGAAGGCTGTTGGCGCACATCCCCATGCCGTATTCGCCGACGTCAAAGGCGTTCTTGCGCGCCTGTTGGGGACTGGGATCGCCATAGGGCACCACCATCTCGGTGAGCGATGCGCGGTAGAGAATGGATCGGTCGCGGCCATGGTCGCGATACCGGATATGATGCAGCGTCAGCCCTTCGCGCGCGTTAAAGCCGATGACGAACTTCCAGTTTTGCCAGTTCATCTGGCTGCCTTCGAGCGTGAAGCTGGGCCCCTCGGGCTGCGCAATCCTGAGGGGCTTGACGCCGGACCGAGGGTTCACGACGCGCCCGGCGGAATAGTTGCCCTGGTTAGGCGGCAGCGGCCAGACGCCATACTCTTCCACGCGGATCAGCCGCATGATGTTGAGGTCGACCACCGGCCGGATGCCTTCAATGGGCCGCGCGTAGCCGTTGTCTGTGCCGTCCGTCCGCAGAAAGCAGAGCGGCCGGGCCAGGCGGCGGGTCCTGTCTTCTTCGGAGCCATAGTTGCCGGCGCTCCAGATATCTACCATCACGAGCGAAGTATCCTCGACGCCGTAATGCTTCTTGAGGGCCGCGTGGAACTCCTCACTGGCGAGCACGGCCTGTTCGCACTCCACCTGCTCGTCGATCGACATGGTGGGCTGCGAGCCGGGGGGCGCGTACCGCGGGGGAGTGACGGCGCCGGTGGTGAGATTCGCATCGACGTGGAAGCAGGCGTTGCGAGCCGGATCGTGCAGTACCGCTTCCGCCTCGCGGTCGGGCATCTCGATAGCCGGCCAGGCGTGCACCAGATCCTTGGGTGGCTCCTTCAACATCACGCTGATCACACGGGTGGCCGGCGTAAATTCGGGTAAAGTCCGCAGAAGGGTTACGGCGCGCTTCACTTCAGCCGCCGACAGTGGTTCCAATGGGTGCAGATGGGTCATGAGAATTCCTCAAGAAAGATGAGACGCCCGGACGGGGGGAGTGCCTGGGTACGATTATACATCTGCTAGCCGGAAACCGAACGGCAGGGGCTAATACGGATGAAAACTGGCGTGACCCGGGGTGCGCTCCGCGCCCGGCCGGCGAGAGTTGAATTCCCTCGTCCTTCGCCAATCAAACTCACTGACTACGATTCGGTCTCAGGTGAAAGTACATTAAGACTCTTGACGTTTTCATCAAGGTAGTTTACGATTTAAATGCGTGGTACACGTTTTCCAATTCGGGACCGAAGTCAAAGGTACGCAGAGGCGCATGAATCATGATGCGCGCGCGGTGACCTAACCGTCTTGGAATAAACCTACAGGTTTCAAGAAAGGGGCGGCCACCGAAAATGGCCGCCCTTTTTTATTGTTTTTACGACTAATTGACGCATTATGTCTAACTTGCTTCGCGCCTGACGCGAGATAGTACAGGTGCGCCTCAGGGCTCTTTGACAACTGCATAGACCGAAGTGTCGAATGAGCGGGCGTGGTATATAGGTTGTGCCCTGGGCCTCCAACCTGGAGAAGAGATTTCGAGTGTCTCCGTCCGCTCCAAAGTTTTCGACGAGTGTGGCTCATTGGTTGGGCATCGGATCGCCATTCCGAACAACGGAGTTCGATTTTCCGCACTCGCTCCATGCCGGAGTAGCTCAAGTGGAAGAGCGCCGCGCGAGCGCTGTAAGCATAGATGGCGGTGCGCCGCCCGCCCGCCCGCGGCCATTCTTTTTTGGGGGAGTCGTTCAATGGGAGGACCGTCGGTTCGCAACCGGCAAACGAGGGTTCAATTCCCTCCTCTTCCACCAATTTCGCCAGGGAGGCCGTTGCGGTCAAGGCGCCAGTCTGAAAAGCTGGACAAGCACGTTCGACTCGTGCCCCTGGCGCCAAGGGCTGGGCGATCGTTCGAGCCCATCCCCGGCTACCAGTTCTTACGCGGGCGTCGTTCAACGGATCAGGATACCCGGCACGAACCGGGAGACTGGAGGTTCAAGTCCTTCCGCCCGTACCATCTTCGGCCCGTCGTCCAACGGACAGGGCGCAGCCCTCCGAAGGCTGGAATTCCGGTTCGACCCCGGACGGGCCGGCCACCGTTTCTTGGAGCGTAGACCGACTGGCGAGGTGCCCAGCTGTCTACCGGGTGTAGGCGAGTTCGATCCTCGGCAGGCCAACCAGATTTTGTAGGGTAGCTGAACTGGTCCAGCGCTCGATTGTTAATCGAGAGGGTGCGGGTTCGAGTCCCGCCCCTACAGCCAGATCGGGCCGTGCTGTTCGAATCCCAGCACGGCCACCATGCCGGGGAACTCCGCTGGTCGCGGAGACTGGTCCTACAAACCAGCACAGTTGAGTTCGATTCTCAGCCCCGGCACCAATTCGGGAGCGTAGCTTAGACGGGAAAGCGCCGTCCTTTTAAGTCGGAAGACGACAGTTCAATTCTGTCCGCTCCCACCACCACGCCCGGTGGGGTCTGTCATCGAACGGGAGAGCGCGTCGTCCAACGGATAGGGCATCGGTCTTCTAAACCGATAGTGGCAGTTCGAGTCTGCCCGCGCCCACCACTATTCTGCCGCTCGATTCCGAAGCTCCTCGGAAACCAGCGCAGAGCAGCCGGCAGGAATTGGGCTGGTTAGCGGGGTTTCCCCCCGTCAGTATATCCTCGTCAGTGCTTTTTTCCCCCAATTGCGCACATTAGCGTGAATTGACGCAAAAGCCCCCACGTTTTTTCGCCGGCCGTCACAAATTACAGCACTTCGCGCGGCCATGCGGTGGACCTGGAAATGCAACGCTGGCACAACGTTAATTCATGCGGTGTTCGCACTGCTGTTGGGGCGGGCGGTCTACGCGCGCCCGGAAGTGGAGCAACCGACGATGTCCCCTGACGAAACGGTACGATGTTTCGATTCGATCGAAAGCGCGCAGGATTTCATGAAAGTCCTGGCCGACACGATTCTGGATTCGATGAGAGATCTGAACGGCGACCAGCAGTCGGCGGCGCAGGACGGTGAGCCGCGCCGCGCGCAGGCTATTGGACTCGCGATCTTCAAACTGAAGACACTGAACTGCCACATCCACAAGAGCCGCATCATCCTGAACGATCTGCGCACGGTGCGGCGCCTGATCCTGAACGAGCGGCAGCCGAAAGAGCGCGCGATGGCCGCGGAACAGGTCTGAAGCGGCAAGACGCAGCAAGATTAGAGATATTGAGGTATAATACTACGTAATACCTCAACAGCCGAGGTGCCGTCTGGCAGCCCCCCGCGGGGCATTCCGGCCGGTTCCCGGAAAACAGGAGAGTTATATGGCGGACGCGATTCAGTCGCCCGCACAGGCGACGTACTGGTTCATCCAAGGGCGAATCCTCTTTTGGATCGTCAACGTGCTGGGATCTGCGTGCTTTGCCTACATCATGGCCCGGCGCCTGGCGCCGCTCATGCGGGCACAGCGCGACATGCGATTCGATCGGCCCTTGGTCCGCCTGGGCAGGCTCCTGCAGTTCTGGTTCGGGCAGTGGAGACACCCGCGCTACCTCGCCGCGGGAATCATCCATATTCTGCTTTTTTCCGGCTTCATTGTCCTGGTGATTCATACCGTTGGGCTGCTCGCTCTGGGGACGGCGGACCATCCTGCGGCGGCCGGCGGTTTGTACGGAGCGATTTCGGACTACGCGGCAACTGTTGTTTTCCTCTGCATGGTCGTCGCCGTGGTGCGGCGATTGCTGAAACCGGCGCGCTACGCGGTGCCGGCGCGATACGGCAAAGCTCACACGGCGGACGCCATCTTCCTGCTGGCGCTGATCGCCGTTCTGATGCTGGCCGACAGCGTCTTTGAGGCCGGCGTGGCCGCCAGTCAATGGCAACTCCACCTCCCGGTTGAGCCGCTGGCGGTCCTGTCGCTTCCGTGGCTGTTGCGGAGTGCTCTGGTGGCGCTCCCGGCGCTCTCATTGGGCGCGATCTCGAATCTTTATCTGGGCGCCTACCTGGTGCACGAACTGGCTTTTTTCTTCTTGCTCTGCTACCGGCCGTTTGGAATCCAGTTTCATGTGGAGACGTCGTTGTTCAGCGTTTATTTCGCGAAACTAGACCGGGGAACAGTCAAACCGGTGCGCTGGGGTGTTCCGGACGTCCAACTGGACCAGGTGAAATCCTTCGGCGTGAAAACATTCGAAGACTTCACCTGGAAGCACATGCTGGATTTTTATTCCTGCGCCGACTGCGGCCGGTGTTC
The DNA here is from genome assembly GCA_035511215.1 of Bryobacteraceae bacterium. Lineage (GTDB taxonomy): Bacteria > Acidobacteriota > Terriglobia > Bryobacterales > Bryobacteraceae > Bog-159. The sequence goes on along the minus strand of DATKFU010000320.1, from coordinate 10,064 downwards.
GGACCAGTGTCCGGCCAACGCCGTGGGCCGGCCGTTGTCGCCGCGGTTCCTGACCACCAAGGCGCGGGACTACGCTTTCCGGCATTATCCCATCTGGGGCAAGCCGGGCAGCGCGCAAAATGACCAGCCGGGCGAGCCGCTGATCGGCGGGATTTATTCGGAAGATGAAATCTGGTCGTGCACCACCTGCGGCGCCTGTGAAGCCGAATGTCCGCTGCTGGTCGAGTACATCGACAAGATCGTGGATTTGCGGCGCGGCATGGTGGACGACGGGATGGTGCCGCAATCGCTGCAGAAGCCGCTGAAGGCGCTCGAGAGCCGCGGCAATCCTTTCGGCAAAATGGAAAAGAAAAGGGCCGATTGGGTGAACGCCCCGGCTTTCCGGCAGACTTGCAACGTCCGCATCCTGAACGGCGCCCACAACACAAATACGTTGTATTTTGTCGACAGCATCACCGCCTACGACGACCGGATACAGGCGATCGGGCGCGCCACTGCCAGGATTCTCGACAGGGCCGGCGAGAATTTCGGCATCCTCGGGGCGGCTGAAAGAGACAGCGGCCACGACGTCCGGCGGTTCGGCGAAGAGACGCTGTTTATGGCCTTGCGGGAGCACAACACCGAGGCCATCAAGGCGTCCGGCGTGCAGCGCATCGTAACGTCCGACCCGCACGCGTATAACGCGCTGAAACACGATTACAAGGATCTGCTGCCGGTGGAGCACATCAGCGAAACGATCGCCAGAAAGGTGCAGGCGGGCGACATCGAACTGAATCCGCTGCCCGGCGAAAACGCGAAAGACGATGTGTACGCCTACCACGATCCCTGCTACCTGGGGCGGCACAACGGGATTTACGACGCTCCGCGGGACGTGCTGGATGCGATACCCGGATTGAAGCGCGTGGAAATGCGCCGCTCGCGCGACCGGTCGTTTTGTTGCGGGGGCGGCGGCCTGGCATTGTTTTACGAACCGAAAGAAGATCAGCGCATGGGCGTGAAGAGAGTGCAAATGGCCGCCGAAGCCGGGGCCAATGTGATCGTCACCGCCTGTCCGTTCTGCATGGTGAATATGGAAGACGCCATAAAGGTTGCCGGCATGGAAGGCAAGATGGCCGCCATCGACCTGACGGAGCTGGTCGAAAAACAAATGAGGTAAATATGCAAATTCTAGTCTGTGCCCGAAGGGTACCCGACACTTCGGAAAACGAAATCGAGCTGAATAGTGCGGGGACCGACATCGCCCGCGACGACCTGGTTTATTCCGTGAATGAACCGGACAACTACGCGGTGGAAGAAGCGCTGGAAATCGTCGAGAGAACCGGCGGCGTGGTGACGGTGGTCACGGTCGGCGGCGACGACGACGAGGAGATCCTGCGCCGGGAGATGGCCATGGGGGCCAAGAATGGCGTGCTGCTCTCCGACGATGCCTTTAGCGGATCGGATGGCAGAGGCATCGCCGCGATCCTGGCCGCCTTCGTCAAGAAGGGGCATTACGACCTGATCCTGACTGGAGTCCAGGCCGAGGACGGCGCGGCCCAGGTGGGCGGCATGCTGGCGGCGATGCTGGACTATCCATTCGCGTCGCTGGTGAATTCGATTGAGGTTCAGAGCGGCAAGCTGAAAATCAGCCGGGAAATCGAAGGCGGCAACAAGGAGATGAACGAGATCGATCTGCCTTGCGTGCTCTCGATTCAGACCGGCATCAATGAGCCGCGTTATGTGGGCATGCGGGGCATCCGGCAGGTGGCCACCGTCCCCATTCCTACTTTCGGCGGTCAGGACCTCGGCGTGAACGGCGACATAACGGGCAAAGGCGCCGCGAAAGTGAAACGGATGGATTATTTCGCGCCGCCGCTGGGCAAAGGCGCCGAAATGCTGGAAGGCAGCACCGAAGGGATCGTCGACAGCCTGATTGAGTTGCTGAAAGCCAAAGGAGGACTGAATTAATGGCTCGAATTTTTACCTATATCGCCCATAAAAGCGGCGTAGCCGACGATTCGGCAGCCGAGCTGGCGGCCGCGGCCCGAAAGATGGATGCCACCGGATCGCCGGCGGCCGTCGTCACCGGATGGGGGCCGGATCTGGATGCGGTTTGCGAATCGCTGCGGGCTTCCTTCGGCGAGGTCTGGAAAATCGCCAATGAATCGCTGGCTTACCCGAACGCCGAACTCGTGCGGCAGGCGCTGGTTCAGGTGCTGCCGGCCGGGTCGATTGTGTTGATTGCGCACTCCCATTTCGGAACCGATCTTGCGCCGGGCCTTTCCATCAAAATGAATGCGGCCTACGTGCCGGACGCCCTGGATATCGAACCGGCGGATGGCGCGGCGTTCAAATTCGTGCGCCAGGAATTCGGCGGACAGGTGAGCGCGCACGTGCGCTGCGATGTTTCGGCGGGCGCGGTCGTTAGCATACGCGCCGGCGCATTCAAGGCGCTGGAGAGCGCTCCGGCGGGCGGTGTGGTGGTCGACAAATCGGCCGAGGTGGGCGCGTTAGCTTCAGGGCGGCGCTATCTGGAGACCATCGCGCCCGAGACAGGCGACGTGGATATCACCAGGTATCCGGTCCTGGTCTCCGTCGGCCGCGGCATTGAGGGGCAGGAGAATGTGGCTATCGCGCAGGAGCTGGCCGACGCGCTGGGTGGGGCGGTGAGCTGCTCGCGGCCGGTGGTGGACGCCAAGTGGATGGATAAATCCCGGCAGGTAGGGTCGTCCGGGCAGACGGTCAAGCCCAAAGTCTACCTGGCTTGCGGCATCAGCGGATCTTTCCAGCACCTGGCTGGCCTTAAGGGCAACCCTTTCATCGTGGCCATCAACAAGAATCCCAAAGCCCCGATATTTCGCGTGGCGGATGTGGGGATTGCCGCGGATATTCTGGAATTTCTGCCGGAATTAACCGCCAAAATCCTGCAAAGATAAAGCGAAAAGTGAGACGAAACCCATGACGACACCCATGACCACAGCAACGACCACAGCAACGACCACAGCAAAGATCACACCAAAGATCACCGCCAAGACGCTGAAATTGAGTTTGAAATCGCTGCGGGACTTCGGCAAGAAGCGGTTGACGGACGAGATCCGCATCGACCTGGATGCCAAAGACGAATGCCCGCTGGACGTTGTCCGGCACATGTGCAGCCCCGACAAGCTGGGCATTCAGCTTCTGTTCGTGCCCGAAGAATACGGCGGGATGGGCGGCAATACCTTCGACGTGTATTGCATCTGCGAGGAGATGGCCAGGATCGACCTGGGCGTAGCCACCTCGGTGCTGGCCACGTTCCTGGGGAGCGACCCGATCACGGTGGGGGCCACGCCGGAGCAGAAGAAGATCTGGCTGGGGCGCATCGCGGACGAAGGCATTCTGTTCGCTTACGGGGCGACCGAACCGGATGCGGGCAGCGACCTGGGGGCTTTGCAAACTACCGCCGAGCGGGTGATGGACGGCGATCGCATTGCCGGGTATAAGATCAACGGCAGCAAACAATGGATCAGCAACGGCGGGATTGCCGACGCTTACACCATTCTGGCGAATACGGCCGCGGGTCCCAGTTGGTTTATCGTGGAGAAAGGCGCGAAAGGCTTCAGCCACGACGAACCGGAAGACAAACACGGCATCCGCCTGAGCAATACGGCCGCGCTGGCGCTGAGCGACGTTTACGTGGATGCGGACCGGCTGGTGGGCGGCGTGGAAGGCCAGGGTCTGAACCAGGCGCAAGCTGTCTTCGGCTACACGCGCCTGATGGTGGCTGCGTTTGGTCTGGGGGCGGGATGGGCCGCGCTCGACCGGGCCATCCCTTATTCGACGAAGCGCATCCAAGCCGGCGCGCCGCTCTCGCAAAAGCAGGGATACACGCATAAGCTGATCGTGCCGAACGTGGCCCGCCTGGAGGCCGGCCGCGCGTACATCGAAGAGACCGCGGAGCGCATCGACGCGGGCGAAGGCAGCTTGAACACCGAAGGCGCTATCGCCAAATATATGTCGACCGAAGCCGGCAATACGGCCGCCGAAGCCAGTATCCAGGCGCTGGGCGGCTACGGCTACACGCATGAATACATGGTGGAGAAGATCAGCCGCGACGTGCGCATTACCACCATATACGAAGGCACCTCCGAGATCATGGAGATGACCATCAGCCGCGACCGCTGGCAGCTTCACCTGAAGACCCGCGGCCAGCATTATCACGAGCAGGCGCGCCAATGCGAGGCCATGCACGCGCGCCACCCGGATGTGGGCGCGAACTTCGCCGCACTGGCGCTGCACGCCCTGGCTGAGGTGATGGAAAGAGCGCGGGCCGGACGCCTGACCCGCTATCAGCATATCCTGCTGCGCTTGGGCGAACTGATCGCCTATGCGGAATGCGCGGGCTGCCTGGCGCGGCGCGCGGCGCGCATGGCGGAAGGCAAGCTGAACGAAAAAGCCAACCTGCGCTTCGATGCCGCCGGCCTCGCGGCGATCAGCCGGATCTTCGCCCGCGAAGCGGCGCTGAAAGTGGGCGAAGAGGGCTTGCGCTGGGTCGTGGGAGCCGGCGGCGTGAGCGATTCCGAAATGGCCGCATTCGAAACCAGTTTGGGATTGCCTGCGATTCACCGCGCGCAGGCGGGACTGATTGCAGATATGGATTATGTGGGCGACGTATTGTATGGCCGCGTGGCGAAGCAGGCCGTGTCGGCCGCGTAGCATTGTGGGGCAGGCCTCCAGGTCTGCGCGGGTCTTTCATCACTCGACGTGACCCGCTGGCCGGCGTGGACGCCGGCCGCAGGACTGGAGTCCCGCCCCACACGGATTTCTTTTGGCAAGGAGAGTCATCATGGAAGACACCGCATATCGGGCGATCGCCATCGTAGGGACGGGCGCAATCCTGCCCGATGCCCCCAACGTAGCCGCCTTCTGGGAAAACGTGAAGACCGGCCGTTACAGCATCAGCGAAGTCGCGCCAAACCGTTGGGACCCGGCCCTTTACTACGACGCCGACCACGGCGCGCCGGATAAGACGTACTCGAAGATCGGCGGCTGGGTGCGCGAATTCGATTGGAACCCGCTGCAGTGGCGCATGGCCATTCCGCCGAAGGTAGTGGATGCCATGGACGATGCGCAAAAGTGGGCCATCGCTTGCACCCGCGAAGCGTTAGTGGACTACGGCTACCCCAAGCGGCCGCTGAACACCGACCGCACTGCCGTCATCCTTGGCAATGCTATGGCCGGCGAGAAGCATTATCTCACCGCCATGCGCCTGAATTTTCCGGACTACGCCCATGAGCTCGCCGAATCCGAAAGTTTCGCCAAGCTGCCGGAGGCCGCCCGCCGCGACATCACGAGCGAGTTCCACCAGCGCATCAACGAGCGCGTCCCCGAAGTCACGGAAGACACCATGCCCGGCGAGTTGGCCAACTGCATCGCCGGCCGCATTGCGAATATTTATAACTTCCACGGACCGAATTACGTGGTGGACGCGGCCTGCGCATCGGCCATGGCGGCGATCAGTGCCGCGGTAGAAGGGCTGGTGGAGAACGATTTCGACGTGGCGGTCACCGGCGGCATCGACCGCAACATGGGCGCCACCAGCTACATCAAGTTCAGCAAGATCGGCGCGCTCTCGGCCAGCGGCACGCGGCCTTACGCGGCTGGCGCCGACGGCTTCGTCATGGGTGAAGGCGCCGCCATCTTCCTGCTGAAGCGCCTGGCCGACGCCGAACGCGACGGCGACAAGATTTACGCCGTGCTGCGGGGTATCGGCGGGTCGAGCGACGGCAAGGGCAAGGGCATCACCGCCCCCAACCCGGTCGGCCAAAAGATCTGCATCCGGCGCGCCTGGGAAAATGCGGGATTGTCGCCGGCTACCGCGGGTTTGATCGAAGGGCACGGCACATCCACCAGCGTAGGCGACGCGGTCGAAGTCGAGAGCTTCACCGACGTGCTCAGCAGTTTTCACGTCCCCATAGGCACTGTGGCGTTGGGCTCCGTAAAATCCAACATCGGCCATCTCAAAGGAGCCGCCGGCGCAGCGGGAATCCTGAAGACCGCCCTGGCATTGCGGGATAAGGTGCTGCCACCCAGCGTGCACTGCGAGCAGGCCAGCCCGAATATCGATTTCGCCCACTCGCCCCTCTACGTCAATGGCAAGCTGCGGCCGTGGACCGTGGCGCCGGATGGCGTGCGGCGCGCAGGCGTAAGCGCGTTTGGATTCGGCGGCACCAATTTCCACGCCGTGCTGGAGGAATACACTCCGCACCGGTTAAACGGCAATGGCAAGAAGCATGTGGGGCAGGCTCTCAGCCTGCAGACCGGCGCTCCGCCGGTCCACCAGCCGGAGCACAGCCAGTCATTGCAGCCCAAGCCCCCATTGCGCGGCGCGCTGCTCGTCGGAGCCGCTTCCGCCGCCGCCTTGGCCGAGCGCCTGCAGGTGGTGCAAAAGGACGCGGCATCCGGCCGTGCTCCGGCCCCGGCCGCGCCCTCGGAAGCCGATCTGCGCGCGCCGGAGCGTATCGCCATCGACTATGCCGACGCTGCCGAACTGGCGGATAAATCTGCCAAAGCGCTCAAAGCGCTGGCGGCCAACCAGCCGATGCAGTGGAAAGCCCTCCGCGCCCAAGGCGTCTTCCGCGGCCACGGCCCCGCGCCCAAAGTCGCGTTCCTCTATACCGGCCAAGGCTCGCAGTACGCGAACATGCTGAGTGCGCTCCGCGCCGCCGAACCCATTGTCGCGGAAACTTTTGCCGAAGCGGATCGCGTAATGACCCCGCTGCTCGGCAAGCCGCTCACCGACTACCTGTTCGTGAATCCGGCGGATGCCGACGCGGTTGCCAAAGCCGAAGAAGACCTGCGCCAGACCGAGATTACGCAGCCCGCCGTGATGGCCATCGATTTGGCGCTAACACGCCTCCTGGCCGCATACGGCATTCGTCCCGATATGGCCATGGGTCATAGTTTGGGCGAATACGGAGCGCTGGTGGCCGCCGGCGCGATGCCCTTCACGGATGCCTTGGAAGCCGTCAGCGCCCGCGGCCGCGGCATGACCCAAGTCTCGATGGGAGACAACGGCCGCATGGCCGCCGTATTCGCGCCGCTCGAGGAAATCGAGCGTGTGCTGAAGGCCGTGAATGGTTACGTGGTCATCGCCAATATCAATAGCAACACGCAGGCGGTGATCGGCGGCGCCAGCCAGGCCGTTGAACAGGCCATGGAGATCCTGCAAAAGGCCGGCCATAACGCGGTACCGCTGCCGGTCAGCCACGCTTTCCACACTTCGATCGTGGCTCCGGCCAGCGCGCCGCTGCGGCGCGTGCTGGAGCGCCTGCACCTGGAAGCGCCGCACATCCCTGTGGTGGCTAACGTCAATGGCGAATTCTATCCCACGGGACCGCAAGCCGTGCCGCAGATGGTGGATATCCTCGCCCGGCAGGTAGCTTCGCCCGTGCAGTTTATCCAGGGCCTGCGCACGCTCTACGATGCCGGCGCGCGCGTCTTCGTGGAAGTCGGACCAAAGAAGGCGCTGCAAGGGTTTGCCGAGGACGTGCTCGGCGACCGTCCGGACGTCTTGGCGGTTTTCACCAATCATCCGAAATTCGGCGACATCCCGGCGTTCAATCAGGCGTTGTGCGGGCTCTATGCCGCTGGCTTGGGAGCAGGACAGCCATCCTTGCCTGTCCACCAGATGCTACAGCCTCCCGCCGTTGAGGACAGGCCCGTAGTCTCATCCCACGACGTCCCGGTCGCCATCACCGGGGCGGCTCTAGGCCTGCCTGGAAACGGCCACATCTTCGACGACGGCAATATCGCCCGCATCCTGGGCGGCGAACAACTCATCGACGTGATTCCCACCCGCTTCCGCCGCGCCATGCTCGACAAGCACATCACCCGCCTGGTGAAGAGCGACAAGGGCGGGCCGACCTTCGAATCCATCGACAGCGTGTCCGACGTCATCAAGCTGGCGGGACGCGGCGGCGATTTCGACCTGGCCAAGGAATTCGGTGTCTCCGCCGACCGCCTGGCCGCCCTCGACCGTGCCACCCAGTTGGCTATCGCCGTGGGCCTCGACGCCCTGCGCGATGCCGGCATCCCGCTCGTCATGCGCTACAAGACCACCAGCAAGGGCACCCAATTGCCCGACCGCTGGGCCTTGCCGGACGCCCTGAGCGACGATACCGGCGTGATTTTTGCCTCCGTTTTCCCAGGTTTCGATTCCTTCGCCGATGAGCTCGCGCGCTATCACACCGATCGCGCCCGGCGCGACCAGTTGGCCATGCTGGAAAGCATGTACGCCCGCCTGGTCGAAGCCGAAGGCGGTTCCAGCGTGGGCCAGGAAATGGTCCGGCGCATCGACGACCTGCGCGCCGCTCTCGAAAGAGAGCCGTACGTCTTCGACCGGCGCTTCCTCTTTCACGTTTTATCCATGGGCCATTCGCAATTCGCCGAGTTCATCGGCGCGCGCGGCCCCAACACGCAAATCAACTCCGCCTGCGCCAGCACCACCCAAGCCGTTTCGCTGGCTAACGATTGGATCCGCGCCGGACGATGCCGCCGGGTCGTGGTGGTCTCGGCGGACGACATCACCACCGACCACCTGATCGACTGGTTCGGCGCGGGCTTCCTGGCCAGCGGAGCGGCGGCCACCGACGATGTGGTCGAAGAGGCCGCCACTCCGTTCGACCGCCGCCGGCACGGCATGATCATGGGGATGGGCGCGGCCGCAATCGTCGTCGAAAGCGCGGAAGCGGCGCGCGAACGCGGTATCCGGCCCATCTGCGAAGTGCTGAGCGCGGTCACCGCCAACAGCGCCTTCCACGGCACCCGGCTGGATGTGGAGCACATCTGCCAGGTGATGGAAAACCTGGTGGCCCAGGCCGAAGCGCGCAACGGCTTCCGGCGGCGCGAGGCCGCCCCGCACATGGTTTTCGTCTCCCACGAAACTTATACGCCCGCGCGCGGCGGCAGCGCCGCGGCCGAGATCCACGCCCTGCGCCGTGTGTTCGGCGACACCGCCGATCGCATCGTGATCGCCAATACCAAGGGCTTCACCGGCCACGCCATGGGCACCGGCATCGAAGATGTGGTCGCGGTCAAAGCGCTCGAAACCGGATGCGTGCCGCCAGTGGCCAACTTCAAGGAAGTCGATCCCGAACTGGGCGCGTTGAACCTGTCGAAGGGCGGCGGCTATCCCGTCGAGTACGCCCTGCGCCTGGGCGCTGGGTTTGGCTCGCAGATCAGCATGACGCTATTGCATTGGGTGGCGCCGAAAGGCGGCGTGCGGACCAGCCCCCATGCGCTGGGCTATGCCTCCCGGATTGCGGACCCGGCCGCCTGGAGCGCGTGGCTCACCCGGATTGCCGCCAGCGGAGCGGAAGGCCTGGAAGTGGTGCAGCGCACGCTGCGCATTAAGGACGGCGCCTCGCGGGCGGCCCAGGTTCGGCCAGCCATCGAGACGAAGGTGGCGAAGGCCGCGCCCGAAGTAGAAGTAAAGGATGTGAAGTTTGAGCCCGCGGCCTCTACCCCCCCGCCCCCCGCATCGCCCGCGGGCGATCCCGTCAAAGAACGGCTGCTAGCGCTGGTCGCCGAGAAGACCGGCTACCCGTCCGACATGCTGGATGTCGATCTGGATCTCGAGGCGGACCTCGGCGTCGATACAGTCAAACAGGCGGATCTATTGGCATCGGTCCGCGAAGCTTACGGCATTGTCCGCGACGACAAGATCAAGCTGCGCGACTTCCCCACACTGGCGCATGTTATCCGGTTCGTATACGAAAAGCGGCCGGATCTGAAAGGCCAGCACCCCGCGCCCGCCGCTCAGCAACCAGTGCCGGCTGCGCCTCCGGCCCTGAGTCCAGCCCCCAGCCCCCAGGCCCCCGCATCTCAGGCGGCCGATCCCGTCAGAGAGCGCCTGCTCGCGCTGGTCGCCGAAAAGACCGGCTACCCATCCGACATGATGGATCCCGACTTGGATCTGGAAGCGGACCTGGGAGTCGACACCGTCAAGCAGGCCGATCTATTCGCATCGGTCCGCGAGATTTACAACAGTCCGCGCGACCAGAATCGCAAGCTGCGCGATTTCCCCACGCTGGCGCACGTCATCC
>DATKFU010000319.1:0-3384 GCA_035511215.1 Bryobacteraceae bacterium | reverse complement strand
GGTTTCCTCGTCGGCGCCCATCAGCCAGAGCACGATGAACAACGCCATCATAGCGGTCACGAAATCGGCGTACGCCACCTTCCAGGCGCCGCCGTGATGTCCGTGCGCGGCCTTGCGCGGCCGCTTGATAACGATAATGCGCGGCTTGGCTTTTTCCGGCGCACTGCTCTCTTTTTCCTGTGGCATGGCTATGCAGCCTTCTCCGCCACGTCAGGCGCAGCCGTTTTCGCGCCCCTGCAGGCCGCTTCCATTTCCTTGAAGTTCGGCCGCAGGCTGTGCGGTATGGCGCGCCGCGACAATTCCACCGCCATCATGGGGCTCAAGCCTTTCACATACGCCAGCGCCGCCATGCGCAGAAAGCCGAAATAGGCGCCTTCGTCGTCGTTGCGCTTGCCCATGGCGGAGGCGATTGGCCCAAAGACTCCGTAACACAGCAGAATGCCCAGGAAAGTGCCCACCAGCGCGGCAGCTACTTTCTGGCCGATCTCTTCCTTGGACCCGCCCAGAGCGCCCATGGTGATGACCACGCCGAGCACGGCCGCGACAATTCCCAGCCCGGGCAGCGAATCGGCCATGGAGGATAATGCCGCCACCGGCTCATGCGCCTCGCGGTGATGCGATTCCAAATCCACTTCCATCATAGTGTCGATATCCATAGGGTCGACGCCGCCCGAGACGGCCATGCGCAACGTGTCGCACAGGAAATCGAGCGCGGCGTGCGATTTCAGAAACTTGGGATACTTCTTCAGCACGTCGCTCTTGGTTGGATTGTCGATGTCCTCTTCGAGCTTGGCGGTACCGGCTTTGCGCGCCATGGAAAACAGGTCGAACAACATCTTCATGTTTTCGGTGTAGAACGCTTTGGTGTACGGACTGCCTGAGAGCACGGCGGCCATGGCTTTTCCCAATCGAATCAGCGTCGGCAGGGGATTGGCGGTGACCACGGTGCCCGCCGCGGCGCCGAATATGATAATCAGCTCGGCCGGCTGAGCCAGCACCAGCAATTTGCCGTGCTCCATCATGTAGCCGGCAACGACGGCCCCAAAAACGATCAAGATGCCTAGAATTGGAAGCATGTTACGGTTGTCAAAGACCCTCGGTTTCTTATCGGCGCCAGGCTGGATGTCTTAATGATTTTTCGCTTGCCAGAACCGCAATTGCCTGAAAAAATAGGCCTTGGTTGAAAACCTATGCGCATACGGGTCCTGGGCATCGTACTGGCAGGCGGTAAGGGTACCCGCCTCTTCCCTTTAACTAAGGAGCGCGCCAAGCCGGCCGTTCCCTTTGGAGGCAAATACCGGATTATCGATTTCGTCCTCAGTAATTTCATCAACTCGGGAATTTACTCGATCTACGTGCTGACGCAGTTCCGCAGCCAGTCGCTGCTGCAGCACCTCAACGAAGGCTGGCAGTTCGGCAGCTTGCTGAAGAACCAGTTCATCATTCCCGTGCCCGCGCAGATGCGCTCGCCGGACGAGACCTGGTATCAGGGCACAGCCGACGCCATCTACCAGAACATCAACCTGGTGGAACAGTCGGACCCGCACGTGGTGGCCATCTTCGGCGGCGATCACATCTACCGCATGAACATCATGAGCATGATCGAGTATCACGTGATGAAGGCGGCGGAAGTCACCGTGGCCGCCATTCCTGTGGACCGGAAACACGCCGCGGAGTTCGGCGTGATTGAGACGGCGCAGGACGGCCGCATCCTCAATTTCCACGAGAAGAACCCGGAGGCGCCCACCATGCCCGGCGATTCCGACCGCGTCTTCGCCTCCATGGGCAATTACGTTTTCTCGACGCGGACGCTGCTGCGCCTGCTGCACGACGACGCGGCCGAGACGCAGAGCGACCACGATTTCGGCCGCAATATCCTGCCCAAGCTGGCCGGCAAGTCCGAGATGTACGCCTACGATTTCCAGACCAGCCGCATTCCCGGCGAACCGCTGGACGCGCAGCCCTACTGGCGCGATGTGGGCACTATCGACGCTTACTACGAGGCCAATATGGACTTGCGCGCCATCACCCCCGCGCTGAATCTCTATAACCGCGAATGGCCGGTCCGCACCACCGGCTATCCCGATCCGCCCGCCAAGTTTACCTTCGATCAGGAGCACCGCCGCGGACAGGCCATCGATTCCATCGTCTCCGGCGCCTGCATTCTGTCTGGCGGCATGGTGCGCAACTCGGTGCTGGGGCGCGCCGTGAAAGTCCACTCCGGGGCCATGGTGGACGAGTGCGTCATTCTCGACAATTGCGACATCGGCAGGCGCGCCCGCCTGCACCGCGTCATTCTGGATAAGAACGTCCGCATTCCCGAGGATGCCGTTATCGGTTACGACCACGAAGTGGACCGCCGGAATGGCCACCACGTAACCGAAAGCGGCATCGTGGTGGTGGAAGGCGCGCGCACGCCGGTTAGCGTCAGCGAGATGGTGGTCTGACGCCAGCTTAGTTAACCAGGCGCTCGATGGAACAGGACATACTGGCGTGGATTTCGCAATACGGCTACTTTGCGGTCTTCGTGCTGTTGATGCTGGGGATTGTGGGGCTGCCGGTTCCCGACGAGACGCTGCTCGCCTTCAGCGGATACCTGGCATTCAAGGGCAATCTCTCGCTGCCGCTCGCCTTTGCCGCCGCCTGGGCAGGCAGCACATGCGGCATCACCATCAGTTACTATTTGGGGCGCACGTTCGGTCTCAAGTTGATCCATCGATACGGCCGGTACGTGCATATTACCGAGGAGCGCGTGATGAAGGCGCACGCGTGGTTCGACCGCGTAGGTCACTGGGGCCTGACGTTCGGCTATTTCGTGCCCGGAGTGAGACACCTCACCGCCTACGCAGCCGGCATGAGTGAGGTTGCGCCGCGGCAGTTTGCGCTATTCGCGTATAGCGGCGGCTGTCTGTGGGCGGCCACGTTTATATCGTTGGGATACTTCCTGGGCGAGCGGTGGAAGGCGGTGGAGGGGGAGATTCACCGGTACGCGGTTCTATTCACTATTATTGGTGCGGCGCTGCTGGTTGTGTATCTGATTGGGCGATGGCTGATGCGGCGGAGAGAGTCTTCGACGCAGAGACGCTGAGGCGCAGAGGCGGACGGTGACATGAAAAAGAGCCATGCCGGTGGATTCCGCCGGCTAGACGCCGGGACACTACTCACGGACAAACGCCTTCGCGGCCGCAGACAGTTCCGCGAGTCGGCGACTAGAGGGCCAGTGTAGATCAGATCGGACTATCGGAAGCGATGCCGAACCAGCGTCTCAGAGTCGCGCGCTATACTCGCGTAATCGTGACGCGGCACGCCGCTACTGCCCTCTTGTTATTTTTCTGTCTGGCCGCAAGCCGCATCGTGAGGAACGGCAAGACTGGGTTCATAGAC
>DATKFU010000318.1:0-23609 GCA_035511215.1 Bryobacteraceae bacterium | reverse complement strand
TCCGCGACGGGTAGCGAGCTATGGCCGCCTTTATTGCGGACTTCCCATCGAAAATTGATCACGTACTTTTCACTGACTTGTAAGTCGTTCGAAATCTTCTTGCCGCCGGCCATTTCGCCCCAACCGCCTTCGTTCAGAGCGAAGTCCGCGTCGATCAAGTCCCGCTTATTCTTGATCAGCCACTGGACACCGTTGTAGGGACCGCCGCCCTCTTCGTCCGCCGTCAGGGCCACGATGATGTCCCGCTCCGGTTTGAAGCCTTCCCGTTTATAACGGATGAGGTTCGCGATCCACACGGCGGCCTGAGCCTTGTCGTCGCCGGTGCCACGGCCGTAGAAGTAGCCGTCCCGCTCCGTGAATTGGAAAGGGTCCATGCTCCAGTCCTCGCGCTTGGCTTCCACCACATCCGTATGCGCCAGCAGCAGAATCGGTTTGCGCCCGCTGCTGCCGTGATATCGGACCACCAGATTCGCCTTCGTCGGAATCGCTCCGCCCATAAAAATGTCGCTTTCGGAGAAGCCGGCGGCTCTCAGCCGGGCGGCCACGGCCTCAGCCACTGGAGTGGTAGCGCCGGTCGTATAGCCCGATTTGATCTCGACCAGTTCTTTGTAGATATCGCGAGCCAATTGCCGCTCCGAATCTGGCGGCATGGTCTGGCCGATCGCCGAAACCGCCAGCAGTGACGGCAGGATGAATAATCTGAGCATGTCATATTGTGCCATACCCCTTTGCCCGCCGCGATTCGGCGTGTGCCCGGCTACAATGCGGTTCGGAGGATGCATGTCGAAATCGCGCAGGCAATTCCTGTCCCGGACATCTCTCGGCTTGCTCGGCGCGGCGGCCGCTCGCCCCAGCCAGGCGCAGAAGCCCGCTGAACTGCCGCCCGGCGCGCCGCCCGCGTTTGGCACCGCTCCGGCGGTGGGACCCGAGGTGTCGCCTTCCACCTTCGCCGAAGCTGAGAAGCTCATGCAGGTGGAACTCACGGGCGCCGAGCGCGGCATTGCCGCAGGCAGTTGGCGTACGACTATGGCAGCGCTCTACGAACGGCGCACCGGGCCGCGCAAAGTGGCGTTGGAACCGGCACTCGCACCTTGGTCGCGCTCGGACCCGATACTTCCCGGCCAAGACCGCGGCCCGTCCCGCGACCGATTTATTAGAACCAAAAACGATCCGGGGCCATTGCCCGCATCCGGCGGCGACCTGGCCTTCGCCCCGTTGTCGCAGCTTTCAAACTGGATAGAGCGGCGCGACCTCACGTCCGAGCGTCTCACCCAACTCTACCTGGAGCGGCTGGAGCGCTTCAATCCTAAGTTGCGCTGCGTCATCACGCTTACGCGCGAACTGGCGTTGGCGCAAGCCAGGCAGGCCGACAAAGAAATCCGCGCCGGCAAATACCGCGGTCCGTTGCACGGCATCCCCTGGGGCGCCAAGGACCTTGTTGACACGGCCGGCATTCCTACCACGTACGGCGCCGAGCCATTCCGGAGTCGCGTGCCTTCGCAGGATGCCGCGGTAGTGCAGCGTTTGCACCAGGCGGGTGCGGTATTGGTCGCCAAGCTGAGCATGGGCGCGCTCGCCCTGAACGATATCTGGTTCGGCGGCCAGACCATGAACCCGTGGCTGCTGGAGGAGGGATCGTCCGGATCGAGCGCAGGCCCCGGCGCCGCTACCGCGGCGGGATTGGTGGGCTTTGCAATCGGAAGCGAGACCGGTGGCAGCATCGTGGGTCCTTCCATGCGCTGCGGAATTACCGGCCTACGGCCCACCTACGGGCGCGTGCCGCGCACCGGCGCCATGACGCTCTGCTGGTCGCTCGACAAGCTCGGCCCCATGACGCGCAGTGTCGAGGACGCCATGCTGGTGCTGCAAGCCATTTCCGGCCCCGACGCGGGGGATGTGTCCAGCGTGTCCAGCAGGCTGGACTTCGATGCCGGCGCAAGCGTGGATGGACTACGGGTTGGCTACTTCCCCGGTTGGATGAAGGAGAACCCCGCGACCGAGGTGGACCGCGCTGCCCTTGATACGGTCGGGAAGATCGGCATGGTGCCGGTCGAAGTGTCCATTCCCGACTGGCCTTACGACTCGCTCGACCTGATCCTGTTCGCGGAAGCCGCGGCTGCATTCGAGGACCTCACGCTCGGCGGCGGCCTGAACCAGCTCAACGTTCAGGTGCCCGATGCCTGGCCCAACATTTTCCGCCAGGCTCGATTCCTGTCTGCGGTGGACTTCGTCCAGGCCGACCGGCTGCGGCGCAAAGTGGCCATTGAGATGGCCCGCGTCTTCTCCCAGGTGGACCTGCTGTTGGTGCCGTCGCTTCGCGACGAAATGTTGACCATTACCAACTTCACGGGGCATCCCTCGCTCACGCTTCGCGCCGGCTTCGTGCAGGTTTCCGAGGCGCGCAGCGACTGGGCGCCGGACCCGGGCGCACCGCTTCCGAAATTCTCGCCGCCTCGGCGCGTGCCGCATGGGATCACACTGATCGGCCGGCTGTTTGACGAGGGGACGCTGGGGCGCGCCGGAATCGCGCTGGAACGTACCTTCGGCGTGGTAGGCGAACGGCCGCCGGGGTTCTAAAAAGTGGCATTCACTTCTTCCATCGGTTAACGTAAAGGTCGTGATGAAACCGATTCTCTGGACCCTTCTGTTGCTGATTCCAATTCTCGCCGCGCCGTCGACCGCGGGAGACGTGCCGCTGGGAAAGCCGGAGGAAGTAGGCATGTCCTCGGAACGCCTACGGCGAATCCGCGAGGCCATCGAGCGGCACATCGATGCTGGGGAGATCTCGGGCGCCGTGACGCTGGTGGCCCGGCGTGGCCGCCTGGTGCACTTCGAGGCGCATGGCCTGATGGACATCGAGTCCAAGCGCCCCATGCAGAAGGACGCCATTTTCCGCATCGCGTCCATGTCCAAGCCCATCACCGGCGCGGCGGTGATGATGATGCTGGAAGAGGGGAAGCTCCGGCTGAACGACCCGGTGTCGAGGTTTCTGCCCGAGTTCAAGAACTCTAAAGTGGCCGTTCCAAGAGGAAATGCCGGAGAGTTTTACGTCGTCCCGGCGGATCGGGAGCTCACCATCCGCGACCTGCTGACACACACTAACGGCCTGATGACCGGCGGCCTCGGATCGAAGGCGGGACCTCCGCGGCCGGCCGCCGGCGACACGCTGGCGACCTATGTACCCCAACTGGCGGCGGCCCCGCTCGACTTCCAGCCCGGCACGCAATGGGCTTACAGCGGATTAGCGGGTCCAGACACGCTGTCGAGGATTGTGGAACTCGTCTCCGGCCAGCCGTACGATGAATTTCTGCGGACACGCATTTTTCAGCCGCTAGGGATGAAGGATACGTTCTTCTACCCGCCCGACGACCGCCGGCCGCGGCTGGCGACCCTGTACGGCAAGAGTCCCAAGGGTTTGTTGCGGGCGGAGAATCAGGACGGCTTCTCTCTGAAGACGTATTTCTCAGGCGGCGGGGGCCTCATGTCCACGGCGGAGGATTACCTCCAGTTCGCGCAGATGCTGCTAAATGGCGGAGAGATGAACGGCAGGCGCCTGTTGAGCCCGAGGACAGTGGATTTGATGGCTTCCAACCACGTCGGCGACATGTTCAATGGGAAGCTCGGGCGCCCCGCCCATGGCATGGGCTATGGGTTGCTGGTGGGCATTGTCGAGGACGGCGTGGCCGCGGGTCTGCGCGTCTCCAACGGAAGTTTCGGCTGGGACGGGGCCTACGGCACGCAGACGTGGATCGATCCGCGGGAGAAAATGGTCACCATCGTCATGATCCAGACGCAGGTTGCGTCCGTGCAGAGAGACTTCGAGAACGCCGTGATGCAGGCGATTGTCGAGTAGAGAGACAGGTCTTGGAGCTTTCTGCTATCTTCTGCTGTGAGAGGACCCGTTTGAATGTCTCCGCAGACAAATATCGATTCCGTTCTCACCGAAACGCGCGTCTTCGAGCCTTCCGCCGAATTCCGCTCGCAGGCGCACATCGGCAGCCTCGCCGAATATGAGCGGCTCTTTCGGGAGGCGGAACAGAATCCCGCGGCGTTCTGGGGAGCCATCGCCGCCGAACTGCACTGGTTCAAGCCGTGGGACCAAGTGCTTGAATGGAATTGTCCATGGGCGAAGTGGTTTCTGGGCGGCCAGATCAACCTGTCCTACAACTGTCTGGACCGGCATGTGGCCACCTGGCGGCGCAACAAGGCGGCGTTGATCTGGGAGGGCGAGCCGGGCGAAGTGCAAACGCTCACCTACCAGCAATTGCTCACCGAAGTATCCAAATTCGCGAACGTTTTGAAATCGCTGGGCGTCCGCAAGGGAGACCGCGTCGCCATTTACATGGGGATGTGCCCCGCGCTGCCCATCGCCATGCTGGCGTGCGCGCGCATCGGCGCTCCACACACCATCGTCTTCGGCGGCTTTTCGTCGAACGCGCTGGTCGATCGCATCACGGATTCGCAGGCGTCCATGGTGATCACGCAGGATGGCTCCTACCGGCGCGGCGCCGAAGTAAAATTGAAGCCCGCCGTGGACGAGGCGCTGCTCTCCTGCCCGTCCGTCCGCAATGTGGTCGTCTTCCGGCGGACCGGAACGCCGCAGACCATGCTGGCCGGGCGCGATCATTGGTGGCACGAGCTCATGGCCCACGCCTCCGACGAGTGCCCCGCCGAACCGCTGGACGCCGAGCATCCGCTGTATGTGCTGTACACATCGGGCACCACCGGAAAACCCAAAGGCATTCTGCACACCACCGGAGGCTATTCGGTGGGCACTTATCTCACTACCAAATGGGTTTTCGATCTGAAGGATGAAGACGTCTACTGGTGCACCGCCGATATCGGTTGGGTGACCGGGCACAGTTACATCGTTTATGGACCGCTGCAGAATGGCGCGACCAGCCTGATGTACGAAGGCGCGCCCAACTTTCCGGAGCCGGACCGCTTCTGGAGCATCATCGACCGGCACAAGGTCAACGTCTTTTACACCGCGCCGACAGCCATCCGCGCCTTCATGCGGTTCGGCAACGATTGGCCGGCCAAGCACCCCATGAAAAGCCTGCGCCTGCTGGGAACGGTGGGCGAACCGATCAACCCGGAGGCCTGGATGTGGTACCGCGAGCAGATCGGCCACAGCCGCTGCCCCATCGTGGACACCTGGTGGCAAACCGAAACCGGCATGATCATGATCTCACCGCTGCCGGGCGCTACGCCTCTAAAGCCCGGATCGGCCACGCGGCCGTTTCCCGGCGTGATCGCCGATGTGGTCACGCGCGAGGGAGAACCGGTACCGCCCGGAGGCGGCGGTTACCTGGTGCTGAAGCAGCCCTGGCCGGCCATGCTGCGCACCATCTACGGCGATCCTCAGCGCTACCAGGATCAGTATTGGTCGCAACTTCCCGGCATGTATTTCACCGGCGACGGCGCGCGCAAGGATGCCGACGGCTACTTCTGGATCATGGGCCGCATTGACGATGTGATCAACGTTTCCGGGCACCGCCTCAGCACCATGGAAGTGGAGTCCGCCCTGGTGGCCCACCCCAAGGTAGCCGAGGCGGCGGTGGTGGCCAGGCTGGACGATCTGAAAGGCCAGGCTATCGCGGCTTTCGTGACGCTGAAAGCCGGGAACGTCCCCAGCAAAGAGCTCAAGGAAGAGTTGCGGCAGTGGGTCGCAAAAGAGATCGGTTCACTGGCTAAACCTGACGACGTGCGCTTCAGCGATGCCTTGCCCAAGACTCGCAGCGGTAAGATTATGCGGCGGCTGCTGAAAGAGATCGCCGGTGGTGGCGAGGTGAAGGGCGATACCACCACGCTCGAGGATCTTTCGGTGATCGCCACGTTAAGCGCGCACGAAGATTAACACGCAGCCCGATCCATCGCGGTTTTATTGAACGGCGATGGTGACGGTGTTCGACTGAACCCCGCCTATATAGAGACTAACCGGCGTGGCACCGTTAGCGGCCAACCCCGCAGGCACCTGCGCATTGACCTGTTACAGTCCCACATAGCCCGGCGCAAGTCCATAGAACGACACTGGCGCCGGGGTGCCGCCGATGGTCACCGCCGGGATGTTCGTCGTCCAGGAAAGCCGGTTCGCGAGGGCCGGTGAACCAGTATCAGGCTGATTGGTGACCGCTCCCAAACCGGTGCCATAGATCAGGATGTTGGTGCCCGCGCTCACCGGGTTGGAGGAATCCACCAGGCGATAGGATGAGTCGAGAATCGCTCCTGGTCCGGTACCTTGCGAATTCGTGGTGAAGATCCCCGGTGCGAATTGCACTACGTTGACCGTTTGGGTGGCGCCGGACTGTCCATTGAGCTCAGCGGCCATCAGGTTATGCCATTGCGACTGTCCTGCCATGTTGGGGGCCATTTCCCAAGGTATCTGCAGATTCACCTGGCCACCGCCGACCAAGAACAGCGGTGCGAACCCCGCAAGGGAGATTTGCGGGCAGACCGAGCCCCCCGGCGCACAGAGGCTGCTCCACGGCAAAGAGAACCCAGCGAGGCTGGTCGCCACCGGCAAGGATTGGTCCTCCAGCAGTGACGGCAACGGGAAATTGCCAAAGGCCGAAGCAATGCTGCCAGGCGCCACCTGCGCTGCGTAGTCGGCCGCGTTCACGATGCCGCCGGGATTGATCGAGAGCGTGTCTTGCGGCTGCAACGCTAAGCTGAAGACGACTCCGTCGCCGTTGGCGCCCCCCCATGAGGTGGTACCGTAAAGGCTGCCGCTGGGGACTTGCACGAGACCGGCTTGGGGGTTGAGGCCCGCCGGACACCAACCCGATTGCACGGTGCTAACCTGGGAACAAGCAAAGCCGTGCAGGATTGTCAGCGTGCCGCTTGGGGTAGATTTTGAAGATGGCGCCCTCGGGGTAAAGCGCAGCTCCGCCCTCCTGAAGCGTCCCGTAAAAGTTGCCGTCGGCGCCTTGAATCAAGGCGGAGGGAGCGGCGCCTTCGGAAGAGACAAAGGTGTGCAACGTGGTCAGCGCGCCGTCCGGCGTGATTTTGAAGACCGTACCGCAGAACGGTACACAATCCCCCACGCTCGGGTCATATGCGGTGGTCCCGTAGAAGTTGCCGTCGGAGGCTTCGATCAGCGCGGCGGAGGGAGCGATGCCATCTGCGCAGCCAGCCAGGGCGCCAAAGGTGTACAGGGTGGTCAGTGAGCCGCCTGGGGTGATTTTGAAGATGGCGCCCTGGTTGTTGGCCCCGCCCGACTGGGTTGCCCCGTAGAAGTTGCCGTCGCTCGCTTCGACCAGCCCGGAGGGGACTTCGCCGTCTGCGCAGCCGGCCTGTGCACAAAAGCTGTACAGCGTCGTGAACGCGCCACCCGGGGCGATCTTGAAGATCGTGCCATAGGTGTAGGCCCCTCCCGACGGCGTCGTCCCATAGAAGTTCCCATCGGAGGCTTCGATCAATGCGTAAGGACCGGCGCCGTCGGTTCCATCGAAGTTGTGCAGCGTCGTCAACCCGCCATTGGGGGTCAACCTAAAAATCGTGCCGGTATTGTTGATCCCGAACCCGCTGGCTGCCCCGTAAAAGTTGCCGTCCGCGCCTCGCACCAGCCCGCCCATAGGGTTACTACCGTCGGCGCAGCCAGGTTGGGCACAGAAGCTGTAGAGCGTCGTCACCGTGCCGCTGGGTGTGACTTGGAAGGCCGTTCCCCCACTATTCACCCCGCCCTGGCTGGTGGTCCCATAAAGGTTCCCCGCGGCGTCCTGTATAAGGGACCCGTATTCGGGGAAGGCACCGTTGGTGGAGTTAAAACTCACCAAGAGGGTGAAGGTCTGTGCGGGTGCGGCGATTACCGTCGACGCACAGAGCAGAAATACGGCGCAAACCCTGTTCCGAAAGGGAGGTTTGCCCATAACGTCCTCCTTGCCGGCCGGCCAGTCGACCATACGACTATACCTCCGGCCGCCCCTTGCCGTTTCGGTGCGTAAGGCCGGTGTATACTGGGGGCGGGTGGCTCACGCGGCGGCCGCTCAAGGACCTTCGCCGGGCAGACAGGCATCATACCGCACCATGGCCTGTCGTGTGACCCTCATGCCACAGCCCACGCAAACACCACGCAGATTCCATCGCACTCTGTATTTTCGCGTAATCCTGGGAATCGTCCTCGGCATACTGCTGGGTGTGCTTTACCCGCATGCCGCGGCATCCATGAAACCGCTGGGCGATGGGTTCATCAAGCTGATCCGTATGATGATCGCGCCGATCATCTTCTTCACAGTGGTGGTGGGGATCGCCAGTATCGGCGACATGAAGAAGTTGGGGCGCGTCGGCCTCAAGTCGCTGCTGTACTTCGAGGTGCTGACCACGGTGGCGCTGCTCATCGGGCTGGTGGTCGTCAAGATCGTGCAGCCCGGCGCGGGAATGAATGTGAATCCGGCCACGCTGGACGCTACCGCTGTCGCGCAATATGCCGCGCAGGGCCGGCAACTGCACGCCGTCGATTTCCTGTTGAACATCATCCCTGCCACGGTAACCAGCGCCTTCTCACAGGGCGATATCCTGCAAGTGCTGTTGGTGGCCATACTTTTTGGACTGGCACTGGCCGCGATCCCTCGCAACCGCACCATCCTAGATGCCTGCGACAAGATCGCGCATTGGATGTTCGCGGTGGTCGCGATCATTATGGAAGCCGCGCCGCTCGGCGCATTTGGCGCCATGGCGTTCACCATTGGAACCTATGGCTTCAAAACACTGTTGCCGCTGCTTAAGCTGCTGGCGTGCGTTTATTTAACGAGCTTCGCATTCGTGTTCCTGGTGCTCGGCGCCATCGCCTACGCGCACGGCTTCAGCCTGTGGAAGTTCCTCAACTACATCAAGGAAGAGCTGTTGATCGTGCTCAGCACGTCGTCTTCGGAATCGGTGCTGCCACGCATGATGGTGAAGCTGGAGGAACTCGGCTGCGGCAAGTCCGTGGTCGGGCTGGTGATTCCATCGGGCTACTCGTTCAACCTCGATGGCACTTCCATCTACCTGACCATCGCCGCGCTATTCGTGGCGCAGGCCACCAACGTGCACTTGACAGGCGGCCAGGAAGCGGCGCTCCTGGTGTTGCTGATGTTGAGCTCGAAAGGCGCGGCGGCCGTGACGGGCGGCGGATTCATCACCCTGGCCGCTACTCTTTCCGCCGTCGGAACCGTTCCCGTGGCCGGTCTTACTCTGCTGCTCGGCGTGGACCGCTTTATGTCCGAAATGCGCGCGCTCACCAACCTGGTGGGTAATGGCGTAGCTACGATTGTGGTGGCGAAGTGGGAAAACGAATTCGACGCCGCACGCGCGCGCCGGGTGCTCGACGGAGAGACCGTCCCAGCCGCGGCCGAGATACCAGAGCCGGCCTAGCCGATTCTAAATCAATTCGAAGCGACTGTCACTGTAATCGTCGCCGTAGCCATCGACTGGGGATTCCAGACGTTCACCGTTAGCTGGTCTCCGGCCACCAGCGGACACGCTCCGTTTTGATTCACGTTCGCCACCAGTTCGATCAGGTCGTTGTCCCATCCGCTGATAGCGACCGTACAAGGATCGCCGCTATAACCCGCGCTCCAGTTTTGCGTGGTGTCCGTGATCTCGAGATAGTTCGAATTACCCGTGTAAGGAAGGCCGTTCGGGAAATCCCCGAAGCTATTGCCAATGACACTCATCGGCGGCTGGGGCTGCGCAACCACCTGGTTGCAACCTGGCGCCGCGCACTGCGTGGTCACCGCGGTAAGGAAGATGGGAGAAAACGGGTTGACTCCGCAGGTCGGCAGGATTGCCGGAGTGCCGTCCGGAAAGACGCCGCAGGAATCCGCCTGCACCAGCGGGGCCGCCACCTGTGGCAGGCTCGCCGCTTTCGGATGGTCCACCACCGGCAAATACTCGCCCATCAGGCCGCCGGCGGGAGTATATTCGTTCGTCCGATA
Source organism: Bryobacteraceae bacterium (assembly GCA_035511215.1). Classification (GTDB taxonomy): domain Bacteria; phylum Acidobacteriota; class Terriglobia; order Bryobacterales; family Bryobacteraceae; genus Bog-159. Next base: position 13,692 of record DATKFU010000318.1, on the reverse strand, counting down.
GGGCACCGCCGCGCCGGAACAGTTGAACGTGGCCGCCGGGATGATGTTTCGCAACTTCAGCGAATTGAGGTTTTGATACCCGGAAATGGCCGTCAGATCGAGGAATGTGTACCCATTAGCCGCCGTTACCCACGAAGGAATAGTTGCGCCTGTTCCCACGATCAGCGTGACATAGCCGTTCGGGTCCTGGACGAAAGCGCTGTCCGCCACGCTGGCCAGGGTAGTCTCGCCGACATCTTCAAACGACAGGCTCAGGTAGCGCAGTTCCTCGTTCCCGGATCGGGAGCAGCCGTTCGTGCAGGGCGTTGGCGGCGTTGTCGGTATGCGAAAGCGGATCCGCATCACTTTCCCCTCCTCGGCAAGATCTTGAGATAAGTCCACCGGTACAGTCGCGGTTGTGTAAGTGCCATCCGGCAGAGCGCCGGGCACATACTCCGTTCCGCGCGTCCAGGTAGGCACTTGCCGCGTGTCGGTCGCAAAGCAAAGCCGCGGAAGCAACTTATTCTCGTAGACGCGATGCAAGTCGGATTGCGTGCTGTCCAGCCAAGTATTGCCCGTGGCCGCACTGTTGGCTACCACCTGAAGAACGTTCAAGGCGTAAGCGGCGGGATAGGCGCAGCCCGAAGCTACGTCGCGCAGGATGAAATGCGGGGTGGCCGCGTAGCTCACCGGCGTGATGTCCAGATAGTCGCGGATCATCACCACGCCCGCCGTATTGGGATTCGTGTGCTCCGGCGTATCGACTATGTGTAGGGTGAAGTTAGGCTCCCCGCGGAAGACGTTCGGATCGCTATTCCAGTCCATCCCCGCATGCCGCTGGGTGCCGTCCATAGCGTTGACTTCCACGTTGAACCCGTTCGTCATGCATCCCGTCTCGAGCGTGCCTGGAGTGCCTTCAAAACCGATGGGCAGCGCATACTTCTGCCCATCCACGAAGGCGGCTCCCAGCTGGAATGGGTTTACGTAGGCGGAGGTCAAGGGCACGATATTCGCATCTAAAGCGAATTGCGCAGGAGCTCCGTGGGCATCGTAATCGGTGATCGAGAAGTATCGCGCGTTCGGGAAGGTTCCCAGAATGACGATCTCGTAGCTAGGGTCGACCTTGTAGAACATCTTATAGTATTGGCTGTTCAAGTCGCTCCCTTCTGTCCCTTGTCCGGCGCTGGTCGCGAAAGAGATGAGGTAGCAGGAATTGTTGAAATTGCTGAAAAAGTTCCCGCTGGGGAACTCGTTCCCCGTGAACTCGATCGGCCCACAATACTGCGCGCGTGCCATGCCGGCGAATAAAGAGATACCTGCAATGAGCGCGTAGCCGCTCGACAGTCGTTTCATAACATTTCTCCTTTGCCCGGTCGTTCCCTTTTGGCTGCCTGGCCCGCTTCGATTATACATTCAACCGAGCCATTGGAGCCCTGTTTTTCAGCCAATAACATTCCTCGCCGCGCCGCACGAGTACGAAAGAATACTTGCCGCAGGTGAAATGATTGGTCGCGGAAAGTCACAGTACAAATGAAAGGAAAACAAATGCCCCTACAGTCCTATAAAGTTGGAAACCGCACCGTAAAACTGGGCAAGCAGGCGGCCCGCCATGACGCCCGCACGCTCCAGTTCTCCAATTATCTGAAGGCGGCGGCCCCGTCCGCTCCTCCCAAAACGGAAGATTGGACCCAGAAAGTTAAGCAATGGCCCATGATGCTGAACGATACCCTCGGTGACTGCACGTGCGTCTGTGCCGGCCACATGATCGAGGAATGGACAACGTATGCGCACGCGCCGGGCTACATACCGGCGGATCAGCAAATCCTGCAGGCCTATGAAGCCGTGGGCGGCTACAAGCCTGGCGATCCCAGCACCGATAACGGCGCGGCGATTTTGGATGTGCTCAACTATTGGCGTCAGACCGGAATCGCGGGTCATCCGATCACCGCGTTCGTCTCTCTGGAACCCAAGAATCACGAGGATGTAAAGGACGCCGTTTACCTGTTCGGCAATTGCTATCTCGGTGTGCAATTGCCGCTGAGCGCCCAGAAGCAGAAAGTCTGGTCGGTGCCCCCGGGTGGACCCACCGGGCAGGGCGCGCCCGGTTCCTGGGGTGGACACGCCATCCCGATTGTCGAATACGACGCCCGGGGCGTGACGGTCATCACCTGGGGAGCGCCGTTGCGCGCGACGTGGCAGTTCCTCGACACATATTGCGACGAAGCCTATGCCGTCCTGAGCGCCGATTGGATTGCCGTGAACAGCCAGGCGCCGAATAACTTTGATCTAGCGCAACTCCAGGCGGATCTTGGCGAGATCGGGGCGAAGCCCGCCGCGAAAACCGCAACTGCGGCCAAGGCCTAGCGCGGACCCACTCGCGAGAACCCATCCAACGCGCAGAAGCTCACGCGGAAGCGGCAAGTCGGACGCCTCGTGCCAGTCTCTTGGCGTAGGTATTGCAGGGGCCAAACCTTCTTGTCGCTTTCCACCGCAGGTTCCGGCTGACGAATCGATGATGGCGTCCCCAGGGGGATTCGAACCCCCGTTACCGCCGTGAAAGGGCGATGTCCTAGGCCGGGCTAGACGATAGGGACGTGCTGGCAAAACGGAAGACATCACCACTTTAGCACGCCCAGCCAACCCGCCGAAATGTGCTACGTTCTGCACCATGAAAGTCCGACTCCTGCTCGCCCTTGCCGCCGCCCTAACCTTGTACGCCGCCGCGTGGCTCTACGCCCAACCCGCCGCCGACCCGCTGGTGGAAGGTCTTCGGCTGGTCGAAGTCGCCTCTGTGGCCGACGCCGCCGAACAACTCTACGGCCAGCGCATCTATATGTCGCACGATATGCGGCCTATCTCCACGGCCAAGTTCGCAGGGCCCGCGGTCACTGTGCTGTTGAAGAAAGAGGAGCACCACGAGGGCTCGGCCGCCTCGCAGGGCATGCTGGACGCCATCGACGCCGCGCCGCCCGGCTCGGTCTACGTGATCGTGCTGGAAGACGGCCTGGATATCGCGGGCATCGGCGGCCTGATGTCCACCGCGATGAAATACCGCGGCCTGGCCGGCGCCGTCGTGGACGCCTCCGTGCGCGACCTGCCGCAGATCAAGCGCCTGCAGTTTCCGGTGTTCAGCCGCGGCATCGTGCCGTCGACGTCCATCAATCATTACCGCTTCGCGGGCGCCAACATTCCGGTCACCTGCGCGGGCGCGCGCGTGAATCCGAACGACATCGTCGTGGCCGATGAGGACGGCGTGGCAGTGGTCCCGCGCGCGCACGCCGCCGAGATCCTGAAGAAGGCGCAGGAGTTGGACCATACCGAACACAGCATGGTGCCGTTCATCGAAAAGTTCCGCTCGATCAGGGAGGCCGTGGCGAAGTTCGGGAGGATCTGAAGCCAAGCCGGCAGCCGGAAGCTGGAGTTGTAGAAAAATACCACAGGGCCCTAAAATCTGATATCATATTGGTGGATGTATCCCATTGTCCGCCGAGAGCAATTTGGCCCCACCACGTTTCTTTGGGAAGTAGGCGCGCCGGACGTGGCTCGCGCCGCCCGCCCAGGACATTTCGTCATGGCGCGCATCGACGAGCACGGCGAGCGCATTCCCCTCACGGTCGCCGATTTCGATGCCGCGCGCGGCACGGTCACGGTGGTCATTCAGGCGGTGGGCAAGACCACCTTCGAGATGCTGGGCCTGGCGCAGGGCGATTACCTGCTCGATTTCATCGGCCCCCTGGGGCTGCCCAGCGACATCCGCAAGCGGGACGGCACCGTGGTGTTGGTGGGCGGCGGTCTGGGCGTGGCTCCCGTTTTTCCGCAGCTTCGTGAATACAAGCGGCTGGGCAACCGCACCGTTTCCATCATCGGCTTCCGCACGCGCGGCTTGGTCTTCTGGGAGCGGCCTTTTCTCGATTTCAGCGACCGGCTGGAAATCACGACAGACGACGGCAGCTACGGCCGCAAAGGCTTCGTTACCGCGGCCCTGGCCGATGTGTTGGCCCAGGAGAAGGACGCCTGCGAAGTGGTGGCCATCGGGCCCATCCCCATGATGCGGGCCTGCTGCGAGGTGACCCGGCGGCTGGGCATTCCGACCGTCGTGAGTCTGAATTCCATTATGGTGGACGGCACCGGCATGTGCGGCTCCTGCCGGGTGACGGTGGGCGGCGTCATGAAGTTCGCCTGCGTGGATGGCGCCGATTTCGACGGCCACCTGGTGAATTTCGACGAGTTGGCGCTGCGCCAGAAGCGCTTCGAGCGCGAGGAGCAGCAGGCGCTGGAGCGCTTCCGCGGCGAGAGCGCGCGCATGGCGGCCATGAGCCCACGCGGATCGAGCGGTGCGCACTCGTCCGCGATGACGCTCTGCCCGCTACCCGAATTGCCCGCCGCCCAGCCAGCGCCGTCCGGTCCGCGTCTGCCCAAAAACATCCGCACCATCTCTCCGGTCCGCGCGCATTGCGCGGAGCAGCCGCCCCAGCAGCGCGCGCATAATTTCAAGGAGGTCTCGCTGGGGCTGGAACTGGAGGGCGCGCTGGCTGAAGCCGACCGCTGCCTGCGCTGCAAGAAGCCGCGCTGCGTTCCGGGCTGCCCTGTGGCCATCGATATTCCTGGATTTATCGCCGCGCTGGCCCGCCGCGATGTCCGCGAGTCCTACCGCATTCTCAAAAGTGCTAATACGCTGCCCGCCGTGTGCGGCCGCGTGTGCCCCCAGGAATCCCAGTGCGAAGCCGCTTGTGTGGTCGGTGTCAAATACCCGGCGGTGGCTATCGGGCGCCTGGAGCGCTTTGTGGCCGACGCCGCCATGGGGCGCGGTTGGGACGAGCCTGGCGAAGCCGCGGGCCGTGCGGGCAAACGCGCCGCGGTCGTCGGATCGGGTCCTTCGGGCCTGGCCTGCGCCGGCGACTTGGCCAAGAACGGCGTGGCCGTCACCATCTTCGAAGCCTTGCACGTCGCCGGAGGCGTGCTGAAGTACGGCATTCCGGAGTTCCGCTTGCCGGACGCGATTATCGATACGGAGATCGACAATCTGCGCAAATTGGGCGTGGAGATCCGGCTGGACACCATCGTTGGCAAGCTGTTCACCATCCCCCAACTGCTCACGGAGATGGGGTACGACGCGGTCTTTATCGGCACCGGCGCGGGATCGCCCAAGTTCATGGGAATCCCGGGCGAGGCGTACAATGGCGTCTTCTCGGCGAATGAATTCCTGACGCGCGTGAACCTCATGCGCGGCTACCAACAGCCGATTTACGATACGCCGGTGGGCATGGGACAGCGCGTAGCTGTCGTGGGCGCGGGCAATACCGCCATGGATTCCGCGCGCGTGGCACTGCGCATGAGCGCCGAGGCCGTGTCGATCGTCTACCGGCGTTCGCGCCGCGAATCGCCCGCGCGGGCCGAGGAACTGGAGCATGCCATCCAGGAAGGTATCCAGTTCCGCTGGCTGACGAATCCGGTGGAGATTCTGGGCAATGCGGCGGGCTGGGTCACGGGTCTGCGCTGCCAGGAGATGGAGTTGGGCGAGCCGGATGCGTCGGGGCGGCGCCGGCCCGTTCCCAAGGCGGGCAGCCAGTTCGAGCTGGATGTGGATACCGTGATTTACGCCTTGGGCACCACCGCGAACCCTATCGTCGCGCAGACCACGCCGGGCCTACGCACCAACAAATGGGGCTACATCGAGACGGATGAGCGCACCGGCATGACTTCGATACCGGGCGTATTTGCGGGCGGCGACATCGTGACCGGGGCCGCGACCGTGATCCTGGCCATGGGCGCCGGACGCCGCGCCGCCCACGGCATGCTGGAGTATATGGGGGTTGCCGCGGCCGAGCCGGTGTTGATAGGGAGCGTATAATGCCTTCTGCCTGTCCCAAGTGTCATCGCGTATTGGACCAGGATGAGATCTGCTGCGCGCAGATCCGCTACACCTGGAAATGCAAACAGTGCCATAAGCTTTGCACCGGATTCGCGCTGCCTTATGGCAAATGCTTTCTGTGCGGCGGCGATCTGGCGGTGGTGGAGAGCCGCGAATTGGGCGATCCGATGCGGCTGCGCGCCATCCGGGAGGCCGTGCAGTTCGAGCTGAACGCATTCTACTTTTACAAGCTGGCGCGCGAGCGGGCCGCCGAGCCGCAGCATCGCCAGGTGCTGGAACGCCTTTACGAGGCCGAACTGGACCATCTGCATGAGCTAAGCGAAAAGTATCATGCGCACCTGGACGCCTCGGTCACCCAAATGCCGCCGGACGCCGAAAAGCTGCTATCCGACTGGCTGTTCCGGGATCTGGCGGTCTCCGACGAATCCAGCATTTTGCGTCTTTACCAATCTGCTCTGGAGATGGAATGCCGCACGCGCGACCACTTCCGCAAGCTGGCCGGCGGGCTGCCTGAAGGCCTGGAAAAGGAGCTGTGCCAGGAACTGGCGTCGGAGGAGGACGAGCACATCGCTATGTTGGAGACAGAGATGGAGCAGATCGCGTAGTGCGGCGGGTGCCCCAATGATGGGTACCGTCTTGTTCAAAAAAGGCCCGCATAGGTGACGATTGTTTCAACAGAAGCTTGCTTTCGCTAGCGCGGACAAATTAGTATTGCCTTGCAGGGTCAGCAAGCGAGACATATGGAATTGGAACTGAAAACATGGTCAGAGTTCGAGGGCGCCCTTCAGACGATCGACGCTGTGCGACAGGAACGTATGGCGAAGACTGGCCGTACACTCCGTGACCCGCTGTTCAGGGGAGTCGGCAGCAGCCAGTGGGGATTGGAAACCACGCTGGAGCGGTTCTATCAGTCGGAGCGCAGCGATCCGAACCCGAGCCTTTTGGGATACTATCGAGAGATAGGAGCATGCAAGCCGGCCATCGAAACATTCAGCGGTAAGCGCTGGGACCGGCTACTCGAGCTTCCCGATTTCGAGCAACGCATCAAAGACAGCCTCACGTCCTCTTTGTGGCTCGACATGGTCCTAATGAAGACGCCCGAGATCTACGAGTACCTGGTTTACCTTCGCCATCATGGGTTTCCATCTCCTCTGTTGGATTGGAGCGCCTCACCCTATGTAGCTGCTTTTTTCGCCTTCGATTCGCCACCTAAAGAGGCGGCTCGCGTGGCCGTCTATGCCTTCTTGCAGGACACCGCTTGCGGAGGGTCTGCGGATGCGCACCTGTTCGTCGTCGGGCCTTATCTTCGCGCTGATCCGCGCCATCAACTCCAGCAGTGCAGGTATTCGATATGCGCCGCTCTCGATCGTCGTAATATCGAATGGGTTTTCGTCCCACACCAATCTGGTCTAACCGACGCAGCGGGGCTGGAGGGAGAGCTATTTACTATCACAATGCCAGTGGATGCAAGGCTCGCCGCGTTGAAGCAGCTAGAACTGATGAACATCAATCCGTTCTCGCTGTTCGCATCTGAGGACAGTTTAGTCCGAACTATCGCCAGACGTGAGCTACTGTTTCGAGGTCGAGGGTAGAGGAGTGAGTGGCTTCAGCTATCCAGGCAATCAGCCTCCAACGCCATTTTACCTTTGAAAGGCCCATTCGTGACAGGCGCTCCCCCTACACCGCGTCCGACACGCTCGCCAGATTAAACTCCGTCGCTATGATCGCCGGCACAATCGAACTCCCCGCCTCGGCTCCCTGAGCGCGCACCGGCCTCGTCAGCTTCTTCGTATTCTGCAGCACGCGCACCGGGCTTTCGTTCCACCGGTAGTTAGTCACCGGATCGGTCACCTTCCCGTTCTCTACCAGAAAGACGCCGTCCCGAGTCAGTCCAGTCACTTGCAGCGTTTGCGGCTGCAACACTCGTATGTACCAGAAGCGCGTGATCAGCAGGCCCTTGTCCGTGGATTTGATCAGATCGTCCAGTGTGTAGTCCTGCCCGTCGAGAACCAGGTTGTCGGTCCCCGGTGTGGGGTCTTTGCCGGCCTTGCTCGCCCAATAGCGGTCATAGTCGAAGTTCTTTACTACGCCCTTGTCGATCCACGCCATGCGGTCGTTGGGCAGCAGCGACGGTCCCCATGGGGTAGCCGCCAGAGTGGTGTTGAAGGGGTCGCTGCGCAGCGCGATGTATTCCGGAAACATCTTCTCGCCCAGATGCGTGCCCCCGCCTTGCTTGCTCAGAAACGATTGACCCTGCTCGGCGTCCCGCGCGCCGAAACTGCCGCCCAAGTAGCCGACCAGGTCGCTCACCGCCGCCGGCTCCAGGATCACCGTATACTTACCGGGATCCAGCTTCTTACGGGCGCCGGCGCCGCGCACGCACTTCTCCGCCGAAACGCGGCCGGCCGCTTCGCCATTCACGTCCTTCAGCGAAACCGAAGTCTGCGAGGCCCATCCCGAACTGGCGCCGCCTGGCGTGCGCATGGTGTTGGTCAGACTTGAATCGGTATAAGTGTGATACCCGAAAAGCCCGGCCTTATTTCCCACCGCCACCGCGGTCGCCGAGCGCTGTATAAAACCCGCCGCCGTCAATTGGCTCTGCCGCGCGCTGTCGAGCACGGCTTTCACGTGCGGTATCATCACGTCGCCGCGGGCGGAGCCGGTGAAAGAATCGAAGTTACTCAGCACCGGATATTTCTGCGGACCCAGCGCGGGCATATCTTCGGGATCCGTCTTCGAGATGCGAGCCAGCGCTTCGGCCTGCTCCACGCCGCGCTTCAGCGACTCGTCGGTCAGTTCGTTCACGACGGCGTTCCCGTGGCGCTTGTCGTCCGTCACGCTGCTGATCGAGAGGCTCTGAGTCACGCGGTAACCCGAAGTCGTGATGCCATTGTTGGCGAAGCGGATGAATACGTCTTCCGACGAATACAAGTCGATCTGGCAACCGGGCAGCTTTGAGTAACCGATGGCTTTGTCGATGAGGTTCTTGGCTTCCTGTTGGCTGAACATTGTCGGTCTCCTGTTAGTCGGTCAACAAAACGTTCACCTGCCGGAATCGGGACGGCGAGCAGCCGTGACTGATGGCGTTGATCTGCTCAGGCTCGCCCTTTCCGTCGAAGAAGGAGCCGAACTGCTGCCAGTAACTGGCGCCCGCAATGCCGTCGCACGCGCGCCAGAAGTCGGCGGTCTTGGCTTGGTAAGCCACGCGCGAGACCATGCCGCGCTTCTTGCCGCCTTTGATCTCCCAGAACGCGTCTCCTCCGAACTGAAAGTTGTAGCGCTGCTGATCGATCGAGTAACTGCCCTCGCCCTCGATCAGGATGCCGTCATCCACGCCGGAAATCAAGTCGGCGGGAGTGACATCGCGCGGACCAGGCGCCAGCCACACATTCGGCATGCGCTGGAAGGGCACACTCGACCAGGAATCGGCGTAGCAGCAGCCGCGCGATTCCGTTTCGCCGACCAGGTGCGCCTGGTCGCGAATCGTCTGATAGTGCTTGAAAATGCCCTTCTCGATGATCGGGAACTTGGTGGTCAACACGCCATCGTCGTCGTACTTCACGGTGGCCAGGCCCCCCTCATTAGTGCGGTCGCCGAAGATATCGATCAGCTCGCTGCCCACCTGGAAGTTGCCCATCTTATCGGTAGTCAGGAAGCTGGTGCCGGCGAAATTGGCTTCGTAACCCAGGGCACGATCCAACTCCGTCGAGTGACCGATGGATTCGTGAATAGTCAGGTATAAGTGGCTGGGCAGCAGTACCAGGTCCTTCTTGCCCGGTGTCACCGGCGGCGCGGCCAGGTGTTCCAGCACTTCGTCGCGGATGCGCGGCGCATTCTCACCGACGTTCGCCTTGGCTACCGCCTCCCATCCGGCGGTCACCGGCGGCGTCTGGTAACTGCGCGTGCGCGAAATGTTCTTTTGGGTATCCACGGCGGTGGCTTGCAGGGCGGGCCACACCTGCACGACGTACTGCTGGATGGACGACCCTTCGCTGGATGCGAAGTATTTGTCCTCGGCCCGCAGCGCCAGAAAGCCGAAAGCCGAGAAGACCTTGGGATCTTTCTTGATAATGGCCGTGGCGTTGTGCATCAGATCCAGCTTTTCGTCGACCGCCACGGCGAAAGGATCCGTCTCGAACGAGGAAGTCCACCGGTCGGTGTATGTCTTGGTGGGAGCAAGCTGCACCGGACTGGCCTGCAGCGCCGAGTTGGCTTTCGCCACCACCACGGCCTCGCGCGCGATACGCGCAATCTCCGTCGAGGTCACCAGCGGCGAGGCTGCGAATCCCCATTGGCCCTTCACGATGACCCGCACGCCGAAGCCGAAGTTCTGTTGATCGGTGACGAACGGGACTTCGTCGGTCTTCTTGCCGTCGCGCTCGGGCGAAAGACGATAGCCCGAGAATTGCTGGCGGTAGCGGGCGATGCGAATGTCGCAGTAGGTGGCGCCTTGCTTGCGCGCCTCGGCAAGCGCCACGTCGGCAAGTTTCTCGAGCGCGGGGTCCGGCTTGGTTGCGGCAGCATCCGGCGCGCCGAACAACCGGTTTGCGAGCAGAATCGAGCTCCCGGTGGAGGCTGCCAGAAACGCGCGCCGCGTGAAGGACGAAGGCGTGAACGCGTTTTTCAACCTTGTCTTCATCGTTGTCTTCATCATTGTCTTCTCATTGGGACAAGTGTACCTCAGCGGGGTTATCGTAGTTCATAACGGAATCCCGAGCGATGTTTCTGCTGCAAGATCTGCGCTTCGCGTTGCGCACGCTGGGCAGGAGCCCCGCTTTCGTGGCCGTGGTGGTGTTGCTGCTGGCGCTCGGCATCGCCGCGAACACGGCCATCTTCAGCGTAGTCGAGGCGGTGCTGCTGCGGCCGCTGCCCTACCGGGACCCCGGGCGATTGTGCATGCTCTTCAAGGCCGTGCCCGCCCGGCATCTCGACTGGGATTGGACTTCGTACCCCACCATCCGGGACTGGCAGCGGCAGAACCATTCGTTTGACGACATCGCGTTCGTGCTGCGGCCCGAAGGATCGCTGGTCACTCTGACATCGGGCGAGCCGCCCGAGACCCTGCAGGCGTCGAAGGTCTCCGGCAACCTGTTCGCGGTGCTGGGTGTGCAGCCTATGCTCGGCCGGACCTTCTCGCCATCCGAAACCGAACACGGCGCGCTGTTGGTGGTGCTGAGTTACCGGCTGTGGCAGCAGCGTTTCGGCGGTGCGAGCCATGATCCAGGCAACGTTCTGGGCAAAGTGCTGGAGATCGATCACGCACCCGCGACGATCGTCGGCGTCATGCCTGACAGCTTCCGGTTTCCGGATCGCGAGACGCAGCTTTGGCTGCCGATCGCCGCGGACAGCCGTTGGCCGAGCTTTCAGAAGTTCCGCGTGGCTGATGCTTTCAGTGCGGTGGGCCGGCTGAAAAGCGGTGTGGAGATGGGTCAAGCGCGCGCAGATATGGGTGGTATCGCCGGACGCCTGGCGCAGCAGTATCCGGCGACGGATGCGGGCCTTGGAATTCGCGTGATGCCGCTGGCCGACCAGTTGACGCCGCCGCACACCCGCCGCGCCCTGTGGACGCTCTTCGGAGCGGTAGGCTGCCTGCTGGCGATGACCTGCCTGAACGTGGCCGGCCTGGTGCTCACGCGGGGATCCGCACGGCAGCGCGAGCTGGCTGTACGCACGGCACTGGGCGCCGGACGCGGGCGGCTAGTGGCGCAACTGCTGACGGAGAGCCTGATCTTGTCTTTTGCCGGAGGCGGCCTTGGGTTGCTGCTGGCCGGTGCGGCGGTGCCTGCGCTGCTGGCCGTGGCGCCGGCCAAGCTGCCGCGTGTGGATGAGGCGGGCGTGGATTTGGGACTGTTCGCCTTCGTGGCGATGGTGTCGGCGGTTTCGGCCTTGTTGTTCGGGCTGGCGCCCGCTTTCCGGCTTGCCCAACGCGACCCCCAGGAAGTCTTGCGTGGCGGCGGGCGGGGATCTTCCGGCGGACCGGGAGACAGCCGCGGTCGCGGAGTTCTGGTGGCCGCCGAGTTCGCCGTGGCCTTGGTGCTGCTGGCAGGGTCCGGCTTGTTGATGCGCAGCTTCCTGCATATTCGGGCAGTGAAACTGGGCTTCGATCCGACGCATGTCGCTACCATGGATCTGCATCTTCCCTCTCCCGCCTACGACGGCGAGGAGGCCGCCCGCAGCTTCGTAGGCCAGGCCATCCAGCGCATTGCATCGCTTCCGGGAGTCACCGGCGCCGCCGCCGGTGGGCTCTTCAGCGAGCACCAGCCGAACACGGCCATTGTGCCCGAAGGCCAGCGCGGCGTGGCCGTGGCACCGGAAACGCATGGCCGGCAGTACGTGTCCGCGAACTATTTCCGCGTGCTCGGCATTCCGCTCTATCGGGGACGGGGCTTCACGGCGGCGGACAACCTTCACGCCCGTCCGGTTGCGGTGATCAACCGTGCGATGGCGCGGCGTTTCTGGCCGAACCAGGATCCTCTCGGTAGGCGGTTCAAGCAGGTGCTGCCCGGACTCGACGGCGATTGGCTGACGGTTGTGGGGGTGGTGGGAGATGTGCTCTTGAACGGGCGTGAGAGCCGCGTGGTACCCATGTTTTACCGGCCACGGTCGCAGATCGGATTCGCCGAGGTAAGCCTGGTGGCGCGTACCGCCGCGGATCCGCTGTCGCTCGCCGCGGCGATCCGGCGGGAAGTGCGTGCGCTCGATCCCAGCGTTCCTCACTTTGAGATCTTCACCGTCGACGAGCGGCTGGAGACGATGGAGTCTGCCCGGCGCTTCGAGACCAAGCTGCTGTCGATCTTCGCGGGGCTGGCGTTGCTGCTGGCCACCATCGGGATCTACGGTTTGCTGCATTATCGCGGTAACCGAGCGGACGCGCGAGATGGGTATCCGCATCGCGCTCGGAGCACAGCGGATCCACGTGGTGCGCTTGATCTTGGGGCACGGCCTGGGGTGGGCCGTGCTGGGCATCGGAGCCGGTGTCGCGATTGCGCTGCTGGTGACGCGGCTGTTGCAGAGCTTGCTCTTCGGCGTCGCCGCTACCGATCCATGGACGTTTACTGGCGTCGCGTTGCTGTTGCTGCTGGCGGGCGCAATCGCCAGCAGCCTGCCGGCGCGGCGGGCGGCCGAAATCGATCCGCTCATCGCGTTGCGCGAAGAGTAGGCGGCACTGCCATGCCGATTAAGCCGATTAAGCCCCCTTGCGCCCGGCTTTCCTTTTCGCCATAATGAACATCACCGTGCTAGCGATGATGTTAGCGTCGATGCTAGCGTTGACGTCATCGTTCACCTGGAAACGGAGTCCTGGGTTGAGAGCGGCCTTGATTTCCGCCATCACCGCATGTGCCGAGCAGCGCTTTCAGAAAAAGGCGCGCAGATTCCTGCTTGGGCTTTCCACTGACGAGTTGCAGTACATTGCCGCGTTTCTGGGCGCCTGCGTGCTGGAGTCCTTGGGGCGATCCGCGCTCCGCCGGCACGAGTCGGCCGATGGCACGGCGGAACTCGAACAGGTCGGCTGTGCGCGCGCGAACCGCCTGAGCGACCAGGAGCACAAGATGATTCTGTTGCTCGAGTATCTGCGCCGCAGCCGGACCTACTCCGCCGTTCTTAACTCCCGAATCCAGATGTTGCGATAACGCACGGGCTGTCCGTGGTCCTGCAACAGAAGCGGCAGTTTGGCCGGTGTCACTTTGTAAGGCGGCCGTTTCATATAATCCGTGGGCCCAGTCGGTATGGCGTGGTCCTGCGCCAACACGCCATTGAAGAGCAGCGTGATGGTGGCCGGTTCCTGCAGCTTCGAATCGGCCGAGAACCGCGGACCATGAAAGACAATGTCGTAGGTCTGC
>DATKFU010000317.1:0-16888 GCA_035511215.1 Bryobacteraceae bacterium | reverse complement strand
TTCGCCGTCTTGGTTGGCATCGGTCCATATCCGCAACTTCGACCAAATCGCGTCGCCAGGATCGATCCATCCATTGCCATTGCCGCCTTGGCTTGGCAAATCATACACCGCTAAAGCCAGGTATCCATTTGGGTGCGCGGTCTTAGGCTGCGGGCTCATGGCGCTGAAGAGGTTCGTGAAGTCAGCACCTCACCGTTCTTGTCGGGCAAAACAAGCCATCCGTTGTGCCCGGCAGGATCGGTCCAAGCCATCGCATATTTGGGGCCGTTTGGCTGCACCCGGAAGTAGACACCGTGCGCAATGTCCGTCATCTGGAAGCCCTGACCCGTGGTGTCGAACACCAGAGGACAACAGACGCAAGCGCCGTTGATGGCAGTGCATCCAGGTGTACAACAACCGTTAAGGTCTGGGCCGACGCCATCGGTTGAATCTTGAGCACAAGCACAAGCCGCAATCAGGAATACTAAGAGTTTCGCTCGCATAACGCCGTTCTCCTCACGCGCTTTGAAACGACCGTTTTAAATCAGCGGCCCGCTCCGACGGGGAACTCGGAGACCGCTTACCCGCACAACCCTGTGATTTCCAGATCGTCCTCGACAACCCCATAGAAGCAGTCATCCTGATAACTGCTCCCCAGAATCCCTCCGATGACCGCGCCGGATGCCTGGTCTTGCGCGTGGAGGCCGGACATGACAGAGAGGTTCACATATCCCGCAGACTCGCCCCATGCCTTACCCGTCACCAATCCAAGACAAGGCGAATTTTGTCCCCAAGAGAAACCGCGCTCCGCTTGAACTGTCCCTACAAGTGAGCCGGGCGCCAGGCATGTTGGCGTACAGTTGCAAGACACGACTCCTACTAATCCCGTCAGCACGACGGAACACGTTGCCCGGAAAGCGCCGCAGTTTATATCGCCGAGTACAGAAACGCCACACTGTTGCGCTAGCGACTGCCCAGTCGAAAGCAGGGCCAAGACAATAAACAACCCTACCGAGAAATGCTTCATTGGTCTCTCCTCTTTATAGGTCCGACGAGCCTCACACGCATGGCCTCAATCCAGTCGAGTGCGGCAGATTCACCGCTTTCCTCAAAGGACAGCAAAACGGATCTCGCCGCCCAACGCAGTGCTTGTGTGTACTTGTCATAAGGGGGCAGATTAGAGTAAACAAGCAACTTCTTGTGGAGATCCTCTCCCCGTCGGCCGTCTACGGCTCCGAGGATCTCGTCATTTGCACGGAATTTATTGTTCAAAGATTCAAGTCTGTTCGCCGAGTCAGGGCCGACCAAAGTCCCGTCATCGAAAATGATAGAATCGATGGCTGCCTCGATCCTCGATTGGCCTTCTGCGTCCTCGTAACGCCGGAGGTCGCGGTCTATGCTCTCATCTAGGAGAGGCTGCCGCAGGCGATTAGCCGGGGGACGGAACGATGCATAGAAACCGGGCAACGGCGTGAATAGGAGCACGTCTCCCGGAGCTATCATCGCCTTGTGATCCGCACGGTGTGCGGTTCTGTTGGTGATGTATTTCCACGGCGTTCCCGCGGGGGCAATTCGCTCGGGGTATGTGAATATGACGGTTAGGCCTGCAAGGTAGCGTCCCGAATCATTGACAACGATAAGTGTCCGGGGCATGAGCGGGCCAAGTTTCTGAATCGCGGAATCATCCAGGAGATCCGTCAAGCGTTTGTTGAACGTTAGGGCGGAGGGCAGTATGATAGAGATGCCTTCTGCTGCTACAGGATTGGTCACGCGCATCTGACGGTTGCCTTCTGCGGGAAGAGTTTGAGACAAGCCTGTGGCCTTCAGGGTTATCAGTAATAATAGCAACCGCATTGAGTGCATGGGTGAGTATGTCACACCCCAGGGGGGGGGAGGTCAAGCGGAATCTTGGCTACAGCGGAATTTTGGCTGCGCGGGACCGGAAGCATGGTGAATCGCATAGTCTTGCGCCCGGCGCGGTGTAGGGCAAGGACGGTTGAACAAGCCGTTCAGGCGCGACCGCGAGGGCGCTTAATGGTGGTAAGGCGCCTTACTCGGCTCCTATCTACTGAGCGCGGAGCGCAGTCCGGGATCGCAACCACGCCGGTAAAGGATAACCCGGCAGTTTCGCCAAAGACAGAGCCAACATGCCCAGCATACCCAGGAACAAGGCGCCGACGGCCAACAAGGCTTCGGGCATCAGGTGAATCATGATCCCCAGGCTCGCCCCGAAGGCTGTCAGCAGCCACAGAATCCAGACGACTTGCCGCTGATCAAGCCCCAGCGATGCCAGGCGGTGCGAGCTGTGGTCGCGTCCCCCGAGCGAGATCGGCCGCCCAGTGAGTTTACGCAGAACAGAAACCAGTGCCGTGTCGAAAATTGGATAGGCGAACGTTAGCGCGGGATAGAAGAAGCCCACCGGCAGCCCCCCCTTATGCGGCACCGGACCTGCCAGCGTCAACGCCGCCAAAGCGAAGCCGGCGGGCAGGCTTCCGCAATCGCCCATGAAAATGCGCGCCGGATGGTAGTTGAAAAACAGAAAGCCGGCGAAGGCGGCGGCCAATATGGCGCACAGGTCGGCGTCCGCGCGATATCCCTGTGAGCTCAGCAGAAAGAAGCGGAACAGACAAATGACGATCACCACTCCTGTACATAAGCCGTCCATGTTGTCAATCAGGTTGAATGCATTAGTGATCATCACGATAAAGAACATGTTCAGCGCCAGGTTTGGCAGATACCACGGAGTTACCGGAAGAACGACGCCGTCCAGGACCACAAAGGCGGCCGCCGCCACCTGCACGGCCAGTTTGAGGGCCGGACTGAGGCGCAGGCGGTCGTCGAGAAAGCCGAAGATCCAGAGCGCCGCCACCGCCAAAGCGATGCGGGGGTAACGCCCGTGACCCGCCAACCAGTAGGCCGCCGCGCAACTGAGAAAAATAGCCAGTCCGCCGCTCGAAGGTGTCGGTCTGGTATGCCAGCGGTCCGCCCGCGGCGCAGCTGTGAGCCCCAGCCAGGAATCTGCGCGGATTTGCAGCCGCGTCAGCAGTGCGGATAGCAGACCAGTGAAAAGAATCAGCATCCTTATACGGCCACCGCCAGAGCCTGTTTTGGCATCTGCCGGACCCATTCATAATCCACCACCCGCCGCACGATAGTATCGAGCGGAGTAGTGGGCCGGTAGTGGACCAGGCTTTCCAGCTTGGCGAGACAAGGCACGCGCCGGTCCATGTCTTCGAATCCCGGCCCGTAGGCTTGATCGTAAGTCTGATGCTCCAGACGCGATGGCGATCCGGTAATCTCCTTGACCAGTGCGGCCAGCGCGTTGATGGTCACCTCCTGGTCGTTGCCGATGTTGACGACTTCTCCGACGGCTGCGGGCGTTTGGGCAAGGCGCACGACGGCCTCCACCACATCGCCTACGTAAGAGAAGCAGCGGCGCTGCTCCCCGGTAGCGTGTATGGTCAGGGGTTCGCCCAACAGCGCCTGGCGCACAAACGTGGGCAGCACCATGCCGTAGCGGCCAGTCTGGCGAGGCCCGACTGTGTTGAAGAAACGCAGCACGGTTACGGGCAGGCCGCGTTCGCTCCAATAGGCCAGCCCCAGGCATTCATCCAGCGCCTTCGAAACAGCGTAGCTCCAGCGGCCGATTTTTGTGGGACCGAGCACTACGTCGTCGCTCTCGCGGAACGGCAGGCGGGTGCTCTTGCCATAAACTTCCGAGGTGGACGCCAACATGACGGGCTTGCCCTTCTTGGTGGCGTAGCGCAGCACCACCTCGGCGCCATCGACATTCGTTCGGATGGCGCTGACCAGGTTGTTGACGATCTGCTTCACGCCGACCGCCGCAGCCAGATGGAATACGATATCGGCGCTGTCCACCATTTCGGCGACCACGGGCTCATTGAAGACCGACTCGATGCGGTAGGAAAATGCGGGTTTGCCCTTCAGATGCGCGATATTCTCGAAAGCGCCCGTCGATAGGTCGTCGATAATGGCAACGCGCCACCCCTCCGCCAGACAGCGCTCCGCCAAATGCGATCCGATAAACCCAGCCCCGCCGGTGATCAAGACGTTCATGAATTCCTCCCACAAAAGTTTGGTCCCAAATTCTTTTTCCGCAGCAACTTGCGGTACAACGTGTCCAGGTTTTCCACCAGCGTCTCCTTGCGGTACTGCCGCGACGCGAAAGCTCGGCCTGCGAGCCCCATGCGCGCTACCAGCGTACGGTCCCCGGCTAGTGCAGCCAGCGCGTCAGCCAGCGTGCCGGCACTCGACTCCGTCAGCACGCCATTGGCATACCAGCGCGCGCCGCCCGTAGTGCGCTCAACGCTGCCGGAAACCATGTCCACCAGGCCACCCACGGCGGTGGAAACAAACGGCCGGGCCGCTGCCATGCCCTGGATAAGCGCCACAGGCGTGCCTTCGTTGCGCGAAGTCTGCAACACTACGGCGCACCGCGCCATCGCCGGCAGGATTTCCTTCTGCCAGCCCAGCCACTCCACGCGCTCGCGATACCGATCGAGAAGGCCCGTCAGCGCGGAGCGGTCCGGCCCATCGCCCGCGATCACAAACCGTATGCTCTGGCTGCGTTCGAGCGCGTTTTCAATGGTGGCGGCCAGGAGCGCAATGTTTTTCACGGGGACCATGCGGCCGAACCAACCCACCGTCAGCGGGCCTGTGCCTGCCGGCGGACGCAGGGCGAAGTAGTCGTCCAGCTCCAGCCCTAGCGGTACGACGTGAAACTTGTGCGCCGGAGCGACGTGAAACTTCGCGCTCAATTCAACGGCCTGCTGCGGCGACACCACGCACAGTGCGTCGGTGAAGCGCGCCAGCACTTGCTCGACGCGCCGGAACACAAACGCTTGGGTGCGCGAGAAATACTCATTCAGGCTATTGCCGTGAAACGTGTGGATGATGATCGGCGCACCGCTCAGCACGGCCGCCAGGCGTCCCAGGCATCCGGCCATGGCGGTATGCGTGTGCACGATGGCGGGCTGCTCGCGCCGCAGCAGCCGCCACAATCGCCACAGCGCTTTGAGATTGCGCCACGGCCGCACGGAGCGCGACAGTTCCGGCACCCAGCGTACGGAATCGGCCGGCTGCAGCAAGCAGCGCATGTCTCCGTCTTCCGGCTCGCAGCTTCCCGCCACCAGCAAGGTGCGATACTCCAGCGCGGCCATCTCCCGCGTAAGCAGCAGCGTGTGAATGGCCGGGCCGCCTATGTTCAGCCGCGTGACGACACGCACGACTTTGGGACGTTCCGGTCCAGCCGTGAGATCACGAACCGGAATTTCCCGTTCGACGAGCGTGGAATGCGATCGGTACATTCAAACTCCAGATGAATATTCCGGCCCACACGGGCGCGGAGATTGTTTTCCAGCATTTGCAGATCTTCGCCGGTGAAGCGCGGCGCAGGCACGAAGCGCACGCGCAGCACGTCCAGCGATTCCTGCTCGAGCTGGCTCTCGACAATGTTGCGGACGCCTTTCAACACCGGATCCAGGCGCCCAAGAAAACCGCGTTCGCGGGTATAGACAAAATCGTCGAGCCGGCCGCCGATCTCCTCAATGACCGGCATGCCGCGGCCGCAGGGACATTTTTCGGTGGCGAAGCGCGCGGTGTCGCCCACGCGGTATCGTATGAGCGGCATGGCGTAATTCACGAGGCCGGTCAGTACCACTTCGCCCATCTCGCCGGGAGCCGCCGGCGTACCGTCGGCACGCAGTATCTCGGTTAAGCCGGCCAGCGGATGCGCGTGCATGCGGCCGGCTTCGCATGCGTACCAGAAGCTCTGCATCTCGGCCTGTCCATACTGGTCGAAGACGGGCGTCGCGAATGTCTCCTCTATGGCGCGGCGCTGGTGTTCGAGGAGGGTCTCGGCGGAAGTGAGCGCGGCCCTCAACTGTGGCGCGGGACGGCCCGACTGCCAGTAGTATTCCGCCAGCATGTACATCGCAGACGGGTAGCCGGAGAGGTACACCGGCCGGAAATGCTCCAGGGCCGCGGCATAGAAGGGCAAATTCCCCGGCAGCAGGTGGACGGTCGAAAGAAGCAGTGCGTGGTTTGCCAGGTCGCGCCGCCAGAATGTTTTCGTCGATTCGGATTGGCGCGCCGGCACAATCATCTTGCCGGTGAACTGGGCGCGCCGGTCGTTTTTGGTGACACCCGCCGTGTTCCGGTATAGTTCGACGAAAGCCCACATCTTCTGCATCGCCTGGCGGCTGTGGTAGACGGTAAGCGGCTTTCCCGTCGTGCCGCTGGTGTGCCAGGGAATCAGCGCCCGCAGCGGAAAAGTATCCGCGAGGAAATCCTCGGGGCGTTCCCGGATTTGATCTTTAGCGGTGAATGCCGCCGGGCCGTGTTTCCGATAGTGCGGCACGTGCGTGGCGGCAAATCTCCGGAGTCTGGCTAGCTGGATGGCCTGCAGTTCGTGCAGTTGTTCCGCGGGCAGGTACTCGGTGCGCTTGAGCGTTGCAAGGTAATCCTGGAATACTCCGCTATAGCGCCAATGGTGATACTTGGCGCCCTGGGCGGTGGCGCAAGCGTGCTGCAGGGCAACAGGCAGTGCGGCATAGAGTTTGTGCAGCATGTCAGCGATGTCTTTGAAATAAATATGTGGGAAATGATACGGTCTTTATCTCCGGAGATTAAATGTGCGTTATCGCACCGTAGACGGTGAGGGCACACTGGTGCGGGCTATACAGCTGCTTAGAGGCTGGCCGGAAGGGGCAATTGTGTAACAGTTTGTTGCACAAATTTCGTGGCGGCCGTTAATATCCGGATTCTGGACTTCACTCGGTGGCTTCGTCCAGCTGCGCGAACAGGTCGTTGAAATCCACGCGGCCTACCAAGTCGGTCTCTGGAACCAGACCGGCGCAATAGCGGATGCCTTCGTGATCGGCTTCCTGCACGGTGTGCCTGTACGGATCCGCTATCCAGATATGTGCAACGTCGAAGCGCAGATAATCGGCCACTTTGACCAGCATGTCGGCAGTCTCATCGTCCGGAGACAGGATCTCGATAATCAAGTGGGGCGGAGTGGCCAGCACAGGCTCCGGTAGGGCAGCGCCATCACGGAGACATCCGGGATGCGGTACCTGTTTTTGTGCCCAGCACGTTCAGCCGCTGCTCGGTGAGAACGTGAAACCTGCGCGTGGCGCTTCACAGGCTCCCCATTCACGTACTCCATATCCGGATGTAGGTAGTCCGCAGGTACTCCTCGACTGGGACACTGATTGACGCCGCCATGCACTTTAAGTCTAATCCTTCCGGACAGCCTCAATCTTGCCTGCCCAGCCGACCGGCGCGTCGAACTGCCCCGGGCCGTGCACAGTGGGGGTCTCCCCGCGAAAGTCGCTGAACGCCCGCGCTTCGGCATCGCACAGATGGTTTAGCAGTGGAATCTTGCGCCAATCGAAACCCATCAGAGTGGCGCAGGTCACATCCACCGTGCCGGGATCTTCTCCCCATATCAGCAGCCCGCACGGCTTGGGACGCGGCCTCAAGGGGCCGCAGTCTTCACCCGCCACGATGGCATCCACCAGCGTCAGTATGGTTCGGGGCCGCGGACGTAGTGCGCCGTCTACATCGTAATTGCGCGCAATATCCACCAGGTCGTGTATGGTGCGCCATAGCGTATCGTTGCCGTGCCAGCCGCCGCCATGAATCAGCGGCGACGAGGCCGTTTGCGCACCCGCGCGCGCCAGTTTCCACATCCACAATGGTGCGCGCGTCTGCAGAAGCTCCCGTACGGGGCTGGCAGCGTGGCTGAGCCAGTTGTGATCCGGGTATTCGTCGCCTCCGGCGCGCGGAGAGCCGGTGCGGAAATGCGGCAGAAAATCCTTAGCCCCCACGATGCCGATGAAATTCTTCAGGGCGCCGGTCATACCGGTCTTCATGTGCGTCTTGAGCTTGGGAACGTTTAGGATCACGTCGGCGCTCAGTATGGTATTGCTGACCGAGTAACGATGCGCGCCGTGACGATGGCCGTTGGTATTCGCGGAACTATAGTCGGTGACCCCAAAACGCGTATTTACGCCGAAGCACGCGAGGCGGCTGCGCGCCCCCAGATCGACGAGCGAATAGCCGTTTGGATCGCCCGCGAGCGGATGTACGCCGCGCACGTAACTGCTGGCGTCGTCGATCTCGGCCCACTGCTGGCGCAGGTCGAGGAACGCGACTGGTGCGTGCGTGTAGTCCTTCTCCAGTTCGCCAAGGCCACTTTGACGCCGGAAGCGGGCAAAGTCGGAGCCTTGCAGGGGCGCATCCGCCACGAAGACGCGCCCGTCGCCCGCTAGCGCTTGGAGTGCGGCGTCGATGAGCACACGCACGAGCGAGGCATGCGTGAATAGGACGTTCCGGCCAACGGTAGAGCCGAACTCGTGCTTCACCCAGTTGGGCTTGACGACTACGGTCATGCCGGGCTTGATCCAGCGGCCCAGCGGGTTGGCCGCGTCGAGGCCGAGATAGCGGAAAAGATCGCGCACGCCGGCCGTTACGGCGCCGTAATCCGGTACGGGCCAGACGGTGGGACAGGCGGCAGCCTGTCGTGTAGCGGTGTTCATGAAGACACCGAGTCCCATACCTGCCGCCATTCCCGTAATTCATTCTCGTTGAGTGCGGCATAGCGCGAGCGCAGCCAGGCGGCATCCGCATGCGCCGCGACCGTCAAAACGTCCCAGCAACTCTTGAATGCCTCCATCGCTCCCACGCGCAGACGCTCAGTGGCATTCAAGTAGCGCCCCGAACAATGGAACCACATCCAGCGCCCGCGCAAAGACTTCCGCAAATCGAGGGAACCCTGCCGGTAACCCAGCACGACCTCCGGGAGGTTGGCAAACCGGCTGCCCGCGCGGGCGCGGAACAGCAGATCCATGTCTTCGCAGCGGATGGCATCGGTGCGATAACGGTAGCGCCGGAACCAGGACGTTTTTCCCATGAAGGTGGGATGCATCAGCTTGAACCAATGCAACGGCCTACGGGCAATATCGGCGTGCGCGGCGGGATAATTACGTTTACCGAGGGGCGCGCCCCCGTCGGCGAAAACCACGGCACATCCGCCGGTCAGGTCCACCGCCGGATGGTCTTCCAGAAAATTGAGTTGCTTTTCCAGGCGCCGCGGGTAAGCAATGTCGTCGGCATCCATGCGCGCGATATACTCACCGCGTGCGCGGTCGATGCATTCGTTCAAGCGCGCTCCCAATTGGAGGCGCTGTGGGTCTCCCCACAACACGATGCGCGGATCGTCGAATGCGCGCGCCAGCTCGCGGCTCGCATCCGTAGAGCCGTCGTCGCAAAGCAGTAGTTCCCAGCTTGCGTGGCTTTGCGCCAGGATCGACCGGATGGAGGCGCCGATGGTGCGCTCCGCGTTGTAGAACGGCATGGCGATGCTGATCAGTGGGGTGCTCATAATGCGGCGTAGACCTCATCGCAGCGCTGGACGATACGAGGCCAGTCATAGCGCGCCGCACTTTCGCGAGCGCCCGCTCCCAGCGCGCCCAGCAAATCAGGTTTGTCGCATGTTGCGGCAAGGAGCGCTTCCAGATGGGCGGCCAAGTCCGCGGCATTGCCGGTTTGAAAACGCATTCCGGCGGTTTCCGGAACGGTCTCCCGCAGGCCGCCGTGATCGCTGGCTACCACCGGCTTGCCGCAGGCCTGTGCCTCCACCGCCGCCATGCCGAACATTTCCAGTTCGCGCGTGGGCATCGCGAAGACGTCGCAAGCGTTATAGATTCCCGGCATATCGGCGTCGTCCAGGGGAGGCAGATAGATGCCGCCGGCTGCGCGCACCTGCGCCACCAGTGGACCGAGATGTGTCTCGCCAAACCGCTCACAAGGGCCCGCCACCACCAGTGCGGCCGTCCGCCGCAACATGCGGTAGGCGGCGATCAGCAGGTCGGTGCCTTTTTGCTCGCACAGCCGGCCGACATACAGAATCATCGGGCGCGCGTCGAGACCCAGGCGCGCGCGCCATTCGGCGCGCAGGGCGGCGTCCGGGCGGAAGCGCGCGCAGTCCACGCCATTGGGGATCGGCGCCAACTTGCCGCCGGGCAAATCCCAGTATTCGCGGTACATGTCCAGACAGTAGTCCGAGACCGGCGCGATGCGGTCGCACGCCAGCAAACATTGCCGCCAGGCAGCTTTGCTGATTCTTTTCAAGTGCGCAAATCGCCGCCAGGGCTCGAAATGGTAATCGCAGCTCAGCACGGCGGGACCCAGCCCGGCGGTCTTCGCCAGCCAGGCAATCTCCGCGCGATTGTGCACGTGAATCACGCGTGGCGTGCGGCGCGCAACGTCTTGTACGAAGCGTAGCGCGAACTCTGCGCGCGATCCGTTCAAATAGCGGATGGAGACGCCGTGGTATTCCCGCCAGCCGGTTTCCGGGCCGCCCGAATACACGATGACGCGCTCGCCCGCGCGCGCCTGCGCCTCGGCCAGTTCCATCATGCGGCGCTCGACTGCGCCGCCGAGCCGCGCCGGCAGGGGCAGGTGGGAAGGCCCTACGTGGACGATCACCGCTGGGTCCCCCAGGGCACCTGCGCCACGGCTACCGCGCAAAGCCACGGCACAAACGCCAGAAAGGTGAGCGGAAACCACGACGTGGATGCGGTGGCCAGTTGATGCACGGCGCGAAACAGGCACAGTCCATAGCCCAGCGCCACAATCGGGTGGCGGCTATGATGGCATCGCCCGTCCAGAAATGCCGCGCCGAACCCGACTAACAGGAATCCTCCCATCACGCCGAAATAGCCGAAGTTGGCATACAATTCGCCGACCAGCGACGCTTCCTGCGAAACCAGTCCCTGGTCAAAAGCGCCATAGATCAGCTCGCCCAGCTCTTCGCGCACTCCGCGGGAGCGCTCGAATCCCGCCGAGACCGGCAGGATTTGCAGGGGCGCCATCAGAAAGGTCTCACCGTAGTAGTAAGGCTGCGTCTCGCGATCGACGATCAGCGCCGCCGTGGTATCGAACCGGCCGACGGAGTTGTCCACCATGTCGAAGACTTTGTCGCCGTCGGCAAGCGCGGTGATGTCGATGGCGTCCGCCGCCGAATACCAGCCGATGTTCTTGGTGGCCTCCATCCAAAGCGAAACCAGCAGCACCAGCGGTATCGCCACCACCAGGTATCGCGCCCGCAGCGTGAAGATGCCGCGCACCTTGCACAGGTGAAAGACCAATAGCATGGTGCCGGCCCACATCAATCGACGACCGCAACCCAGGTGGAGGGCGGCAATCAGGAACAGGCCGGCCATAGTCAGTATGCGGGAATACCGGCGCTTTGGCTTGGAGAGATACCACAGTCCCAAGGCGGTGGTAGGCAACATGAAGAACAAATCGGTGTACCGGCCCATGCCCTCGCGCGGAGAAAGGCCGACATGATCGAAGAAAAGCTGTTGCCGGCTCTCGGGATCGAGGAGCAGGACGACGATGCTCAACACGCCGGCGATGGTAAAGAAAAGGAATACGGCGCGCTGCAGCCGGACGCGGCGAAACGCCTGCCGCCGGGCGCGGAGGGTGGCGATCATGGCCCGCGCGGCGGCCCGCGCACTTCGGCTGATACCCGATCGGGCGAAGCCGGCGTAGGCCCCGCAGGCGAACGCCAAAAACGCCAGCGCGCCTACCAGATAAGTGCGCGAATAAGCTTCGTCCATGGATGCCGGCAAAGGTGTCTTGCTTCGCTGGAGCACCGATACGGCGGTTCCGTAGAAGCAGTAATCGAAGATGAACCAAGCCTCCACCAGTCCGGTCAGGCTAAGCCAGTAGTTCTGGTGGCGCATGCCCCGGCTGTAAATGCCAAAGGAAAGCAACAGCACGGCAAAAAACAAGTAAGCATTTGCCCCAGCCGGCGATTCGTTGGCGAAGTGCACCGCCCCGGCAACCAGGACCAGCGTTGCGATGAAAGCGATCCTCATGCGGATCTGGCTCCCAGGCCCCAGCCCGCCGTTCCCAGCCCCGTGGCCAGCCCGGCTTTGATGCCCGTTTGCGCGATCAGCAGGGCCCAGGCCACGCCGACCGCGCCGTAAGCGGGCGCCAGCCATACGGCCATCGCGCCGAACAGCAGCGTGATCAGAGCGTCGGATGCCGTGCACCACTCCGGGCGTCCCGCGCCGTAAAGCAGGAACTGCACGGGATTGGCTACCAGCAGCGCGATATGTGCCGTGGCCAACAGCTGGAAGACGCGCACGGCGCCATGCATGGCAGCCGGAAACAGGTGCGCGGCCAGCGGTCCGCCGAGCCAGGTCGGGACGAGTAGCGCCACCGCCAGCAACGCGGCTGCCGGCAAATAGCTGCGCAAATAGCTGTGGCGTCGCTCCGTGGTAGTTGCGGCGACGGCTTCCGGCAAAAGGACTGTACTGGTGGTGTTGATGAGGAGCCCGAATCCACCGCTCAACGACATGCCCAAGCTATAGGTTCCGAGGGCCGAGGCCGCCGCCCAGCGCGACAGCGCGATCGACGGAATGTAGCTGTAAAGCGAACCGATCACGGTGGACATCGTGATCCAATTGGCAAATACGGCGATGGTCTTCCAGGCTGGGCGTGTGCCGGGCTGGCGGGCGGCTGCCAGTACGGCTGCCAGCAGGCTTAGGTTGGCGGCGACGATCCACAACCTGCTGAGTGCGTCCCCCGCGAACAGGCCGGCTACCCCGGACCATCCGAAGCGGCGCACCAGCAGCACCGGCAAAATCTGCAGGATGGCGGCGGCCGCGCACAGCCACGCCATGCGCGCGAACTGGAACCGCGACTGCAACAACGCAAAAGTGAATGACGATACCGACGCCACCGCCGCGCTGCCGCATGCCAGGCGGATCGCCATAGCGTATTCGGGATGCCGCAGCAGCCTGGCGCTGGCCAGCGGTGCGACCAGGAATACGGCGGCGATCACCCCGGCGGTCAACGCCAGGCGCAGCAGCAGGAAGCGCGAAACGGTGCGCAGCCAGTCGACGCCGGTAACGCCGGCGGCGAATTTCAGGCAGGAGATGTTGATGCCCAACTCGCAAAGGTTGCCCACCACCAGGCTGCTGCTGGCATAGATGGCACATTCGTCAAAATGCGCGGGCGACACCCAGTGCGACACCAGCAGCAACGCGGCGAACCGGCTGGCTGAAAGGCCGGCCTGTCCACCCAGGACGAGTCCTATGTTGCGCGCGGTGGTGGTGAGGCGTCCAGCCCGGAGGGCACCCCGGCTTGGATCAGCATCGCGCAGGGGGTCTGCGGCGGATTCTGCTGGAGCGCTCTTATAAAGTAATGTTGCCATTCATGATTCACTTTGGAGCGCCAGGGTGTAGGCAGCAGCCGCAACCCGAAGCGGTAGGCCCGCCCCGCCGTCAGGGGACCCGCGCCGATGCAGAGGGGGCCATCCACGCGATCCCAGAGCTCACACATCCGGGCCGATAGATAAGGTGTAGTCCGGACGGTGCTGAAGCCGGCTTTCGACAAAGCCGCCACCCAGGCGTCCTCAGCCAGCAGATGGAGGTGCTGCAGTTGCCCGGCGCGCAGACGCGCATACCAACCGCCGCTGAGCAGCAGGTGCCGATTCATCTCGATCAGCGGAACAGTCGCAATCAACTCGCCTCCCGGTTGCAGGACGCGGCGGCACTCCGCCAGTACCCGGGCCAAGTCCGGGATATGTTCCATGACGCAGTTGGCGAAGACTGTGGCGAAGACTCCATCCGCAAATGTAAGCAGGCGCGCATCCATGCACGAGAGGTGGCCGTAGAAGCCGTTGCGTCCGGCGCATAACGCTATTTCGCGCGGGTTGAGGTCGATGCCCCACTCTACCCGCGGCAATAGCAGCGATGTAAATCGTCCGTCACCGCAACCGATCTCCAGCACCGGCGGTGCGAAGGTGCAATGCCGCAAAGCTTTCAACTCGGCTGCCCGCCAGGCGGCCAACGACGGAATGTCGTAGATGGTTTGCGCCAGGCCCAGCAGTTCGGCATCCGTACAACTAAGCAGCGCGTGCATCGGTCTCCAGTACTTCCTCGTAAAGGCGCACGTGGCGGTCGATCATCTGGCGCACGCTGAATTGGGCATGGGCCTTGCGCAAGGCGGCCTGGCCCAACCGGCGGCGCCGGTCGCTGTCGGCCAGCAACATGCAAACGGCCCGCGCTAGCGCGGCGCTGTCGCGCGGGGGCACGATGACGCCGGTGTCAGCATCCAGTTGCTCGCGTATGCCGCCTACGTCGGTGGCTACCACGGCGGCGCCGCAGGACATGGCTTCGAGGACCACCGTGGACAGGCATTCACCCAGACTGGGCGAGACGACGACGGCGGCGGTGGAATAAAGCCGGGCCAAGCCGGCGGCTGTTTGGGACCCGGCGAACTCCAGACAGCCGTCCAGCCCGAGCCGCGCCGCGTGCCTCTGGTAACGCTCCAGTAGCGCGCCAGTCTGGTAGACCACCCGCAGTTTGACGCGCGGATAGGCGGCGCGGACTGCGGGCAAAGCGTGTAACAAGTAGTCCAGGCCTTTAAACTCCTGGAGTTGGCCGACGAACAGCAGCGCGTCGTTGGCGGGCGCGGCGGGCCCGGCGGTACGGTCGAATACCGCCGTACTGATGCCGTTGGGAATGACTGCGACGCGCTCCGGCGGTAGACCCCGGCGGCGGGCGAGGAAGTCGCGTTCAGCGTTGGAGAGCGCAACGATAGCGGCGGCCTTGCGCAGCACGAAGCCATCGGTCAGCCGCCGCCTCCAGCCCACGGGCAGCCCGTTCATGGCGAACGGATCGTGGGTGGTGAGGACAAAGGGCGGCCGTCCAGTGGCCGCTGCCAGGCGTAGCGCGGCGCGGCCGAAGTGGTGCACGTGCACCAGGTCGAAGTTGCCCTGGGGCAGGGACGCGGCGTGCCCCGAGAGCGTCACCTGCCAACCGCGCTGGCGCAAGCCGTCCGCCAAGACCGTCTCGGGTGAGATGGAGTGGCGATCCCGGTAGTCCGCCGGTTTGTCGAAAATGCCGCCTACGATGCAAATGCGCATGGTTGGAGCAGGTCAATTCCCTGCCCTGAAACTTACTTAAGAAAGATAAGTGGCGGTTTCGGGCCGTATTCCCAGATTTTTTTAGATTATATCGATGGGGGGATGCTCTGATACGTATGTGCACAGATGGGCATAATGCTGATTCCGGTAGCCGGATCGACGAAATCGACTCCCCTGCTCCGCACCACCCATTCCAATCCTGCGTCGCGGCGGCGTTGCAAGATGGCCTGATCCGAGTAGACACGGTAGGTCGTGCCGATTGACTCAGGCGTGTTGTAAGGCGACAAAACTTCCAAGGCTAACTTGCGGACGAGGCGTTGCGTGTTGATCTTGCAGTTCTTAGGGGTCATCCGGCAGAGCTGGGACATGCCGCGCCAGCCAATCACGATGGTGCGGGTTTCGGCAGATTCCAGCTGGGCCGCTTTCCAAAGGGCTTGATAGAGGACCTCTTCGCCAAGCGAATGGCCGTCGTGGGTTGCGGCGCACCTGCGGATGCGAAGGCGGCCTGCTGGAACCGCAGGGATCGAAACGACCTCAGGGGCCGGGAAGTCGGAAATAGCAGTTCCGGTAGTCGGTGTAGATGGAGGGGCTGAAACGACCTCAGGGATTGAACGAACGAAGCCCAAGTCATTGATTATGGTGCCCCCAGGGGTTATTTCAATGGCAGATGTTTCAAGAACCGCTGAGGCTAGGGAGGACTCAGGAGTCGAATCCGGCGCAGGGCTTGAAACAACCGCCGGGGCTATTATAATCTTAGGGCCTGAAGCAACCCCAGGGTCCGGAGCAAGGTCAGGAGTCGGACTTTGCAGGTGGGGCAGGGGAACCGGGCCGTTCAAAAAGGACAGATAGCCGCCCATGCCCGGCTGGCTGACGATCTCGTCCCAGCCTAGCGGCTCCATTGCGGGCCTACGCTTGGACGGTTTGGACGTTTTCGGATTCTTTTTGGCCGGCTCGTTCATCGAGCAACTCCAATAGCTGGGCTCCCGCTATCTCATAGTCTTCCATAGCTTTACACTTAGGATCGTAGTCCACCAAGAACTGCCGCGCGCGGCCGCACTTGGCCACTGTGACGTCCGTCCGGATGGCCGGGAGCAGGGGAATGGTGAACTTCGCCGAGAGGTCCTCCAAGGACTTCATCATCACGGCGGTATGTTGGAATCGCCGGTCTACCATTACGGGCAAGAGGGCAGCTGGACGCACGTTGACGCGAAAAAGCTCATTCATCATCCGCGCCGTCTCCAGGCAGGCACCGGCGCCCTGGAGGCTGAGGGTGTCCATACTGACGGGAATCAGTACGCGTTGCGCGTAAACCATGGCGCAGGTCTGCATGAGCGTGATGGATGGGGCAACGTCAATCAGCACGATGTCGTAGGGCTCGTCCACTTTGGAGAAGAGAAGGGAAAAGGACATCTCCCGGGCAGGCACGCCCATCAGCGACGCCTCGGCCTGAATCGTTTCGCGGCTGCTGCAAAGCACATCGATGTTGGGTGTTGCGTGCACCAGGCAGCTCTCAAACAGGTGGTTGTACACCACAAAATGATGGAGAAACTTATCGGCCTTCAGACCCAGCGACATCCCCACCGAGCCTTGCGGGTCGGTATCGATCAACAGCACCTTGCGGCCTTGATCGGCCCAAAGACGCGCCAGCGTGGTAGCCGTGGTGGTCTTAGCCACCCCGCCGCGTTGGTTGGAAATCACGAGCTTAATCACTGTTGTTCTCCGCGATGGTTTGCCGGATGCGCTCTACGTCCTGTGCGGTCCAGCGCCGGTAGCGGTTCGCCTGGTTACGTTCTGGTTCCTGGATCTTCTCCGTCCGCAACCAGTTCATCAGCGTGCGCTTGGTAACTCCCAACACGTCCGCGACTTCTTGGGATTTCAGGTATGGTTCGCTACGAGGCTTCATTGGATAGCTACGCTCTTGATGCTAATCCGCTGAGC
>DATKFU010000316.1:0-2673 GCA_035511215.1 Bryobacteraceae bacterium | reverse complement strand
GCGTTTCGATAGCCCGCGCCGTCGAGCTGAAGCTGCTGCTCACAGATGGGCTTCCCCGGATTGAAGGCGACCGTTCGCAGATGCAGCAGCTGGTGATGAACCTCATCATCAACGCCGCCGAAGCCATCGGAGAACGGCCGGGCACGGTAGTCATCGCCACCGCGGCGTCCGCGTCCGGCGGCGAGCGGCGGTTGGTATTCGAAGTCAAGGACGACGGCTGCGGTATGGACGACGCCACCAGGGCGCGCATCTTCGACCCGTTCTTCACCACCAAGTTCACCGGCCGCGGGCTCGGTCTGGCAGCCGCATTGGGCATCATTCGCACGCTTCATGGTGAGATCTCCGTAGAGAGCGCGCCGGGGCAGGGGAGCGTGTTCCGCGTCGTTTTCCCTGTGCTTGAGGACCCGGAACGCCACCCCGCCGCGTTTCCCGCATAAGCCTCTTATCCCGCATAATTAAGATCAGTGACGCCCACCGAACAATTGCGTCAGCGATCGCGCTCGCTGGCCGACGTACACGCCAGCGTGGCCACGTCGCTGCCATCTTTCTGGCGGCGCATGTTCGCCTTTGCCGGTCCGGCCTACCTGGTGAGCGTCGGCTACATGGACCCCGGCAATTGGGCGACCGACCTCGAAGGCGGCGCGCGTTTCGGCTACCGGCTGCTTTGGGTGCTGGTGATGTCGAACGCCATGGCGATTCTGCTGCAGACGCTGAGCGCGCGCCTGGGCATTGTGGCCGGCCGCGACCTGGCGCAGGCCTGTCGCGAGCGGTATCCGCGCCAGGTCAACGTGGCGTTGTGGATTCTCTGCGAAATCGCCATCGGCGCGTGCGACCTGGCCGAAGTGCTGGGCGCCGCCATCGGGCTCAATCTGCTGTTTGGCATTCCATTGCTCTGGGGAGTGCTGCTGACCGCCCTCGATACGCTGCTGCTGCTGTGGTTCCAGAGTTTCGGCATCCGCACGCTGGAAGCGTTCGTCCTCGCGCTGATTGCGATTATCGCCGGCTGCTTCTGCGTGGAAGTGATCTGGGCCAAACCGGCTTTTGCGGAGCTGGCCACCGGCCTGATGCCGCGTCTCAACGGCCAGAGCCTCTATTTGGCCATCACCATTTTGGGCGCCACCGTGATGCCGCACAATATGTACCTGCATTCGGCCCTGGTGCAGACGCGCCACATCGCCCACGATGAGGGCGCCAAGCGCGCGGCGTGCCGCTACAACCTGATCGATTCGGTGGTGGCGCTCAACGGCGCCATGTTTGTGAACATCGGCATCCTGGTGATGTCGGCCGCGGTCTTCTTCAAGCACGGCATCGTGGTGACGGAAATTCAGCAGGCGTACCGGCTGCTCACGCCGCTGCTGGGCGTCGGCATGGCCAGCGTGATTTTCGCCATCGCGCTGATTTGCTCCGGCCAATCCTCCACGCTTACCGGAACCCTGGCCGGCCAGGTAGTGATGGAAGGGTTCCTCAACCTCCGCGTGCGGCCGTGGCTGCGGCGCATTATAACGCGCTCGCTGGCGATCATACCCGCCGCGCTGACTATCTATTTCGCCGGCGAGCAATCCACGCTACAGCTGCTGCTGCTCAGCCAGTGCGTGCTGAGCATGCAGCTTCCGTTCGCCATCATCCCGCTGATCCACTTCACCAGCGACCGCAACCGCATGGGCGCATTCGCAAACCGCGCGTGGGTCAATGCGCTCGCATGGGCTAGCGCGGCAGTTATCCTGGGGCTCAATTTCGCGCTTGCGGTGCAGACCATCTCCGGCTGGATGGACAGCGCCGGCCGGTGGCGTCCGGCGATCTGGCTGGTGGTGATTCCGGTTGGAACCGGGCTGTTGCTGCTGCTGGTATGGGTAACGGTTGAGCCTTATATAACGCGCCGCGTCAGCTATGGGCTGGCCCCCGTCACGCTGCCGGAAGCCGCCGCCGCTGAGGCCACCGCCGCTGCCGCCCCCATCTACCAGCGGATACTTGTGCCGCTGGACCACACCGATCTCGACCGGCTTGCCGTCAACCATGCGGCCGCCATGGCCCGCTCTCACGGCGCCAAGATTTTCCTGCTGCACGTGGAGGAGGGCGTTACCAGCCAGGTGTATGGACCGGATGCTTCCACCGCCGAAGTGGAATTGGGCGAAGCCTACCTGGAGAAGATCGCGCGGTCGTTCCGTGAACAGGGTATTCCGGTGGAAACCGCCATCTGCCATTCATCGTCGCCCAAACGGGAAATTGTGCGCTACGCCCACGAAATCCACCCCGACCTGGTGATTATGGGCGCCCACGGGCACGGCGGATTCAAGGACCTGATTTTCGGCAACACCATCAACCCGGTGCGGCACGATCTCGATATCCCGATGCTGATCGTGCGGCCGGGGAAGACCTGAGTCGGCTATTCGTGTGTTACGCAGGCAAGTGGCCCAAGGTTTTGAGAGAATTGACATTGGAGACTTCCGAATGAACGGCGCTGAATCGTCGATCTTTGATCTAAGCCCAGCGGAGAAACTTCAACTCGTCGAAGATCTGTGGGACGACCTTGCAGGGACGCCAGAAGCGGTGCCGGTCCACGACTGGCAGAAACACGAACTGGCGCGCAGAAAAGCGAATCTTTTAAAAAACCCGGCCTCGGGACTGTCCTGGGAAGATGTGAAACAAAGGGCGCGCGCCCGGTATGGCCGCTGA
>DATKFU010000315.1:0-8273 GCA_035511215.1 Bryobacteraceae bacterium | reverse complement strand
ACCGACAAAATCGAGATGGCTACCGATTACGAATTCGTGCGCTTTGGCGACCGGCAGTACCTGGTGCCGGTGCACGCCGAGAACATGGGCTGCCAGCGGGATACGAACAGTTGCAGCCGCAACGCCATCGACTTCCGGAATTATCACAGGTACGCGGGGGAATCCAGCATCACGTTTGAAAAGTAGTGTAGGGCGGGTCTGGAGACCCGCAGCAGGCGTAGACGCCTGCCCCACAAAGGCATAATGGAAAGGATGACCTCCACGTGGATACGGCGTGTTCTTCCTTTCATTCTAGCCGGCGCGGCCGGCGCGCAACAGATCAACTCCGATCTTTTCAAGGAGCTGCACTGGCGCAACATCGGTCCTTTCCGCGGCGGGCGGACGCGCGCGGCGGCCGGCGTACCGGGCCAGCCCAACCTGTTCTACATGGGCCAGGTCAACGGCGGAGTCTGGAAGTCCGACGACTACGGCCGCACCTGGACGCCGATCTTCGATAGCCAGCCCACCGGTTCCATCGGTGCCATCGCCGTGGCGCCCTCCGATCCGAATATCGTCTATGTCGCGAGCGGCGAGGGCCTGCAGCGCCCGGATTTGTCGGTAGGCAACGGCATCTACAAATCCACGGACGCGGGCCAGACCTGGACGCACCTGGGCCTCCGCGACGGCTGGCAGATTCCGGCGCTGGCGGTGGACCCGCTCGACGCCAACCACCTGTTCGCGGCGGTGCTGGGGCATCCCTATGGCGCCAACGAGCAGCGTGGCGTGTTTGCTTCCACCGATGGCGGCCAAAACTGGCAGAAGGCGCTGTACGTGGACGAAAACACGGGAGCTTCCGATATCGCCATGGACCCAACCAATCCCGACGTCCTGTATGCCTCTCTGTGGGAGGCCCGCGAAGGGCCGTGGGAATTCGGGAACACATACAGCGGCACGCACGGCGGCATCTTCAAATCCATCGACGGAGGCAAGGCGTGGCGCAAGCTGGCGCAGGGCCTTCCGCAGGTGGCGCAGGCTTACGTGGCCATCGCGCCCAGCGACCCGCGCCGCCTGTACGCGACCGTCGCCGCGGGCCGCGAAGTGGGCATCTACCGTTCGGACGACGCCGGCGAAAACTGGCATCGCGCCACTACGGACACGCGGCCCGCGAATCGCATCGGCGGCGGCGACCTGCCGGTGCCACGCGTCGATCCGAAGAACGCCGATACGCTCTACAGCGCGAGCATCGTGACCTGGCGCTCCACCGATGGCGGCCAGACCTGGACCGGCATTAAGGGCGCGCCCGGCGGCGACGACTATCAGAACATCTGGATCAATCCCAACAACCCGGACATTATCCTGCTGGTAGGCGACCAGGGCGCGCTGGTCAGCGTAAACCGGGGGCGCACGTGGAGTTCCTGGTACAACCAGCCGACCGCGCAGCTCTACCATGCGGTGGCCGACAACGCGTTTCCGTATCGCGTTTGCGCCGGGCAGCAGGAGAGCGGCTCGGTGTGCGTCTCCAGCCGCGGCAACGATGGCGCGATCACCTTTCGGGAATGGCATCCGGTGAGCGTCATTGAATACGGCTATGTGGCGCCCGACCCGCGCGATCCCGATACCGTGTATGGGGCGGGACGCGGCCAGGTGTCGAAGTTTCACCGCAGCACCGGCCAGGTGGAAATCATCTCGCCGCGGCCGCCGGCGGGCCAAACGTATCGTGCCGATCGCACGCAGCCCATCGTGTTCTCGCCCGTCGATCCGCACGTGCTGTTCTACGCGGCCAACGTGGTGTTCAAGACCGTGGACGGCGGCCACTCCTGGCAGACCATCAGCGGCGATCTGACACGCCCGCATCCCGGTGTTCCGGCAAGTCTGGGCAGCATGGCGGCCGAAGACGCCGGCGCGGAGAAGCAGCGCGGCGTGGTCTACTCGCTGGCGCCCTCGTTTCACAACATCGATACCATCTGGGCGGGCACCGACGAGGGGTTAATCCGGATTACCACCGACGGCGGCAAGAACTGGAAAGACATCACACCACCTGCGCTGACACCTTGGAGCAAAGTCACGCAACTGGAGGCGTCGCACTTTGACGATCAGTCCGCCTATGCCTCGGTGAGCCGCTTCCGTGTGAACGACCTGACTCCCTATATCTACCGCACACACGACGGCGGCAAGACCTGGCAAACGATCACTAGCGGGCTGCCGAACGATGCCCCGATCGATACCGTGCGCGAAGATCCCGTGCGCAAAGGGCTGCTGTTCGCGGGCAGCGAAACCAGCGTGTGGGCATCGTTCGACGATGGCGGCCACTGGCAATCGCTGCAACTGAACCTGCCGCACACATCCATGCGCGACCTGTGTATCCACGGAAGCGACCTGATCGTGGCGACGCACGGGCGCTCGTTCTGGATACTTGACGACATCACGCCCTTGCGGCAGATCGACGAGAAGGCGATTGCTTCGGCCGCATGGCTGGGCCGCCCCGCGCCGGCTTACCGTGTGCGGCGCTCCACCAACAGCGACACGCCGCTACCGCCGGATGAGCCGTTGGCCGAGAATCCGCCGGATGGCGCTGTTATCGATTACTATCTTGCTCAGAAATCAGCGGCGCCCGTGACGCTGGAGATTCTGGACGCGAGCGGCAAGCCGGTGCGGCGGTATTCGAGCGCGGACCAGCCGGATGTTACCGAGGCCGATTTGAAGGCCTTGAGCATTCCGCCGTTGTGGGTGCGCCCTGCGCGCGTTCTTTCGGCAGAGGCTGGACTGCACCGCTGGGTGTGGGATCTGCACGGCGCGCCGCCCGAGGCACTCCGGCATGAGTATCCTATTTCGGCGGTCCCGCACGACACGCCGCGGCTGCCGCAAGGTCCGGGCGCGCTGCCGGGCATCTACACGGTGAAGCTCATGGCCGATGGCCGCCAGCACAGCGCGCCGCTCACCGTTAAGATCGACCCGCGCGTGAAGACGGCGCAGGCAGGTTTCGAGCAGCAGTACGAAGCCGAGAAGCAGCTTTCGAAGTTCATGACGCGCACTACCGAAGCCATCCGGGAAGCTCGTGCGGCGCAGGAGCAGATCGACAAGCTGGCCCACGATGCCACTGGGCCGTTGGCCGAACATCTCGCGGCGCTGGGCAAGAAGATCAAGGCGGCATTGGGAACCGGAGGAGGGTTCGGCCCCGCGCCCGCCGAGCCGGGCCTCGCGTCGGTAAATGGTGCGGCGTCCGGCCTCTATGCCGAAGTCGACAGCGCCGATGCCGCGCCCACCGCGGCGCAGTCGTCCGCTGTCGGCAGGCTGGCGCGGGACTATCCAGCGGTGACGGATCGCTGGAATCAGATTAAAGCCGCGGACATTGCGGCGATCAACCTGGAACTGAAGGCCGCGAATCTGACTGAGATTCAGGTCAGCTCGAAACCGGCCCAAGAAGAAGATAGCGACGATTCGGATGACGTGGGATAAGGGAAGAGGCTTAATCGTATTGCTGGTCTGCGCCGCAGCGGCCCAGACGAGGCCCGGCATATTCCGTATCCAGCCGGTGCGGCCGGTGGCGGAGCTGCGCGTTGAAGCGCTGGCGGCGCAGCCTCCCGCAGAGCAGGGCAGCTTCCGGAAGTCCGACTTGGTGGACCTTGCCGCGCTCGATCCGCGCATCAAGCTGGACATCCGCTACGCGACCCCGGACAACTTCCTGAGCACGCCCGTCTACTCGTCGGCGCGCGCTTTCCTGCAGCGTCCCGCGGCGGAGGCGATGCTGCGGGCGCATCGCGAGCTGCTGAAGGAGGGCTACGGTCTGCTGATTTTCGATGCCTACCGTCCCTGGTATGTCACCAAGATGTTCTGGGATGCCACGCCGCCGGACAAACATGAGTTTGTCGCGAACCCGGCGGATGGGTCGCGCCACAATCGCGGATGCGCGGTGGATTTGTCACTCTACGACCTGAAGACCGGGCGTGAAATCGAGATGACTGGCGGGTACGACGAGATGTCCGCGCGGTCGTATCCCGACTATGCCGGCGGAACGGCGGAGCAGCGGTCACACAGGCAACTGCTGCGCGGCGCGATGGAGAAGCAGGGGTTCACCGTGTATCCCAGCGAGTGGTGGCATTTCGACTACCGCGACTGGAAGGAGTATGCGATTCAGAACGTCCCCTTCGAAGATATCACCCACAAATAAACACCAAAAATAACCGCAACAAACCGAGCCGGCCCGGAGTATGCTGTACGTTTAGGAGTGGACCCTATGCCGACCAACAAAGCTGTTGTCGATGTAATCGAACAGTGGAGCGGGCAGCGGCCGGAGAAGATGTCACAGAACCTGCAGGATTGGTGGAATCAGACTGCCGCCGACTCGGACCACAACGCGCTTCTGTTCAAACCGGACGGGATCGAAGACCTTTTGAAGAGGCTCCGGCAAGCCTTTCCTGCTTCGCCCCGTCTGGAGTCCGGAGATTTTGACGACGGCGGAACCGTCAAGACCGTACAAGACCTCGCCGATGAGCTGCAGCCGGCGGCCACGGGCGCTGGTAACGATTAAATGGGGCGAAGAACCATGAAATGGCTGTTGGGGGCGCTTTTGTCGGCGGTCGCTCCACTGACCGCGCAGAACGCGCCTGTCTCGCTGCCGTGCGATACCAAGGATTTGGCGAAGGGCGTGGACGCATACCGCATCGTAACCGCGCAAGTGGTCTATGTGAACTGCGACCGGACGAATTTGCTCCAATTCGATACGACGGCTACTCTGTATTTGGACGCGGCCGGTGATCGAAAGCCGGTCGCAGGCGTAGTTGCATCGGTCAAGCTGTCGGCGACTGAAGATCCGTGGATCAGGATTGATATGACCAAGGCGGGCGGAGGTGCGCCTCTCGAAAAGGGCAAAGACTACGAATTGGATTTGGCGCCCGATGGGCGCGCTACTATTTCGGTCGACGTCAAGCGAAAGCCGGCGCTCATGAATGGCCCCTTTGAAAAGCTCACCGTCAGTATTTCGACAAAGCCTAACGCCACCATCAAGCCCAGCCTCGTGTCGAGTCTCGGCGCGGAATTCCAAATCTACTCGAACATCGCACTGCAGCCGTTCGACAAGAACGGCCCACAATTTTTCGAGTTGAGCGCCCTCAAAACGAAGGTCTACCACAAGGCAATATCCGTACCGATCAGGACGCCGGTTCCCGACTGCGGCGCAAGCGCCACATGCCCCCCGCCATCTCCTGCGGAAGAGAATGTCGAGACCTTCGGCCGCGCGAAAGTAACCCTCATGACCGATCATCTCGAGCAGCCGAAGGCAACCCTGGGCGTGGAGGGGCTCCGGGACTTCTTTGGAGATACTTTGAAGATCCAGAACGAGGTCACGCTGGGAGCGGTTCCCAAGACCAAGGACGACTCAACGTGGTATTTCAAGGTGGATCACGAGGCGGGCCCTGGCTCTTTACCGGGTTATGCGATCGAGGCGAAAATTGCGCCAACCCTGGGCCGGCCTAGTATTGGCGGCTTTACATGGCAGCCGGCGCTGAATATGGATATTGGCGCCGGGACCGTTGCCACAGTTAAAGTGAACGACACGATCGTGCCTTCATTGGGCCTGACGCAGCTATTTCGTACGGAAAGCGTCGGCCTGGAAGCGGTACGAATTACGCCGGCGGTATCGTTTGAAACCGACAAGGAGTTCAATCACCAGAACCTGATATACGACCAGGAATTTCAGTTTTTCGTAGGCTGGCTTTCGTCGTCGCGCCTGGTGCGGGCCTGGCGGCGTTTCACGGAGCTCAAGAAGGACACGAAAAACAAAGACCCGGCTTTCTCGAATGAATTCGCGAATTGGGGAGCCGGGCTGCAGCCATACCTAGGCGAGGAACTGGGGGGATCTGTCGTGGCTCAGACCGTGAAAGCGGCAAAGAGCAACGAGTCGGTCAAGGTACCGACTTATGCTATCGCCCGCCTGCGGCCGAAAGTCGCTGCCTCTACGGAATACAAGCGGATCAGCCTGACTTTAACGGCGGTCCCCAGATATCTTTTCACAACGGAATATACCTCGCGCCAATCGAGCGATGGCAAGACCATTCGCCTGGTGCCGGTCTCGGGATTCCGTCCGTATGGAGAGGCGGGTATCAATATTGGACTGGATCAGTCCGGCCACGTGGCGCTATGCACGACCTACAAGCTGGGATCGGAGCCCCCCACTTTTCAATACACGAATACGGTGCAGACCGGGCTGTTGATCAAGTATTGACCGGCAGGATTCTGTCGCGCGGGCGGCCTACGAGGCCGGGCCCGGAGGGCACCCCGGCTGGGAGCCTGCCCCACTCGGGCGGAGCGGCCATTTGACTTTCGGCGCTCAGCCCGGTAATCTAAATAGTTTGAAGCGACGAAGTGGAGACGTGTGTCAATGAGTACCCAGTTCCCCTCTAAGAACGGGATAGTCCGCCAGTGGCATGTGCTGGATGCCGACGATGTAGTTCTCGGCAAACTCGCCAGCAAGGCTGCTATGCTCTTGATGGGCAAGCATAAAGCGATATTTACCCCGTTTCTGGATACAGGCGATCACGTGGTGGTCGTCAACGCCGCCAAAGTGCGGCTTACGGGCCGGAAGGACGACAACAAAGTCTACCGGCATTTCACAGGATATCCCGGCGGGCTGGTGGAAACCAGCGCGCGGCGCGTGCGCGCCACACGGCCCGCACGCATGGTGGAAGAGGCCATCCAGGGCATGCTTCCGAAGACCAAGCTGGGCAAGCAGATGTATCGCAAGCTGAAGGTCTATGCGGGTGAAAAGCATCCGCATGCGGCGCAGAAACCCACCGTCATGGCTCTCAAAAGCGCTCTTAAA
This sequence comes from Bryobacteraceae bacterium, assembly GCA_035511215.1. Taxonomy (GTDB): domain Bacteria; phylum Acidobacteriota; class Terriglobia; order Bryobacterales; family Bryobacteraceae; genus Bog-159. Next base: position 1,477 of record DATKFU010000315.1, on the reverse strand, counting down.
TAGCGAAAGGTTCATTAGTGGCAGCAAGCATCGTTCAATATCTTGGTACCGGCCGCCGTAAGGAATCGGTGGCCCGTGTGATTCTTCGGCCCGGCAAAGGGGATGTGACCATCAACGGCAGACCCTTCGAGAACTACTTCTCCACCGAAGCCGCCCGTGCCTCCGTGCGCCAGCCTCTGCTGGCGACCGAGACGGCCGACAAGTTCGATATCCTGATGCGCATCGACGGTGGAGGTATTTCCGGTCAGGCCGGCGCCGCCCGTCATGGAATCGCGCGCGCGCTGTGCGAGTTCAACGTGGAGCTGCGGTCCCGCCTCAAGAAGCTCGGCTTTCTGACGCGCGACCCGCGCCAGCATGAACGCAAGAAGTACGGCCAAAAGGGTGCGCGCAAGCGCTTCCAGTTCTCCAAACGGTAATGTTTGAAGCGCAAAGGGGCGCGGTTTCGCGCCGCCATTCAGGCAGGCACTCCGCCGATTTGAGCGGCGCGATGCGCCCAGTTTTGCGCGAGTTTGTTGATCGCAGTTGGTGTGCCGGGGGTCCTGCGTGCAAATCTCGCTTTGGATCGCGCGCGTGGCCTTGGCACGGAAATTTAGGAGGTAGTCTACGCCCGCAATATCGATGAAGGAATTGCTCGAAGCCGGTGTTCACTTCGGGCACCAGACCAAGCGCTGGAATCCGAAAATGAAGGAATACATTTTCGGCGAACGCAACGGCATCTACATAATCGACCTGCAGAAGACCTTGAAAATGTTCAAGGACGCCGCCCGCTTCGTGGGCGAAATGGCATCTCAAGGCAAGAATGTGCTGTTCGTGGGAACCAAGCGGCAAGCGCAGGAGGCCATCGCCGAGGAAGCCCGGCGCTGCCAGATGTTTTTCGTGAACCAGCGCTGGTTGGGCGGCCTGCTTACGAACATGGCCACGGTGCAGAAGTCCATCAAGCGGCTCAAGGAACTGGAGGGAATGGCCAACGTGGAAGGCGGTTACACCGGCCGGCCCAAGAAGGAAATCATTCGCCTGGAGCGCGAACGCAAGCACCTGGATTCGAACCTGCAGGGCATCAAGGACATGCCCGGCCTGCCCGATCTGCTGTTTGTGATCGACTCGAACAAAGAAGCTATCGCGGTGAAGGAAGCGCGCCGTCTAGGTATCCCGGTGGTAGCCATTGTGGATACCAACTGCGATCCCGACGAGGTGGACTACGTGATACCGGGCAACGACGACGCGTTGCGGGCCATTCGCCTGTTCGCCAGCAAGATCGCGGACTCGGTGGTGGAAGGCCGTGCGCTGGCCAGCGAGCAGGAATTCACTTCCGAGAAAATCGTGACCGACGAGACCCCGGTTGAAGAGGTGCCCGAATACACCGAATACGTGGATCCCAAGTACGCCGAGAAGATCATGGCGGAGTCTCTGATGGAAGACGAACCGCCGCCCGTGTCGCCGCGTAAGGGCCCCGCCTCGGAGACTGCCGAACCTCCCC
>DATKFU010000314.1:0-2167 GCA_035511215.1 Bryobacteraceae bacterium | reverse complement strand
GGGGGCGGGCCAGCGGTCCTGTGGCAGGAACCGCTGGACATTGAATCCCGCGATCTTTTTTACGGGCCAGGCGGCAGCGAACACGTGCCGCACGGCACATTTAAGTTCGTCAAGGAAGATCTCGACGGCACCAACCCGAAGTTCGTGGTTCGCGGCGAGGACGGCGTCAAGTGGAAGGTCAAGCTCGGAATCGAGGCCCGGCCGGAGACGGTTGCGTCGCGGATCGTATGGGCGGTGGGCTACAACGCGAACGAGGATTACTTCGTGTCCGGCTTGCAGGTGCAAGAAATGCCCGCACACCTGCATCGCGGTCAGAATATGATCGGGCCAGGCGGCTCCGCGAGTAACGTGCGTTTGAAGCGGGAGCCCGCCGAAGAAAAAAAGATCGGCAACTGGGAGTGGCGGCAGGATCCGTTCACAGGCACGCGCGAGCTGAACGGTCTGAGGGTATTAATGGCGGTGATCGACAACTGGGATCTGAAAGATGAAAACAATTCGATCTACCAGGATGGCAATCGGCGGATTTACATGGTGAGCGATCTGGGCGCCAGTTTTGGCACAGTGGGGCGAGGCTTTCCCCCGCGGAAGGCCAAGGGGAACCTGGACTCTTACACGCATGCGAGGCTGATCCGCAAGGTCGCGGCATCCACCGTCGATTTTCAAGTGCCGGCCCGGCCGAGCCTTATATACTTCCTGGCCGTTAAGGAATACGCCCAGCGGGTTCGCCTGGAGTGGATCGGCAGGGACATCCCGCTGCAGGATGCGCGGTGGATGGGACAGCTGTTGGCGCGTCTCTCGCCCAAGCAGATCCGCGATGCCTTCCGCGCGGCCGGATATTCGCCGGAAGAGACCGATGCATTTGCCGCCGTGATGGAGCGGCGCATTGCCCAGCTCACACGCCTGTGAGGCTCTCCTGGCCGCCGAACTGTAACTCGTAGAGCTGCGCGTATAAGCCACCGGACTTCAGCAGTTGTTCGTGGCGGCCGCTCTCCACAATCCTTCCGTCATCCACCATCAGGATAATATCAGCGCGGCGAATGGTCGAGAGGCGATGCGCGATGACGATGGAAGTCTTGCCCTCCATGAGACGGTCCAAGGCCTCGAACACCAACTTCTCCGAAGCCGCGTCCAGTCCGGAACTGGGTTCGTCCAGAATCAGAATCGGGCTATTGCGGATGACTGCGCGGGCGATCGCAATACGCTGCCGCTGGCCGCCCGAAAGCGTCACTCCGCGCTCACCCACGATGGTGTTATAACCATCGGGCATCTTCTCGATGAACTCGTGGGCGTTGGCCATCTCCGCGGCACGCAGGATCTCGGATTGGCTGGCGCCCGGTTTGCCGTACGCGATGTTGGACCAAAGGGGGCCGTGGAACAAGATGGTCTCCTGCAGGACGAAGCTGATCTGCTGGCGCAGCGATGGCAGGCTAAAGCTGCGAATGTCGCGGCCATCGATCTTCACCGCGCCGGAATCCAGATCGTAGAAGCGCGGTATCAGACTGACAATCGTAGTCTTGCCGGCTCCTGTCGGACCGGCCAGCGCCGCGGTCTGCCCCGGTTCGATTCGAAAGCTCACATCGTGGAGCACCGGGTGTTCGGAGTCGTAGCCGAAGCTTACGTTCTCAAACTCGATGCGGCCGCGCAGTGGTGGAGCCTTCCGGGCGCCTGGCAGGTCGCGAACCTCGTGGTTGGTGTCCAGAATCTCCCGAATACGCTCGTAGCCGACGGAGGCTTTCGCATAGCTATCCGTCATCTTGGAAAGATCCTGCATCGGCTTGTACATTTTTCCCAGATAGAAAATGAACACAATCAGCGTACCGGCCGAAAGCGTACCTTGCAGGGCCATTCGCGCGCCAAACCATAGCACCATGCTAGTGCCCACAGCCACGATAATCTCCACCAGAGGAGACAGTTTGGCCTTCATGCCGCGGGCGCGCAGGGCGATTTCCACGCTTTCCAGGCTCTCCTCTTCGAGACGGCGCTGCTCGTATTCCTCCCGTGCGAAGGCCTTTACCACGCGAATCGAGGTAAGCACTTCCTGGATCACCGAAACAATTTCGCTTTCCTTCTTGCGCACCTCGCGGGAAGCCTTCTTGATGCGCCGCGTATAGGAATAGACCACGGCAAACAGGACGGGCGCCACCGAGAGGGCAATCAGAGTGAAGCG
>DATKFU010000313.1:0-5219 GCA_035511215.1 Bryobacteraceae bacterium | reverse complement strand
GTGAAATGGTTAGCGTGTTTTTGTGAAAACCGGCGCGCACACAGGCAGAAGCCTGTGCTACCACTAGATTCTGGCCTCCTGCCACGCCAATGATCCAATCGTATCTGGGATTTCGCCTCATTCTGGTGGCCCTGCTGATCGGGCTGAACGGTTTTTTCGCGGCTGCGGAAGTCGCATTGCTTTCCGTGCGCGGGTCGCGCCTGCGCCAACTCGCCGAAGAGGGCCAAACCGGCGCGCAGACAGCGATCAACCTGCTCGCGAATCCGGCGCGACTGCTCTCCGTGACGCAGGTCGGCGTCACCCTCAGCAGCCTGGGGCTCGGGTGGGCCGGCGAAGAAACGGTGTTCCGCATCATCCAGTCGTGGTTCCATCCGGATTGGGGGCCTGCCGCCGCCAGCATCATTCACGGCGCCAGCCTGCTGGTGGCGTTCCTGGCCATCAGCTACCTGCATGTAGTGGTGGGCGAAGTGGTGCCCAAGAACCTGGCCATCGCCACCGCCGACCGTCTGGCCGTCACCATGGCGCCCGCCCTGCTAGTCTTCTACCGCATCTCCCTCCCCTTCGTGCTGGTGATGGAGAAATCCAGCAGCGCCATTACCAATATGCTGCGCATCGGCGGCCACCATCGCTCCGGCGGCCATTCCGCGGAGGAGTTAAAGCTGATCGTCACCTCCAGCCGCGGCCTCGGCTACCTGCCTGAGTCGCAGGAAGATATGATCCACCGGGTGTTGGATCTGAGTGAACTCTCGGTGCGCGAAATCATGGTGCCGCGCAACGATATCGTCTCGGTTTCGGTGGAAGCCACACTCGATCAGGTTTTGCACGCCATGATCGAACACCGGCACTCGCGCCTCCCGGTGTATGAGGACAAGCCCGAGCAGATCGTCGGCCTGCTGCACTACAAAGACCTGCTCCCGGTTTGGGAGGAGCGCCGGGAGGCCATCCGCGCGGGCCGCCCCAGCCGGGCGTTCCGCATCCGCCGTCTGCTGCGCAAGCACCTTGTGGTCCCGGAAACCAAGCCGGTCGGGCAAATGCTCGCCGAGTTCCAGGAGGGCCGTTCCCACATGGCTATGGTGGTGGACGAGTTCGGCACCATCGCCGGACTCCTCACCGTAGAAGATGTGCTGGAGCAGGTGGTGGGACCTATTCAGGACGAGTACGACGAGAAGACCGAGGCGGCCGCCGGCGGACCCGCCGGGTCGCCACCGAGCGAAGTGGAGCTCGACGGCGCTACCCGGATTCGCGACCTCGAAACCGAGCACGGCATCGAAATCCCATCCGAAGCCGGATTCGAAACGCTTGCCGGATTCCTGCTGTACCGTCTCGGCTACATCCCGCACGCCGGCGAACACGTGGAATATGACGGGCGGCGCTACACGGTCCTCGAGATGGAACGCAATCGCATCGCACGCGTGCGCGTCGAACTTGCCGTTCCGCCAAAATGAAGTGGCGCTTGCGCGCGCCGGCTTGCCGGAGCTAGCCCGCATTTCTCAATTGTCGCCCGACGAGGTGACGTACGCACTCGTGCGTGCCGTGTCGAGACTCGTCTCGACACCCTTGTCGGCCGGCACAGCCTGTTAAAGGCGGGCGTCGGCACGAGTGCCGACGCGGCACGCACAAGTGCGTGCGCCACGTCGCCGTCACCAAGCTCTGTGAGAAATACGGGCTAGAGTGCAGTGTCTTCGAAATAACTAGGTGCAGACGATCGTAGTTTGTCGTCTGCGCAGCGTGCTCGAACGGCTACTACACTAGAATGAAAAGCGCGCGGCGAACTGGAACGCGCGCGGACCGCCTGAACCGAAAACGTTGGATTCGCGCGCGGTCGGCTCACCGAATCCGGCGCTGTTCGAGGTCAAATTATAGCTGTACCCGGTCAGGTTGGCGATGTTAAAAACGTTGAAACACTCGCCGATGAGGGACAGCTTGGCGCGCTCCGTCCCCAGCTTGATAACTTTGGTCACGCGGATATCCTGGGAGTTGAAGCTGCGCGGGAACGTCCAGGTAGTGGGCAGCGAGAGAGTGGGAATCACACCCGTGGTGGTGGTTTTTCCGGCGTAGTCCTGATTGAACTGATTCACCAACTGAGTCAGCTCGCCCTTTCCGGCATTGATGCCGAACTGGTTGTAGCCGATGCCCGGAAGCGGCGACCCGCCGGTTTCTCCCGCTTCCACGGCGCCGTTCCCGTTGATGTCTACACCCGAAATGGTTGGCTCAATCGGCCCCACGCTGGCATAGGAGGTGATGCCGGAAACCATGATGCCCCAGGGCAGATTCACGACAATCGATCCGGTCAGGATCTGATGGCCGGCCTGCGGTCCCACGGAAGCGAACCAGTTGCTGTCGTCCACCAGGCCGTTGTAGCCGGTCTGGTCGGAGTACGCGTACGACAACTGGCCGCTGGTGCGGTGCGAGAAACGCTTGTTGGCTTTGAGCAGCAGTCCCTTGTAATTGGAGCGCGCGCCGCTGAGAATGCCCTGGATCACGCCCGTCGAGCACTCGGCGAGGGGGTTGGACGCTTCCGTTCCGGTGCACGCCGGAATCACGGGGCCCTCCGCGCTGTAGAAGTGATTGAGGTCCGTGTCGCGAATGATCTGGTGCAGGTATAGCCGGTACACGAAATCGGCGGAGATCACCAGGTCGGTATGCACTTCCCGCTGAACTCCGAGGCTGACGTGCTCGGAATAGGGCGGCCGGAAATCCGGGTTCAGCAACTCCTCGCCGGTCTTAAACACGTTGATGTTGCGAACCGCCAGATTCGTATTGCCGGGAGGGCCGAGCTCGGCTTGGGCGCCGGCATAGAACGCCGGGATCAGATTGACCAGTTCCTGCCCGGTGAAGGTGGTGGGTTCGCTCGAAAGCGCCGTGGGCTGCAGGGACGGGGGCAATTGACCGAAACCGTTCAACTGCGAGATGGTCGGAAAGAAGACGCTGTCGCCCAGCAATGCCCTGCCGGTGCCGTCGGGCCCCAGCATGGCGCGCTCGATCAGGCGCTCTTCGAGGTTGATGGTGTCATAGTAAATGCCGGCGCCGCCGCGGATCACGGTCTTGTTGTCGTTGCCCACGGTCCAGGCAAAGCCCAGCATGGGGCTGAAATTATACGGCTGGTGCTGTTCGTGTCCCAGACCGCCCGCGCCGTAGAGCGGCGCCAGGTATGCGGGCTTGGTCAGGTCGTAGTTAAGCGCATTGCTTTCGTAAGTCCAGGCCAGGCCAAAATTCAGGCTGAATTTCGGTTTCACGCGCCAGTTATCCTGCCAGAAGAAGTGAAAGGTATTGTCGTGGTCGGCATCGCTCTTGTCATAGAGCGGCGGCTGGTTGATATCGCCAACGCCCATCTCGAATCCAGCCACCGGAAGCTGCAGGAGGTTGGCGAGGGTGGTATACGAGGAGGGAACCGAGATTTGATAGGGCGCCGGCACCTCGGAATTGAACCCCTGCACAATTTCCGGCGAAAACAACTCGGCCGCCGCCGGAGCCGCGTACGCATAGGTTCCGGTGCCTTGCTGATACTCCCAATAGGCGCCGAACTTCATGGAGTGCTTGCCCTTCGTCTTGCTGATGTTGTCTTGAAAGATGTTCCGCCGCAAGACGCGGGTTTGCGGCGCATTGGTGGCATTGCCGATGGTGAAGTTCGATACGCCGTAGATGCTGAGGTTCGGCCCTCCCAACCCCAGGCAGGGCGCAGGGCATTGCGCCGCCGTGGGCGGCTCGTTGGAGTTCGACCAGTAGGTGTAGGAGTAGCGGAATTCGTTGGCCAGGCTGGGACTCAGCGCGCTGGTGAGCGAAAAGACGCCGGAATCCGCCCAGTTCTTATTTACGTCCCAATCCGACGGCAGGTCGCCGCCGCCTGACGGGGCATAGCCGTTATTGCCGTCGTGGGAATAGCGCAGTGATGCGGTGTGCTTGGCGCTGATCAGCCAGTCCAGCCGTTCATTGATTTCGTTTTCGTGGAAGGGACTGCCGGCGTACGACGCGAACTGTTGAAACAACGGATCGCTGGGGAACTCGCTGTAGACCCCCACCTGATTGGTGTGCTCCAGCGCGGAGAAGAAAAACAGCTTGTCCTTCTTGACCGGCCCCCCGATTTCGAAGCCCGACTGGCGCCGCGCAAAGAAAGGACTGGCCGGCTCGGTGGCGACGCGCTGCAGATACGGATACGCCGAGAAGTCGTGGTCCCGGTCGAAGAAGAAGGCGCTGCCGTGAAATTCGTTGGTGCCGCCGCGCGTCGCGATATTGATGGCGCCGCCCGCGCCGATGGCGTTGGACAGGTCCATGTTGGTCGAGGACAGTTGAAACTCCTGCACCACCTCCTGCGAGAAGTTCTGCTGGGTGCCGCCGGTCACCGAATCGGCAATGGTTGCGCCATCGACGGTGATGCGGATCGAGCCGTTGCTGGAATCCGCGCCCAGAATATTCACATCGAACAGCCGGTTGTACTGGCCGACGCTATTCGCCGAGACGCTCACGCCCGGCTCCAGCATGGCCAAATTCAGAAAGCTGCGGCCGTTGAGCGGGAGGTTCTCGATCTCCTCACGCGTGATCACGCCGCCGATGGTGTGGCTGTCGTAGTCGATCTGCGCGGCCTCGCCTTGCACGCTCACGACTTCGGCGGCCGCGCCCACCTGCATTGCCAATTCGATGGTGGTGACCTGGCCCACTTGCACCGTGGCCTCTTCGACCAGCGTCCGGAACCCCGACGCGGCGGCCTTCACGATGTAATTTCCCGGAAGCAATGGCGACACACGGAACGTCCCGTCGCCGGCCGAAACCACCTGGCGCTCCCGTCCCGTGTCCTTGTTGGTTAGCGTGACGGTGGCACCCTGCATCACGCCGCCGGTTTGGTCGTGCACGGTGCCGGCTAACGTTCCTATGGGCACCTGCGCCAGGCTAGGGATGGCTCCCAATGCTGCAATGCACAACAACGACGCACCGAGTCGCACTCGATTGAACATGTCTCCCTCCAAATCGTGGTGCGCCGCGAACGACGCACGTCGGGTTAGGTTAATCATGGTCGCGCCCCGTTGTCAAGGGGGTGTTAGGCGGGTGTCAGCGCAAAATGATAATGTCCTATTTGCGCAAAGTAGAAATGTCCTGTTGACGCCATCCAGGCTGGGGGGATGGAACAAGGACTACTTCTGATGACACAAGCCGAACGGGACCGCCTGGTGGCCCTGAAGAAGGCGAAGAAGAAATTGATCACGCAGAAGCTGGCGGCCGAGGAG
>DATKFU010000312.1:0-8550 GCA_035511215.1 Bryobacteraceae bacterium | reverse complement strand
TGTCCGTCGCCAACCTGGCGTCCAATGTGATGACGGTGCTGTTGGGCACCGGGACCGGGTTCCAGGCTGCGTCGACAACGGCAGTGGGGAAGTTGCCGCTGTCGATTGCCACCGGCGACTTCAATGGCGACGGAAAGCTGGATCTGGCGGTAGCCAATCGGGGCGCGAACAGCGTAACCTTGCTCCAAGGCAACGGAACGGGCGGTTTCACTGTATCGGGCACCTTGGCTACAGGGACGCGCCCGGTAGCGGTGGTGGCCGGCGACTTCAATGGCGACGGCAAGCTGGACCTGGCGGTAGCCAATCAGGATCTCGACAATGTGTCGATCTTCCTGGGTAACGGAGACGGAACGTTTCAAGCGGCAGTGAACTTCGGCGCAGGCAACGGGCCCGTCGCGCTGTTGGCCGGGGACTTCAATGGCGATGGGAAGTTGGACCTGGCTGTGGCTAATGGAGCTTCCAACAATGTGTCGATTCTGCTGGGCAATGGCAACGGCACTTTCCAGGCGCCGCTGAACACCGCCGTTGGTGTGCAGCCCATCGCGCTTGCAGCGGCCGATTTCAACGCCGATGGCAAGCTGGATCTGGCGGTAGCAAACCTCGGTGTGCCGACCCTCAGTGCAGGAAGCTTCTCCGTGCTGATCGGCAACGGCGACGGCACCTTTCAACCGCAGCAGGATCCTCTGACTAACCCCGGCGGTCCGGTGGCGGTTGTGGCTGCGGACTTCAACGGCGACGGGAACGTGGACCTGGTGGTGGCTAATGAGAATTCCGGTACCATTGCCATGCTGGCCGGTAATGGAAACGGCACCTTCCAACCGGCTGTCACTTTCGCCTTGATTGATCCGCTAGCCATGATTGCGGCGGACTTCGACCAGGACGGCATACTGGATCTGGCGGTGGTGAGCGGCCAGAGCACAGACCTGGCGATCATGACTGGCGACGGCCATGGCAATTTCGCGGCGCCGGTTTTTTGGAACGCCGGCAACGATCCGGTGCAATTGGCCGCGGGAAACTTCAATGCAGATAAGCTGCCGGACCTGGTGGTGGCCAACTTCAATCTGAATAGCGTCTCCGTGTTGCTAAACACCAGCACGCCCGCTACGAAGTGAAGGCCGGCACCGGGATTTGTTTTTCCGCGGATTGGCGCATGGTGCGCGCCGTAAAGATCGCCAGTTCGCGGAACATCTCTTCGGCGCCGGCCTCGCGTTGCGCCTGCGGCAATGACAGATGATCGTCCACGCGGCGGCGCATCTCCGCGAGGCCGGCCCGGTCGGCGGGGCCGGCGGCATCGCGCAGTTGCTCGAACAGAAGGCAATGCGCGCCTTTGCGCTCCATCACCTCCATTCCGTCCAGGATCTGGCGATGGCAGGTGCCTTCCCAGATGGTCAGGACCATGGCCTCTCGGAACCAGCGCTCCACCGGAAACTCGGCCAGCACGCCGAGCGCGCCGTGCACCTCCATGGCCCAGCGCGCGATCTGCGGCGCAAGGTCCGAGGTCCAGTATTTCGCCAAGTGGGCGACGAGGCGGAACAGGTGATAGCGGTCCGAATACGGCGGCTTTTCGCGCCACACCTCGTTCAGCCGCACGATGCTTTCCCAGCCCAACGCGAAGCCGTCCTGCAGAGTCTCGATGCGTTCATCGAACTGTTTACGCATCAGCGGGTGCTCGAAGACCGGCTTGGAGAAAGCGATCCGCTGCCGCGCGAAGTCCGCCGATTCGGCCAAGGCGCGCTGCGCGATGGCCACGCTGCCGAGCGCGTTGGTCGAGCGCGAGAGGTTCAGCACTTCCAAAATGAGATGAACGCCCGGATGCGCGCCGCGATCCTGCGATCCCAGCAGCCAGGCTTCGCTGGCGCGCAATTCGACCTCGCCCGTGGGCACGGAGCGCGTGGCCACCTTGTCCTTCAGGCGGCGGATCGTGTAGTTCAACCCGCCGTCTTCGCGGCGCTTGGGCAGCAGGAACAGGGCCAAGCCGCGGACATTCGGTGGCGCGCCTTCGGGCCGCGCGGCTACCACGGCCAGATCCGCGCCCACATTGCTGGCGAAGTATTTGTCGCCGGTCAGCAGCCAGCGGTCGCCGGACGGACGCGCTACGGTCTCGACGTTCGCGCCCAGATCGGAGCCGCCCTTGATCTCGGTCATCCACGTGGCGCCCTGCCAGACAGTGTCGTCTCTGCGCAGAAGCGGCGGCAGGAAGCGCGCTTTCAGCGCCTCGCTGCCGTGCCGATCGAGCGCTACGGCAGTGGCTAGAGATAAGACATAGGGGCAGGTCAAACCCGGATCGTAGAAGCAGGTGATGTAATCGAGCAGCGCGCTGGCTGAAAACGACTGGTCCTCAAAGGCGCGCCACACCACGCCGGCTTTGTATCCCTGGCGCAGGCCGCGCCAGTATTCGGGCGCGAACAGAATCTCGTCCACACGCCGGCCGCCGCGGTCGAACATCCGCAGCCAAGGCGTGCCGGCGCGGTCGGTCGAGTCCGAGATGTGTTTGCCTTCGGCTTCCCACCAGGATTCGTAGTCGCGAAGCGCGCGCTCGTGGGGTAGCGCCCCGAGCATGTGTTGTAAGAAGCCGACTGGAGAGCGTAGAACTTCGATATCCATAATTAACCCATCCCGATTCACTATGGCGCGATCGCACTCCGTTCGCAAGCGCTGGCTTGGTATCCTGCTGTGTTGATCGATAACATCAAGCTCCTGTTGCGCGTGTTCTGGCAGCCATCGGCGGTGATGAGCGCGATCCTGGATCAGGGCAGCCTGCTTTTCGCCAGCGTGGCGGTGCTCGCCGTTTCCTTGTTCTACAAGTCCGGATTGGGCGTCAGCTTCTACATGCCGCTGCTGGTACTGGCTGTCGCCTATGTGCCGGGAGTGCTGGCGCTCAGCGGGCTGCTGGCGCGCCTGGGAGGGGGAATGGGCAGCGTCTTCCAGCGCGACTATGCACCGCTACTTACCTCGACCGCGATGGCGTGGTCCGCCGCGAACCTTCCGTTGGCCGTGGCCGGGTGGATGCTTCCGCTGCCGGTGTTCCTGATTCTCGTCGCCGTGGCGCACCTTTACTTCCTGGCGCTGATGTTCTTCGTGGTGCGCACGGTTTTCGGGACCGAAAACAGGATCGCGGTGGCCGTAGTGTGCCTGTCGTGGATTCCAGTGGTGGCGGCGTCCTTCCTGTGGGGGCCGTTGCGTTTTCTGTTGGGATGGCTGGCGTCGCCGTTCTTCCTGTTCTTCGCGTATTACTATCTCGGCAGCGAGATCGGCAACCTGGGCGCGGGTTTGCGCAAGGGCCAGAACTTCCGCCGGATGCTGAACGCGGCGGCGCTGAACCCGCACGATGGCGAGGCGCAGTATCAGCTCGGACTGATCTACCAGCAGCGGCGCCAATATACGGAAGCCATCGAGCGTTTCCGCAAGGCGGTGGAGATCGACCCCGGAGAGACCGACGCGCATTTCCAATTGGGGCGCATCGCGCGCGAGCAAGGCCGGCTGGCCGATGCCTTGGCGCACTTTCAGATGGTGATGGACCAGGACGACAAACACAGCCAGAACGAGATCCTGCGAGAGCTCGGCGCGGTGTATCTGGCCGCGCGGCAATACCAGGATGCCTGGCGGTTTCTGACGGATTACATCGAGCGGCGGCCTTACGATCCGGAGGGCCTGTACTATCTGGGACAGGCGCTGGAGGGACTGAATAGGGGCGCAGAGGCGCGCGAGGCGTATGCGCGGGCCGCGGAAGCGGTGAGCTCGGCGCCGCGCTACCGTAGGCGATTCATTGCCAAGTGGAGCCGGCTGGCGCAAAAGCAGATGCGGAAGCTGCCTTCAATGGCGCCGTAGGCGAGACAGGGTCTGAAGTATTTCAGGATCCTGCTTCGCCTCCGCCAGTGGGCGGAGCTGTTCCTCAATGTAGCGCCAGTCGAGACAGTCCCCGTGGCGAAGCACTACGCCTTCGGCATCGTGCAGGTCAAGAGGGCGCGAGGCGAACAGTTTGAGGACCACCAAGTCCTCGGCCGAGCATGTCCGGATCTCGACCCCGGAGCCGAACAAGAAGGCTGTCGCGCGGCTGACCACACCCTCTTCGAATGCCAGCGCACCGAGCGAAATATCTAAGCCGATCCCGCCGGGCGCCTTCAGCAGCAGAACGCGATAGCGGCGCGCGAACTCCCGCGCACTCTCGACACGTGCCGGATAAACCGCAAGCAGAGCATCGATGAAAGCATCTTCGGCTCCGAAGCCCGTCAGCAGGGTGAGGTCGACGTCCCGCGTGACGCGCGGTTCGCCCCACCTCTGCACGGCGATGCCGCCGATAATGCAGGAACGCCAGCCTTGGAGATCGCAGAACACTTGCAGTTGCCGCGCGGCTTCGAAGAGATCGATCATCGGCCGAGCTTCGCGAGCCACTGCTGCATCTCAACCAGGCCCGAGGACGGCCGGGGCGGCAGGGTTCGCACCGCATGATTGAAGGCGCCCTCCAGCGCGGCCAGCACCTTAAGGTTGTCGGCTTCCCGTATCTCCCGGCCGCGAATGGCTTCGAGGCGCGGGCCAGCTTCCTTCCAGGTTTCGACCCAGCGTACCAACGTCTCGTGCTCATCCATATCCCGATTATCCACCTTTATCCAGCTTCATCCCACTCGCAGCGCGTGCGCGGGGTCGATGCGTGCGGCTCGCCGCGCCGGGATGTAACTTGCCGCCAACGCTACCACGGTCCACAGCAACGCTATGCCCACATAGGTCGCAGGATCGGTGGGACTGATGTGGAAGAGCAGCCCTCGTATGACGCGCGTCAGTAGCAGTGCGCCCGCAATGCCCAGCGCGCTGCCAGCCAGGGCGAGAGCCAGCCCCTGCCCCAACATCAGCCGCATAATATCGTGGCTTTGCGCTCCCAGCGCCCTCCGGATTCCCAATTCCTGGGTACGCTGCGCGCCGGAAAACGCGATCGCGCCGTAAATGCCGACCGTCGCCAACAGCAGCGCGACCGCCGCGAACAGGCCCAGCAGCAGCATGGTCAACCGGCGGCTGCCAATGGACGACTCGACGATCTGGTCCATGGTCGCGACATTCGAAATCGGTTGATCCCGATCCACCGCGAGCACCTGGCTGCGAATGGCCGCGGTAAGGCGCAGGGGATTCGTTCCGGTGCGGGCGACCAGGTAGGCCGTTCGTGAATTGTGCGTACGCGGAGTCACATAGAACTCCGGCGTGGCTTCGGCGGCCAGCCCTGCTTCGCGCACATCGCCGACGATACCTACGATCTGCATCCAGCCGGTTCTGTCCATGCCCTCGCGCATGACCTGGCCGATCAGACCGGCCCAGTTGTATCCACCTGGCGCGAACAGACGGGCCAAGCTCTCATTGACGATCGCTACGGGAGGGGCGCCGGGCCGGCTGTCGCGGTCGTCGAACTCCCGGCCTTGCCGCACGGGAATCCCGAGTAAGTGGAAATATCCGGGAGTGACACTCTGGATTTGACACATGGGCCACTTACTCACGTCGCCTTCGGGTTGCTCGCCGACCTGGACATTGGTCCGCAGCGCGACGGACTGCGGGAGGGCCAGCGCGAGGGCTGCGCCACGCACTCCGGGAAGCGAATTGGTACGGCGCAATACTTCGTCGAAGAAAGCCAGGATTTTTGGATTCGTATCGTAGCGCGCCGGCGAAAGCGCGATCCTGGCGGTGAACAGATTCGCCGGCTGCAATCCGGGATTGACGCCGCGCAGCTTCGCCACGCTCTCGATTAGGAGCGCTGCGCCAATCAACAGCACGATCGACAAGGCGATCTGGGCGATCGCCAGGAGACTGCGGCTGTTGGACATGCCCCATAGGGCCCGGCCGGCGCGTCCCGCGGTTGCCCCGCTTTCGCGCAGCAGGTCGGCGATGTTCCAGGCGGGCGATTGCAGCGCGGGGATGAGTCCGGACAGAATTCCCGTCAGGCACGAGACCACCACGCTGAAGGCCAGCACTGTGCCGTCGAGCTGGATCTCGCCCGCGCGCGGGACCGTGAAAGCGGGCATGCGGGTAATGGCCGCCAGCGCCCACTTCGCCAGCAGCATGCCTAGCAATCCGCCCGCGCCGGCCAGCACCACGCTTTCGGTCAGCGATTGGGCGATCAGGCGGGTGCGTGCCGCTCCGATGGCCGCGCGCACGGCGAATTCGCGCGCGCGCCAGGTGCTTCTGGTCAGCAGCAGGCTGGCGACGTTCGCGCAGGCGATCAACAGGACGAAGCCCACCGCGCCGAAGAGCATCCACAGCATGGGGCGCACATCGGCCACCAGCCGTTCCTTCAGCGGAGTCAGGCGGACGGTGGTGCCGGGGAAGGCATCCATACGCCCGGGATTGGCCGTGACATATTGGCGGTTCAATACCGCGGCTTCGGCGCGAGCCTGTTGCAGACCCGCCCGAGGCCCCAGCCGCGCGAAGCCTTCGAGCGTGGCGACGAACGGCCAGAAACGCGCCGGCAGGGCGGACGTTTCCGCCGGCCTGGTGACCCAGACGTCGAGTTCCGGATTCGGAAACTCAAAGCCCGCGGGCAGGACGCCGGCCACGGTATACGGAACGGCGTTGAGGATGACGGTCTTTCCGGCCAGGCTGGGATCGGCGGCGAAACGCCGTTTCCACAATCGCGAGCTGAGCATGGCGACGGGCGGCCCGCCGGGCGTATCTTCGGCGGGAATAAAGGCGCGCCCCAGCACCGGCCGCACGCCCAGGATGTCCAGGAAATTCGCCGAGACGCGCGCCCCTTTCAGCATCTCCGGATCGCCGCCGTCGGAGAGCGCCATATCCTCGGTGAAGCGGGAGAAAGCGCCGATGCTCACGAAGGACCGGGCCGTCTGGCGCATCTCCGTATAGCGCAACCCGGTAAATGCGCCGCCCGGCGCCGGGCGCCTGGGATTGTCGACCGACACCTGTACCAGGCGGTCCGCATCCTCATATGGGAGCGGCCTTAGCAGGACCGCGCGGATAACGGAGAACATGGCGGCGTTGCCGCCGATGCCCAGCGCCAGGACAATCGTGGCCGTGGCGGCGAACGCCGGATTCTTGCGCGCCGTGCGCACGGCGTAGCAAACGTCAAGGCGGACATCATCGAGAAATCTCATGATATTCGTAGCGTGGACTCCTCCCTCTATTGAATTATCGTTCCGCACGAGCGCCCGCGCCACGTCACCGACGATGGCGGCGTCAGCGGACGCCTGCTGCGCGAATACGGAGGGACGCGGGAAGGCTACGCTTCGGCCTGACTCCCTGGTGTACAATGACTTCGGAAACCTGGATACGGAGGGTTGCATTATGACTGTCACAATCAATCTGCCGCCGGAGAAAGAAGCTGCGTTCAAGGCGGAGGCTCGGGCGCGCGGGTTGAGCATTGAGCAGTGGATGCTGGAGCTTGCCGATCAGTCTGTGCAGCCTGCTTCCATTGCCAA
Source organism: Bryobacteraceae bacterium (assembly GCA_035511215.1). Taxonomy (GTDB): domain Bacteria; phylum Acidobacteriota; class Terriglobia; order Bryobacterales; family Bryobacteraceae; genus Bog-159. The sequence continues at coordinate 1,141 of DATKFU010000312.1, read as the reverse complement.
CCTGCAGAGAACCAATCCACAGGAGTGGGCGCGACAGTTTCGTGCCTGGGCTGACAGCCATGACCCTAAGATCCCTGTTCTTTCGGACCAGGCTATGAGCCGGGAGAGTATCTATCCGGACCTGATGTAAGGCCGCTTTGCTCATTGATACCAGCACTCTGCTGCGAACTCTGCAGGTTCGACATCCCCAGTACGAAACGGTTGCGCGCGCCCTTGAAACTCTTCCAGCGCGAGGGCGTGACCTTCACATTGTTTCCCAAAACCTTTTCGAGTTGTGGGTGGTTGCCACACGGCCGGCCGCCCAAAACGGTATGGGTTTGTCGATCCCGGAGGCAACCTCGGAACTGATGCGGCTGAAGAGCATGTTTCCTCTGTTGCCCGATACGCCGGCGATTTATCCGATCTGGGAGAGCCTGGTGATCCAATACCGGGTTTCCGGGAAGCCGGTGCACGATGCACGGCTGGTGGCCGCAATGAAAGTACATGGCCTCACCAGTATTCTCACGTTCGACAGGACTGGGTTTTCGCGCTATGGTGGCATTGAGGTTGTGCATCCGGCGGACGCCGCGGCTTGAGGTCCGACCGCGTTTTGCGGCTTTCGACCCACGGCCGACGTTCGTTGAGGACAGCATGTAAATGGCGTTATGGGAGCTGAGAAAACGCTGGAGCGCCTTCTCAGCGGCAGGGCCGACGCCGCCATCCGCTTCGATGATTGTGCCGATTGCTGGAAAGGCTTGGTTTCGAACAATGACCAAATACGAGATCATCATCTATTGGAGCGAAGAGGCCGGGGCGTTCGTAGCGGAGCTGCCCGAACTTCCGGGATGCGCCGCGCACGGCCCAACGCAAGACCGCGCCCTGAGGAATGCGCAGAACGCGATTTGTTTGTGGATCGACACCGCGAAAGAGTTTGGCGATGCGGTTCCCGAACCGAAGGGACGCCGCTTGCTGTTAGCCTGACATTTCTTGGTATACCAGCGCCCGGGTGAAGAGTGGCAACTCGCGGCCGTCAATGCATCGGAGAGGCACCTTTTCGTGTATCTTCATCCGCGAAACTACAGCGCGTGGCGATCGCTGCTTGGGGGCGATATCCCAGGCGAACCGCCCGTGCTGCCCGGTGAGATCACGGACCCCTCTTCCC
>DATKFU010000311.1:0-2723 GCA_035511215.1 Bryobacteraceae bacterium | reverse complement strand
GAGAGAGGCAGGCCGGCGATATCCATGGATGCTGACAGCACGAATTCCTGGTTCCGTCCGCCCAGTCCATCGCCATGCAGAGTGACGGTGGTTTCTCCCCCCGTAATGATACAGGCCGGTGGTGCCAGCGGACGGCCCGCGACCGCAATCTCTTTGGCGATCGCGGCGTGCATGCGGGCGATCTCGCGCGTCTCGCCTTCGATGAATGTCGAGAGCACCAGCGTGCGAAAACCCAATTGGCGGGCGCGTCCGGCGGCAGCGTCCACTGCCAGGCGGTTGCTGCCGATCACCACGTTGCGCACGCGCGTGAAGATCGCATCGCCCCGCTTGGGTGTTTCCGGAATCAGGCCCTGGCAGCCGCGCTCAATGCGCTCGCGAACGGAGGCGGGCACGCGATGAAAGAGGTCGTACTTCTCCAGAATGGCGCGGGCGAGGGCGAACGTAGAGGCGTCCGGCGCGGTGGGGCCGGAACCGATCACGTCGAGATCGTCGCCGATCACATCGGAGAGCAACAGCGAAAGCACCTGCGCTGGATAGGCCAGGCGCGCCAGTTGGCCGCCTTTGATCTGGGAGATGTGTTTGCGAACCGCGTTGATCTCGTGAATGCTGGCGCCCGAGGCCAACAACAATTTGGTGACTTCCTGTTTTTCGTCGAGCGTGACCGGATCGGCCGGCAGCGGCAACAGCGCGGAGGCGCCGCCGGAGATCAGGCACAGCACCAGATCCTCCGGACCCGCGCCGGCGGCCATTTCGGCGATGCGCCGCGCGCCTTCCACGCCGCGCTGGTCAGGCACCGGATGGCCGCATTCATTCAACTCGACACGCCGCAACTTAGCCACGTGGCCGTACTTCACGTTCAGCAGGCCGCCCGTGATGCGCCGGCCTAGAACACGCTCGGCGGCGCGCGCCATGGCCGCACCCGCCTTGCCGGCGCCGATTACGTAGATGTGGCGATAATGGCTGAAATCCTCGCGCGCCAGCCCTCTGGCAACGCCTTCCGCGGGGTTGGCAGCCCGCAGAGCGGCTTTGAAAATGGCGAGCGCCTGGCGGCGGAGCTTTACCTCACTCTTGGCCGCGCGTTTCATTTGAATAGCGGCAGCCGGAGCGTGGCTTCCACGGCGACGGCCGGATCGTCGCTCTCAATGGGGATGCGATAATCGGCGCGCGCGTAGGACTCCCGGCGGTCTTCGTAAAGCTGCGCAAAGCTCACCGGATCGCGCGCCAGCGGCCGGTGAGAAGCCGGCTCCACGCGCCGGCGAACGGTCTCGAAGGGGCAATCCAGCCAAATAATGACGCCGTTGTTTTCGAGCAGCGCGTAGTTTTCGGGTTGGACTATCGCGCCCCCGCCCAGCGCCACAACCGCCGGCCGGCCACACTCGATGGCGCGTACATGCTGGCGCAACTTCTCGCGCTCCGACCGGCGGAACTCCGCTTCACCGCGCGTTTCGAAGATGCGGAAAATGCTGGTCCCTTCCGCGGCTTCGATCTCCGCATCCAAATCGACGAAGTGCCAGCCGATCCGCTCGGCGAGCAAGCGGCCGATGGTGCTCTTGCCGGACCCCATGAATCCGACCAGGTAGATGCCGGGCGTACGTTTCAGCTTCAGGATCATACGTCGTGCAGTAGGGCGGCGAGTTGCGCGTCGACCAGCGCAGGAAAAAGACGCTCGGCCAGCACGAACAGCCAGCCGGATCTGGGAGCCATGACGGTGCGCGCGCCGCGTTCCACACCGCGCACAATGGCCTCGGCGCACTGCTCGGCCGTGATGGCGAATTGTTTCCGGCGTGCGATTCCAGGCGGCGGCTGGCCGCTCAGCGCGTGATCCTGAAAGTTGGTTTTCACATAGCCGGGACAAACCGCGATGGTGTGAATACCGTCCTTCTTCAGTTCCATGCGCAGGCCGTCGGTGAGGGAGCACAGCGCGTACTTGGAAGCGGAATAGAGCGTGAGCCACGGCAGGGTGACTCTCCCGGCTATGGATGAAACATTGACGATGACGCCGCTAGATCGGGCGCGCATGTGCGGCGCCACGAGTTGCGTGAGCGCCAGCGGCACGAAGAAATTCAACTCGAACAGGCTGCGCGCATCGGAGAGCGGCGCGCTCCAGGCGGGGTCGTAAAGTCCCATGCCGGCATTGTTGACCAGGATGTCGATGGCCCCGAATCGATCCAGCGTGGCAGCCACGGCCGCCTGCCGGATTTCGGGCACGGTCAGATCGCCCGGTGTGACCAGCGCGTCGGGCCCGCCGGCGTCGCGCAGCTTCTCCGGGGAGCGCGCGATCAGTGAGAGCCGTGCGCCGCGCTTCCGGAACGCCGCCGCACAGGCCGCGCCGATACCTTCGGAAGCTCCGGTGATGAGGACTACTTTTCCGTCGATGCGCATTTCACGCTTGACAACGCCTGGCAACGAATTGCCGGAACCGCCCTGAGACGCAATAATGGTAGCATGTCCACGCGGCTCCTCCCCCTGTTCCCGCTCCATGTGGTAGTCTTCCCCCGCACGCAATTGCCGCTCCACATTTTCGAAGATCGATATAAGGAAATGGTTAGCGGAGCCCTTCGCGACAACTCCGAGTTCGGTGTGGTGCTGGCCAAAGACGACGGCATAGTCAATGCCGGCTGCACGGTCATCGTCGAGAAGGTGCTGAAGAGCTATCCGGATGGCAAAATGGACATTCTCACTTCCGGACGCCGGCGTTTTGAAGTGGTCCTGCTCGCCCCCCC
>DATKFU010000310.1:0-10523 GCA_035511215.1 Bryobacteraceae bacterium | reverse complement strand
CAAGGGTCGGCACTTCGATCAGGAGATCGTGGTCCTGTGCGTCCGCTGGTACTTGAGCTTTAAGCTCAGTTATCGAGACTTGGTCAGCTATGATGAGCGAACGGGGCGTAGGCATCGCGCACACGATCATTCTGAGGTGGGTGCGACATTACACACCGGATTTCGAGAAGCGCTGGAGACGATTCGCTCGCACTGTCGGTGGATCGATTTCCATCTGGGCCGGAAGCGCGACGTGAATGCGGCGAAGGCCTTTCTGCGCAAGGCCATGAAGGCTCAGCGGATTCCTACGAAAATCACCCTGGACGCCTACGCCGCCTCCCAGCGGGCGGTGGCGGAGTTGAAGGATAATGGCGAGGTGCCGCAGCGCGTGCCAGTGCGGACCAGCGAATACCTGAACAACCTTATCGAACAGGACCACCGGCGCGTCAAACAAAGGCTGCGCCCGATGCTGGGACTGAAGAGCTTCCGGACGGCGGCGGTGGTAATCAGTGGCATCGAGCTGGCAGAGAAGATCAAGAAGAAGCAGTTTCAGATAAGCAAGCTTGGCGCTCTGTGGGTTGGAGAGTAGTTCTGGTTATGCAGCCAGGGCCGCTTGCCAGATCTCCGCCAACGTTGCGTTGAGTTAAAACCAAAGTCAGCGCCTGCACGTATCAGCAACGCCACATCGACTGCAAGATAGTCCGCCAAGTCGCCGAGTCGCCCAGCGTTAAGCAACGCGATACCCTTATCGAGGTCGAGGCTGTTGATGATTAAGTGCGGATATCCGTAATTCGGCTTCCTGGCGCGACAGTGCGCAATGATGGAACGGTAGTAGTCGACAGCGGATTCCGGCCCAAGACCACCTATCATTCCGGGGTTCGCGTGTTACCGAGAAGAGGTGCCTGGCCGGCAGTGTAGGATTCGTCCTGGCACGCTGCGTCAGTACCCATACTGGCCAGACCTCTTTCCCTGGTCCTCTCTCCCATCTGTGACACCGAATGGGCAGCACACACACCACGGGATAATATCGCCCGAATCGTGTCGCCATTTGAAGGGATCAACCGCCGTGATCGGAACCGTGGAGCGCAACGGTGCGGTAACTCATGTGGACCCGGCGACCCTGCTGCGAAGCTACCCGCGCCCCCAGCGACGCCACCCCGCAAACGCCGCCACGCCGCTGGACAGCACTCCCAGCCCGCAGAGCACAAACGTCCATCCGGATGTCGTGAACACGTACACCCAGCCGGCCAGAGCCAACATGCTGGGCAGCGGATAGAGCCACATGCGAAACGGCAGCCGCACGTCCGGCCGGGATTTGCGGAGGACTTCCACCGCCGCGATCTGCCCGATAAACTGAATTAGTATACGCGCCGTCAGGATCGCCGAGACCACCCAATCGAGGCTCAACATGCCGCCCGCGATGGCCAGCCCGCCGACCGCCAGCAGGGACACATAAGGGAAATCGCCCTTGGAGTGGAGGCGCGCGAAGGGCTTCCAGAAGTAGCCATCCAGCGCCGCTGCGTAGGGCACGCGGCTATAGGCCAAGAGCAGCGCGAATACGGAGGCCACCGCCGACCAGAGGATCAGCGCGGTCACCCCGCGGGCGGCCCACGGCCCGTAAAGTATTTCCATGAAGCGGGCCGCCACGAATTTGGATTGCGCCGCTTCGCGCCATGGCACAACCGCCATAATGGCCAGAGTCATCAGCGCGTACATTGCGCCTACCAGCAGCACCGAGAGCACGATGGAGCGCGGCATTGTGCGCTCCGGCCGGCGCACCTCGCCGCCCACGAAACAGATGCCGTAGTAGCCCAGAAAATTGTACATGGCGATCAGCGTGGCGCTGCCCAATCCGGACATGAAGGCCGGCGAAATCGCGAAGGCGTGCGGCGGAAAGTCGAAGGCGCGCCGGGCATCGAAGTGCGCGAAGCCGGCGGCCACGATCCACGCCACCGTGGCCAGCATCCCGATCCAGAGCACCACCGTCAGCCGGCCCACCGACTGGATGCCGCGGTAGAGCAGCGCGATCACCAACACACCCACGGCGAGGACCGCCCCGCGCGTTTCCCAAATTCCCATCCCGCTGCGAAAATAGCCCAGGTATTGCGCGAAGCCGATGTAGCCTGAGGAGATTTCGAGCGGCCCGCTGAAGATGAACTGCCAGATGAACAGAAAAGGCAGCAGGGTGCCGAGCCGCGTGCGGCGGAAGGCTTCGCGCAAATACAGGAAGCTGCCGCCTTCACCCGGCATGGCCGCGGCCAGTTCGGCCCACACCAGGCCGTCGCACAGCGCCAGTACCGCGCCCACGGCCCAGCCTAGCAGGCATTGCGGCCCGCCCATGGCGCCGATCAACAGTGGGATGGTCACGAACGGACCGACCCCGACCATGTTGCTCATGTTCAGGGCCGTGGCTTCGAGCAGCCCCAGCCCACGCGGCGGTCCAAGCGATTCGGCCATCGTTCGTTGTACCATAGCGCGTGGAGGCAACATGTTTACACCCGATCAAGCCAAAGGATTGTCCATGGTTTTCCTGCAAAGCCTGGGCAGCGAAGTTCCCACGACCCGGCGCGTTCTGGCGGCCGTCCCGGAGGAGCAGCTGGATTTCAAGCTGGGCGAGAAAGGACGGACTACCCGCGAGTTGATGTGGCATATCGCGCACAGCGAGCGATGGTTCGGCGATGCAGTCGTCGCTGGTAATTTCGACGCGGGAGGGACCGATGGACCGGCGCCCGCGACAGCCGCGGAAATACTGGCCTACTACGATGCGCACGTGCCCACGATTTCCGATAAGATTGCCGCGCTTGCCGGCGAGCAACTGGCGGCGCCCGTGAATTTCTTCAACGTCTTCAATCTGCCGCTGGTGCTGTATATGGATTTCTGGATCAAGCACACTGTCCACCACCGCGGCCAGCTCAGCATGCATCTGCGGGCGATGAACGCGCGCGTGCCGGATATCTACGGCGGCAGCGCCGATGAGCCTTTCTCCATGCCGGCCACGGCGTAGGAAACCAAATGTGTGCGCGCCTGCCCCACGGGCGCGCGCCACATCGTCTTTGCAACCCCGGCCTAATCGTTATACAGTGAGCAGCGTAAGGAGGATTGCATGGAACAGGACCGCAGGACATTCTTGGGTACGGCGCTGGCCGCGGCGCCGCTGTTTATCCCGCGCCGCGCATGGGGTGCGAACGATCGCCTGGCATATGGCTTGATCGGCGCGGGCGGACGCGGGCGTTATCTGAACCACAATTTCCAAAAGCTGGGCGCGGCCTGCGTGGCGGTGTCCGAAGTCTACGAGCCGAACATGCAAGCCGCGCTCAAGGATGCGCCGGACGCCAAGCCGCATCTGGATTATCACGACCTGCTGGCGCAGAGCGGTATCGATGCGGTGGTGGTGGCTACGCCCGATCATCAGCATGCCCCCTGCCTGCTGGCGGCGCTCGATGCGCGCAAGGACGTGTATCTGGAAAAGCCCATGTCGCACTCACTCGAGCAAAGCCGGCAAATGGTGCAAGCCGTGCGCAAGACCAAACAGATCGTGCAGATCGGCATGCAGCGGCGCAGCGCGGAATCCATCATCAAGGCGAAGCAGCTGGTGGATAGCGGGATTCTGGGCAAGATCACCCTGGTGAAGCCGATGTGGAACTGGAACGTGGCGCACGAGCTGGACAACACTCCGCTGCCCGGCCAACTGGACTGGAAGCGTTTCCTGGGTCCGGCGAAGGACCGCGAGCTGCAGCCCATGCGGTTCCGGTCGTGGCGGCTGTTCTGGGACTACTCGGGCGGCAACATGACCGACCAGGGCACGCATCTGATGGACGTGGTGCAGTGGTTCACCAACGCGGGCACGGCCAAATCGGCGGTGTGCTATGGGCAGATCGCCAAAACCATCGGATCGGAGGTGCCCGACGTTTTCTGCGCGGTGTTCGAGTACGCCGGGTTGATGGCCACGTGGACATTGAACTACACTAACTCGTACCAAAACGACTGGTCGATCACCTTTTGCGGCGACCGGGGCACCCTGGCGATCGACAACGAAGGGTATCGCGTGTGGAAGGAGCCGTGGCCCAAGAACCAGCAACCGGTGCAGACGTTTGAGGCGCCGGTGCCCATCGAGTCGCACATCCAGAACTTTCTGGATTGCGTGAAGTCGCGCCAGGAGCCAAACGCGCCAGTGGAAGTCGGCGCGAGCGCGGTATCGGCTCCGCATCTGGCGAACGTAGCGTTCCACAATGACCGGCGGATGTACCTGAGCGCGGATGCCGCCAAAGCTACGGAGCGGCCGGAAGGGTAAGCGCGGTTTAGTCGACGGCGGGAGCGATCCGGCGCATCACATCCTTCACCCGGCGGGCATAGCCGGCACTTCCGTTGTAGGTCTTTAGAATCCCGTCCACATCCTTGTTTCTGTATATGGCGGAATGCGCCAGCGAGGACGCTACCGCGCGGATGCCCGCGGCCGCCGATGAAAACGCCGCACGGCCCGAATCCCAGCCGAAAAGGTTGTTGTTTCTAGCGGCTTTGCCGCCGGAGGTTTCCACAAAGGAGAGGCTGGGCAGCAGGCGCCAGTCGAGCGCGTACATATCGGCGGCTTCCAGGAATATGGGAGCAAGCTTGGCGGCGGGACATTTGCCCCGCTCGAAGAAGGCGCGCAGGAAGGCGAGGCGGGAATCTTTGGGTTCGTTGCGATGCTCGGCAGCGGCCGGCTTTGCCGAATCCGCGTGGGTTCCGGTTGGCATGGAAACCACACCGGCAAAAACGGCCAAACCGTTCGAAAGCAGTTTTCGCATATCGAGATTACCTCGTTTCTGAAATTTGGTTTTCTAAAGAACCGGCCCCAAAAAAGCGGCCGAAGAAATACTGGGTGGGCGCGAAGGCCCGGATCAGCGGCGTGTGTTTGCTTCAAGCATAAGCTCCGATTATAGCATCCTGGCTGAAGGGCGTGGGAGCCAGGCGCGCGAATTCTAACAAATCATTTAAAATCTTTAGGTTGCCAGTGTCCAAAGAGGCATTTCGGGACGTTTTGGAGCACCGCGAATCTGTGTCAAAATCATTTACTGGAGGCACTATGTCGAAGATGCGTGCGATGCAGGTTCCCCGCCCCGGCGGAGCCTTTGAAATGGTGGAGCGGGAGATCCCGGATCCCGGCGCCGGATCGGTACGAATCAAGGTGCAGGCTTGCGGAATCTGCCACAGCGATTCGTTGACCAAGGAAGGGCACATGCCGGGAATATCCTATCCGCGGGTACCCGGGCATGAGGTCATCGGAATCGTAGACGCTGTAGGCGCCGGCGTAAATGGCTGGACACCCGGCCACCGCGCCGGCCTGGGCTGGAACGGCGGATACTGCGGCTATTGCGACAACTGCCGCCGGGGGTACTTCTTCGCCTGCCAGACGGCCACGTACATCACCGGCGTCACCAGCGACGGCGGCTACGCCGATTACACCATCGCGCGCGCCGAAGCGTTGGCGCGGGTGCCCGATGAGCTGTCCGCGGTGGAAGCGGCTCCGCTGATGTGCGCCGGCATCACCACCTTCAACTGTCTACGCAACAGCGGGGCGCGGCCGGGCGATCTGGTGGCGGTGCTGGGCGTGGGCGGACTCGGCCATCTGGGTGTTCAGTTTGCTTCGAAGATGGGCTTCAAGACCGTGGCCATCGCGCGCGGGCGCGATAAAGAAGCGCTGGCCAAGTCGCTGGGCGCCTGGCGATACATCGACAACGTCGCGCAGGACCCTGCCGCGGAGCTCCAGAAGTTGGGCGGCGCAAAGGTCGTGCTGGCCACCCTCACGGCCGGCGATGCCATGGCGGCGGTGCTGGGCGGTCTAGGCGTGAATGGAACCCTGATGGTGATTGGCGCCGCGACGTCGATGTCCCTGACTCCGTTCCAACTCATCGGAGGAAGCACCGCCATCAAGGGATGGTATTCGGGCACATCGATAGATTCGCAGGACACCCTTGCGTTCAGCGTGCAGGCGGGCGTGCGGTCGATGAACGAAGTTTTCCCCCTGGAGCGAGCCGCTGAAGGCTACGAGCGGATGCTCAGCGGGAAGGTGCGGTTTCGCGGGGTGCTCACCACCGGGAATTAGCTCAACTGACGACGCGCGCGCGGAAGGTGCGGGCGCCGAAGCCGAAGCACAAGGCCAGCGTGGCGGCCAGCGCCATCAACACCCAGGGCATGGGCAAAGTGGCCATGGCATGGCCGTGGATGGGCGGCACCATGGCGTAGCGCAGACCTTCGGCGGCATAGGTTAGCGGGTTGAACAGTGTGATGACCTGGAACCACCGGATGGTACTGAGCGCGCTCCACGGATAGTATGTGCACCCGGTGAACAGCAGCGGCGTCAGGATCACGGAAAACATCAAGCTGATTTGTTCCGGCTTCACCACGGTACCGATGACCAAGCCGATGCCGGATCCGGCAAAGGCGGCCAGCGCGATCATGCCGATGAGCACGCCGATGCGGTCGCCGCGCACGGCGTAGCGGCTGCCCAGGACCCACCAAGCCGCCGGAAAGATCACGGCGCCCGCTACCATGCCGCGCATGGCGGCGAACAACACCTTTTCGGCGGCCACCAGCCAGACAGGCATGGGCGCCAGCAGGCGGTCGTCGATTTCGCGCGCGAATCCCAGGTCGAGCACCAGCGGCAGGGTAATGCCTTGGATGGCCGCCATCAGTTCGGTGAGCCCCACGATGCCGGGCAGCAGCAAGGCCGCGAAGTTGCCTGAAGCGAGACCGATGCTGGGCAGGATCTTGCAAAAGATCAGAAGGAAGAACATCGGTTGGATGAGGGCCTGGACCAGGAACTGGGGCAGTTCGCGGCGGGTGACGGCCAGGTCGCGGCGCAAAGTCGCGCCGAAAGCGTTGGCGGCCAGCCAGAGGCGATTGGCGTGGCGGGGCTCCCCATTGAGTCGCGTCATTAGCGTAGATGCCTCCCTGTCAAATAGATGAAAACGTCTTCCAGGCTGGGTTGCTTGACGTGCAGATCGCGCACCTGCGCGCCGGCCAGCAGCAGAGCCTGCGTGGCGGGACCGACCAGGGCGGGCGCCTTTTCGGCGTAGAGCCGGTAGGTGACCACGCCGGTCTCGGCCATGTCTTGGTCGGGCGCGGGCGGAGCGCCGGCGTCCAGTTCGTCGACCTTACTGACGCCCGCCAGGCCGCGCAGCGCTTCCAGCATGCGCGGGCCGGCATCGGGCGCGGGCAGGCTCACGCGCAACTCGACGGCGTTGCCGCCGGGGATCAGCTTCTTCAGCTCCGCGGAGGTGTTGTCTACCAGGATGCGGCCTTTGTCCATCACGGCGATACGGCCGCAAAGCTGGTCGGCCTCGTTCATATCGTGGGTGGTGAGCAGGATGGTGAGGCCTTGGGCGTTGAGCGCGCGAATACGGTCCCAAAGGAACAGGCGGGACTGCGGATCGAGGTTGTTGGTGGGCTCATCGAGAAAGAGCACGTCGGGCGAATGCATGAGCGCGCGCGCGATCATGAGGCGCTGCGACATACCGCCGGAGTAGCGAGCCACGCGATCGTTCTTGCGGTCGCCCAAGCCAAGCTCGTCGAGGAGCGCATCGGCGCGCCGCTCGCGCTCGCGGTGGGGCACGCCGTGATAGGCGGCGTGGAAGGTGAGGATTTCGCGCACGCGGAGGCTGCGGTCGAGGTTGCTCTGCTGGGGGACGACGGCGATACGCTGCTTGATGCCGATGGGGTCGCGGGCCACATCGAATCCCATGATGGCGGCCGAGCCCGAGGTGGGGAGCACGCTGGTGATGAGCACGCCGATGGTAGTGGTTTTGCCGGCGCCATTGGGGCCCAGCAGGCCGAAGATCTCGCCCGGGCGGACACTGAACGTGACGCCATCGACGGCGTTGACGGTGGCCTTTGCGTAGCGCTTTACCAGGTCGCGGACTTCTATAGCCGCAGGCTCGTTGGGCATTGGGGTTCTATGATTGTACCGGAAAGCCAGACAAAATCAGCGCGCGGTTTTCAGTTCCAGGCGGCGCTGCCGGAGCCAGCGGAGGCGGGTCTGCTGCTCCTGATAGAGAGTACCCCAGCCGGCCCAGTAGTATCCAGCGACGAACAACAGGAGGAACGGAATCGAAAAGAAATTATAGGTTTCGATGGCGAATACGATCATCGCCAAAAAGTAGGTGCCCACCGCGATTTCGATATATGGCAGCAGACCGCTCTTGCGGCGGTATTTCTTGTTCTCCAGATTCATCGGCTGGCCGCCTATGGCGTACTTGGGAGTGCGGACAAACCCGGTAGTGACACCCAGCAAAGCTTCCAGGACGGCGCGCGTGTTGATCACCGTGAGCGCCACGCCGACGGCCATCAGGACCGGCAGCAGCAGAATCGAGCGTTTCCAATGTTTGGGATAAAGCTCGCGTTGCGCCACCACATAGAACGCCGAAATAGACCAAAAGGCGGCCATGATCAGCGGCAGGTCGATAAAGACCATCTGCCATACACCCATATAGAACCGGACGATCATGACCGGCAGCATCAGCGCGGAAACCAGGATCATGAGCGGATAAGAAATATTGGGCGTAAGGTGCATGAAGGCTTCGAACTTCACGCGGCGCGGAACGTCCGCGCGGAAGATCATGGGCAGCAGCTTGCGCGCGCATTGCGTCAGGCCCTTGGCCCAGCGGGACTGCTGCACCTGGAATCCGTGCATTTCCACGGGAAGCTCCGAAGGGCATTCCAGGCCCGGCATATAGACGAACTTCCAGCCTTTCAATTGCGCGCGGTAACTGAGGTCGGAATCCTCGGTGAGCGTATCGTGCTGCCAGCCGCCGGCGTCGTCGATCATCTTGCGGCGCAGAATTCCGGCGGTGCCGTTGAAGTTGAAGAAGTAGCCGGCGCGCGAGCGGGCGCCATGCTCCAGGATAAAGTGCCCGTCCAGCAGCATGGCTTCCACTTCGGTGAGGAAGCTGTAATCGCGATTCAGATAGCTCCAGCGGGTCTGCACCACGCCGATGACGGGGTCGGCGAAATGCTGGATGGTGCGGGTGAGGAAATCCGGCGGTGGGATGAAATCGGCATCGAAAATGGCTATGAATTCGCCGGTGGCGGTCTTTAGCCCTTCCTGCAGTGCACCGGCTTTGAAGCCTTCGCGATTGTCGCGGTGATGGTACTCGATGGGAAAGCCGAGAGCGTGGTAGCGCTCCACCAGGGCGGCGGCAAATGGGGCGGTGTCGTCGGTGGAATCGTCCAGCACCTGGATCTGGAGCAACTCGCGGGGGTATTCGATGCGGGCGACCTCGTCGATGAGCCGCTCGATGACGTACCGTTCGTTGAAGATGGGCAGTTGAATGGTGACCGGGGGCAACTGCGCGAAACGCCTGGGCGGCTCGCCGGTGGCATTCTTGCGATGCTTGAAATAAGTATGAATGATTTCGTAGCGATGCACGCCGTAGACCGAAAGCACGGCCAGAATGGCGAAGTACGGTATCAGAATGGCCCAATCGAACCAGCCCAGCTGGTGGACGCCGCTGAAAGTATCGTCAAAGAGGCTGCGCGCGATACGCGAGGAAGCCGAGTTCGCAGCCAAGAATGCGATGGGGAGCAGAGTGGCTACCATAGCGCCATTTCTATCATTATGTTAACAAATCGGGCCGGGCGAAACATTGCTGTTTCTTAATCATTTTGGAATTTGATTTCCGAATCCGCGTCGAACTTGCGGTAGGCGCGGAAGACTGTCTCATTGCGGACGAACGCCTTGGCGTGGCGCAGCTGCAGCATGGAGCGCAGCGGTAGCAGGTAGTCGTCCTTGCCAATTTTGACCATGCCGTAATCCAGCGAGAGAGCGGGCGATTGCAGGCCAAAGTCCTTGGGCAACCCGACTCCCTCAATCGTGAGCCTTCTCACCATCCCAGTCTCCTCGTCGATGAAAACGCGCCCGGTATAACCGGTGGGCTCGCGCCTTCCGCCGTAATTCAGGACAAAGTTGGATTTGGCCTTGGACATTTCGACATCAAACACCTGGCAGAGCACGCCCATTGCCATCGCACGGCCAGCCCATTTGTAGGATGCGGTGGCATCCGGGTCGAACAAGCCACGCAGCAGCGAGCCGAACTCGTTACGGGAATGAATACCCTGGTTTTCGATCGGGGCGTTCTCGGCTTTTACGCCATTGATCTCGATCCTCCGGTACCGCTCTCTGCCGTCTTCGTACACCAGGTCGTCCTTAAACGAGTCGGCTTCTTTGAGCTGATCGGGGGTTTTCAGGTGCGCGGTAAACCTGTGCGTTTCCTGGGTGCAGCGGAAATTCGGAAGGCGATCCAGGTATCCCATGGCGTTCCGGGCGGCCTCGTCCCACAGCGCCTTCTGTTCCTCCTGACGCATCTTGAGCCCGGTCGAATCGACGGTGGCGGGCTCAATGTCCGGCAGCACGACTGCCGCGTCTTCCGCGTCGTCACGGGGAGCCGCCACGGTTTTAGGTCCGCCGGCGACTTGCACAGCCGGCGCAGACCCGTTCCCAACCACCTTGAACGCTACAACCCGCTTAATGACACTCTTGGACTGCTGAATCGAAATGACTGCCCGTCCCC
>DATKFU010000309.1:0-3323 GCA_035511215.1 Bryobacteraceae bacterium | reverse complement strand
ACTCGGCTGGCGTCGTAGTCCCCCGCGCGTGTCTCCGACCGCGGCAATTGGATGCGCGCGGTCCACAAAGCTGCCGGGTTGAAGCCCGGGTCGACATTGGTCAACTTTTGGAAACTGCGGATCATCAAGCCGCCTCCGGAGAGCAGCACCACGGCGATGGCCACCTCCGCGACCACCAGGACATTGTGGAAGAGTCGGTGCGCGCGGACCGCCGAGCCGCCCCGTCTACCCTCGTTCAATACTTCAGCCAGCCGCGGCCGCGACGCCCGCAGAGCCGGCAGCAGTCCAAACAGAACACCGGTCGCGATGGAGAGCGCCGCGGTGAACGCCAGAACCCGGCCATCCAGACGCACTTCGTCCAGGCGAGGAACGTTCACCGGATGCAGAGCGGCCAGAGCCCTCAACCCCCACCAGGCGAGCAGAATGCCGAGGGCGCCGCCCAGAACGGAAAGCAAAACGCTCTCGGTCACCAACTGGCGCAACACGCGGCCGGCGCTCGCGCCCAGGCTGCTGCGGATGGCGATTTCTTTCTGCCGAGCCGCGGCGCGGGCCAGCAGCAAATGCGCCACGTTCGCGCATGCGATCAGGAGGACGAAGCCCACCGCGATGAGCAACACTCTGAGCGTGGGCCGCAAATCGCCGACCAAGCGATCCAGAAGGCCAACCAGGTGCGCGCTGTATAGGGCGTTGGAATCGGGATACAGCCGCGCCAGATTCGCGCATATGGATTTCATCTGCGCCTCGGCCCGATCGATCGTGACGCCCGGCTTCAAACGGCCGATCACTCGCAGAAAATGGAATCGGCGTACGCGCATCTCCGCATAGCCCAGCGGAAGCGGCTCCCAGATCTGCGCGCCCTTCGGGAAATCGAACCCCGGCGGCATGACGCCCGCGATGGTCCTTCCGGTTCCGTCGAGGTTGATGGTTTTGCCCAGCACCCGGGGATCTCCGCCGAACCGCCGGCGCCACAGCCCGTCGCTCAGGATGGCAACCTGCGGCCAGCCGGTTTGCTCGTCGGCAGATAGAAATGCGCGCCCCACGGCCGGCTTCACGCCCAGCGTCTCGAAGAAACCCGCCGAGACGCCCGCGGCCGGCACGCGTTCGGCTTCTCCGGAGCCGGTCAACGTGAGATCGATTTGCGCGAATGCGGACAGGTGCGCGAAGACCGTGATCTGCTTGCGATAGTCGACGAAATCGGGCGGCGATATGGCGCCGCCAAAGGCTTGGGTTGAGCGCGCGTCTGCGGGCCAGAGCCAAACAAGCCGCGCCGGCTCGGGGTAGGGAAGCGGATTCAGCAACACGCCGTTGAAGACGCTGAATACCGCGGTGTTGGCGCCGATGCCGAGTGCCAGAGCGCCCACCGCAACGGCCGTGAAGCCGGGGTTCTTGGCCAGCGCCCGCCAGCCGTAACGAAGGTCTTGCCACAAGCCAGTCACGATGTTGTTCCTTTCTCTGCTCCCCAGACAACTGGCGCTGCCGGCCGGATCTCCTCCACTGCGCGCAGTTGTCCGGCCAGGAGTTTCTCCCCGCTAATCTCCTCCAGCGCCATGCGCTGCGCATCCGCGTCCGTGGCGCCGGCCGCGCGCAGTTCCAGATACTTGTCGGCCAGGTGCTGAGAGAGCTCCTCCACGATTTCCGCCTCGCGCTCGGGCAGCAGCGGCAGACCGGCCAGCCGCCGTTCGATGGTGCTCTTCCACTCAGGCATGTTCGGCTCCCGTGATGCGCTGGATGGCATCCACGAAAATCTCCCAGCCGCGCTTTTGAGCCGCCAGAATCTTGTTTCCCTGGGCGGTCAGGCGGTAGTATCTGCGCCGCCGCTGCCCCGCTTTTTCCACCCACCGTCCCTGTATCCAGCCGCGCTTCTCCAGCCGGTACAGCAGCGGATATAAGGACGCCACGTGGAACCGCAGGGCGCCCCCGGAGCGTTGCTCAATGAGCTTGCCGATCTCGTAGCCGTGCCGCGCCCGATTCTCCACCAGCGACAGGATCAGCAGCTCGGCGCTGCCCTTCTTCAGCTCCCGGTCCAGGATTGCCTGCTCCATATATGCCATAGCAATATAAATTACAGACAGCAATCTGGATTGTCAAACCGATTCGACCTGGAACCGTGCGCTTTCTTCGGATGGCCGATCTCACGGAAAAGAAGCTGGAGATCTATGCCGTTAGAAAAGACCAACGGCGTGAGGCCACGTTCAGCAGGTCGGCTACGAACTGGCGGCTCTCGCCGCTATCGATCATCTGGCGGGCGTGCTCGATTTGCGCGGCGAACAGCTTCGGCTTGCACCCGAATTTAACGCCGCAGCGCTGTGCTGGTTTTCACCCCGGCGCGGGCGCGCTCGGTGGTCAGGCTTCGCTCCAACTCGGCAAGCACGCCGATCATCTGCCACATAGCACGGCCTGTTCCGCATTCGCGCAGTTCGTCCAGCATCGTTATCACGTCACGCAAGCTCCTACCCAGCCGGTCCGGAGGCAGCGGAGCAGGGCGCCGCTTCGCTGTGGGTCCCGATAAGCCCCTGTCCTCAAAGAAGTGGGAACAGCGGGAGCGTTTCAGCGCGACAAACTGTAGGGTAGTCGTCTGGCCGTCGGTGCTGGTGCGGACGTAACCGTATTTCATGTGGTACCATTTTGAACCGGACATGTGAAACACGTCAGGGCCGCGATTGGCGGGCCTTTCGGCGATGTTGCAAAACTTACTACTATACCGGCCAATGTTTGAGTTTAGGTAGGCCCGTGCGATAGAAGTCAGAAGGCGGTATTCTTTTTTCGTTCGACACTGACTTCTACCGGAGGGTGAAGGCCCGCGACCCGAAGCGAACCTGGCAGGGCGTTCAAGGGCGGGTCCTCACACCTACCTTGATTCTTTTTATCGCACTACCTGAGGGCGAAGACAAGACTGATCCGGGGTGACCCCGTTCCCGCTGCAACGGCTGCCGCGACGTTGTCCGGTATGCGGCAACCAAACGATCATCGGTCATGGCCGGCGGCGCAAGCAAGCGCGCGATCAGCGGCATGATCGCATCTGGATTCGCCGCGGGCTGTGTCGGCCCTGCCGGAAAACCTTCACGATCCTGCCCGTTTGGTCGCCGCCCTACGGGCACTATAGTCTCCATTGCCGGCAACAAGCCTGGGAATCGCTGCATGAAGCGGGCAGTTTGGGAAAAATCGATTCCGGACACCAAAGGGCTAGCAGCCCGTGGCAATAGTCACTCTTTTCGGAACGGCTCGGCGCAGCCAAAGGAGGGCGCTCTCAGAGGCGCTACAACGCGTTGCCAGGGCGCAGTTGAAGGTTAGTGTACCCCTGAAATCCGCGGTAGAGCTCGTTT
>DATKFU010000308.1:0-3607 GCA_035511215.1 Bryobacteraceae bacterium | reverse complement strand
ACGGTGAGCGCACGGGCCGCCTTCGCCCCGAGCACACCATCCTGGATGCAACCAGCGGCAACACGGGTATCGCCTATGCCATGATCGGCGCGGCGCGCGGCTACAAAGTCAAGCTATGCCTGCCCGCCAACGCTTCGATCGAGCGTAAACGCATCCTGAAAGCCTATGGCGCGGAGATGGTATTCAGCGACGCGGGCGAAGGCTCGGACGGCGCCATCCGCAAGTGCCGCGAGATCTACGAAGCCGATCCCGACCGCTATTTTTACCCCGATCAATACAACAATCCGGCCAACTGGAAGGCGCATTTCGAAACCACGGGCCGCGAGATCATCGAGCAAACTAACGGCCTGCTTACGCATTTCGTGGCGTCCATGGGCACCAGCGGTACATTTACCGGCGTCAGCCGCCGCCTGCACCGCGACTTGCCCCACGTGAAATGTTACTCCGGCCAACCCTCCAGCAGCTTCCATGGCCTGGAAGGATTGAAGCACATGCCCAGCGCCATCGTGCCCGGCATCTACGACGCCACGCTGGCCGACGGCAACATCTGGCTGGAGACCGAAGAAGCGTATGCCATGGTGCGCCGCCTGGCCCGTGAAGAGGGTCTGCTGGTGGGGATTTCGTCCGGATGCAATGTGGTCGCCGCCCTGACAATCGCGCGCCAACTGCACGCCGAGGGCCGCGAAGGAATGATCGTCACTGTGCTTTGCGACAGCGCGGAAAAGTATCTGAGCGATCATTTCTGGGAAGAGGCCTGAAGAGGCATGCTCCGTATCGAACCGGATGCATGGCGCACGATGGTCGCCCACGCCCAAGGCGCCTATCCGAACGAATGCTGCGGGGCTATGTTGGGGGTGATCGGCCATGCACAGAAAGCCGTAAGCATCGCCCTGCCGCTCGAAAATGCCTACACCGGCGAACGCGGCAGCCGCTATGAGTTGCGTCCCGAGGATTTGTTGCGCGCCGACAAGGAAGCCCGCAGCCGCAACCTCGATCTGGTCGGCATCTACCATTCGCATCCCGATTGCAACGCCTATTTCTCCGAGACCGATCTGAAGAACTCGTGTCCCTGGTATTCTTTTGTGGTGCTCTCCATACGCAACGGCGCATTCGACCACGCCAATAGCTGGCTGCCCGATGCCGAGCAAACCAAAGCGGAGCGCGAGGAGTTAAGTTACTGAAATGGCCAAAGTCTTGATTCCCACACCCCTGCGGCAATACGCAGGCAAGCAGGATTCCGTCGAGTTGACCGGCTCGACGGTGGGCGAAGTGCTGACCGCCCTCACCGCCCGGCACGCGGATCTGCGCAAGCAGCTCTACAACGATGAAGGCAAGCTGCGCAGCTTCGTCAATGTCTATTTGAACGACGAAGACATCCGCTATCTGCAGAAGGATGCGACGCCGGTGAAGGAGGGCGACACCGTGTCCATCGTGCCGTCGATCGCCGGGGGATCTGTTGCGGCGCTGCCGGAGCCGGCTACCGCCGAACTGTCGAAAGACGAGATCCTGCGGTATAGCCGTCACCTGATCATGCCCGAAGTGGGCACCGAAGGCCAACTGAAGTTGAAGGCGGCCAAGGTGCTGCTGGTCGGTACCGGCGGGCTCGGCGCGCCCCTGGGCCTCTATCTCGCGGCCGCCGGTGTGGGCCGCATTGGCCTGGTGGATTTCGATGTGGTGGACTTCACCAACCTGCAGCGCCAGGTGATTCATGGTACCAGCGACGTCGGCCGCAAGAAGCTCGACTCCGCCGCCGACCGCATGCACGAGATCAATCCGTTCGTGCGCATCGACAAGCACGAAGTCGCGCTATCCAGCGAGAACGCGCTCGACATTCTGCGAGACTATGACATCGTGGTGGATGGCACCGACAATTTTCCGACACGCTATCTGGTGAACGACGCCTGCGTGCTGCTGGGAAAACCCAACGTCTACGGCTCGATTTTCCGTTTCGAAGGACAGGCCACCGTCTTCGCTTACGAGGGTGGGCCGTGCTACCGCTGCTTGTATCCGGAGCCGCCTCCTCCCGGCCTGGTGCCGAGTTGCGCCGAGGGCGGGGTGCTTGGAATCCTGCCGGGCACCATAGGCCTGATCCAGGCTACCGAAACCGTGAAGCTGATCCTGGGCATCGGCGAGCCGCTGGTCGGCCGCTTGTTGCTGTACGATGCGCTGGCGATGCGTTTCCGCGAGTTGAAGCTGCGCAAGAATCCGGAGTGCCCTGTGTGCGGCGATCATCCCACCGTGACCAAGCTCATCGACTATCAGCAGTTCTGCGGTATACTGCAACCTATGACAGCGGAAGGCGACATCGACCCGGTGGAAGTGAAAGCGAAGATCGATCGCGGCGATCGGTTCCTGTTGATCGATGTGCGCGAGCCCCACGAATACCAGATCTGCCGGATTCCCGCCGCGCAGCTGATCCCGTTGGGCCAACTCCCCCACCACCTTACCGATCTGGATCGCGATATCGAAATCGTGGCCCATTGCAAGAGCGGCATGCGGAGCGCGAAAGCGGTAGAGTTACTCTCGAAGAACGGTTTCCGGGCCCGGAACATGAAGGGCGGAATCCTGGCATGGAGCGACAAGGTAGACCCGTCAGTGCCTAAGTATTAAGTGGCCTCAGGCCGCCCCTTCGAGGAATCTAAATTGCAATAGCATCGGCGAGGTTACTGCCGATGCTTAAAAAACGATGGATTCCGACGACTCTTTTGGGCGCTGCGCTACTTTCGACGACAATATTTACCGGCTGTGCAACCCATGTCAGCGCGGGTTACCGCGTCTACGACCCGTACTATAGCGATTATCACGTTTGGGGCCCCGACGAGGACGTGTACTACCACCGGTGGCTTGGCGAACGTCACTATGATTACAAAGATTTCCGCCGCATGCCCGCCGACCGGCAGAAGGAATACTGGACCTGGCGTCACGATCAGCACTAAACTAGCGCGGCTTTATTTTCCCATAACTTCGACAGGCGCGCCGTTATAGCTAAGCCGCCGCGTTGCGTCGTCCCAGTGCAGGCGGGTGACAGTCACGTCCCCACGTTCGTAGGCATAGGTCTTGCCGTCGTCGCTATAGAGCGTAAAGTCGCCATCCGCGCCTCCGAACACGCGTACCGCGGCGAGCTTCTGTGTCTCATTAGTGCTATTCACCGGTGCGCCCATGGGTACGATGGAACCAGCCCGCACAAACAGCGGCAAAGTCCCGATCGGCGCATCCACCTTGATTGTCTGTCCGCCGCGGGCGCGTTCCATGGTCCAGTAGTTATACCAGTCCGTGCCTGCGGGCAGATACACCATCCGGCTGGTGGCGCCTTGCTCCGTTATGGGAGCCACCAGAAACGCCGGACCGAACATATACTCATCGCGGCGATTGCCCGCCCGCGGGTCGTCCGGGAAATCCATGAACAGCGCGCGCATGTAAGGCGCGCCGGACTCATACGTCTTATAAGCGAGCGAGTAAATGTACGGCATCAGCTGATAGCGCAGCTTCAGATATTTCTCCAGAATCGGCTGGGCGGCTTTGCCGTACGACCAGACTTCGTTGAACTTACGGCTGCCGTGCGCGCGGAACACCGGCAGAAACGCGGCGTACTCAAACCAGCGTCCCC
>DATKFU010000307.1:0-25671 GCA_035511215.1 Bryobacteraceae bacterium | reverse complement strand
ATCGTAGCCGGACCAGGTACTCCCGGCAGGCCGCGTCGTTCGAGAAGCGGGCTTCGAATTCGGCCAGATTTCGCGGGTAATCCTCCATAGACCGCCATACTACATCTTGGGGTCACCTGAGTCAAATGGATACCCCATTACAGCGAATTTCTCAGGGCAGCGCGAGGAATAAGGAGCTTCAGCTACGGCAACAAAATTGACATTGCGCCACGCGACGGGCGAAATGCCTTTGAGAATCTCGAGGGCGTCCTGGTCATTGGATGCAAGCTTGTGTTCATAGACCCGAGATAACAGCAGCGTGTTGTAGTAGATTATCGCGTTGGCGATTTGCCTGCCACGCGCATTGAAACGGCACCCCCGGCTTATTACTTTCCCGCGATGCCCAGTAACACTTACGCGCTCTTCTGGTAGGGAGTCACGACGCGTGCGATGGCTTCCTGGTCAATGCGACGCAGGTCGTAGTGGCTCTGCATGTTCAGCCAGTACTGCGGCGACGTGCCGAAATAGCGCGCCAGACGCACCGCGGTGTCTGCGGTGATGTCGCGCTTTCCGTTAACGATCTGGCTGATGCGATTGGGCGGCACACCGACGGCCCTAGCCAATCCGTTAATACTGATTCCGCAGTCCTGCAGGTCTTCCAGCAGAATTTCGCCCGGATGAATCGGTGGCATCTTCTGTTCGCTTTTAGTGGTAGTCGGTGATTTCGACATCGGTCGGTCCTTTCGCTTCCCATTTGAAGCAGATCCTGTACTGGTCATTGATCCGAATGCTGTACTGGCCCTTCCGGTTTCCGCTCAATGCTTCGAGGTGATTGCCGCGGAATGCCCGTAAATCGCCCAACGACGTGGCAAAGTGAAGCCGGGCCAGACGAGTACGTGCTTGTTTTTGGATGTTCGCCAGTTCGATGACGGGCTCATCGTTGAATAACCGCTCGGCCCGCTTATCTTTGAACGACTGGATCACTTTACTTCGATTCTATGACGGCGTGCGTCATAGCGCAAGCGGCCTCTGCTTCATTGGGGGAGCGCTGCTAGGGGTCCAATCTGGGGCAGCACCCCGGTGAGCTGGCTCGTGAGCCGGCTTCTGTCTGGAGAGATACGACGAGTGGCTGGGCATTGCCTTATACCGCTTGACGGGCTGGAATGTGAGGGCCAACACGGATCGATCACGCCGCGAACGGGTTGGTGACTCGCACGCCGAGAATCTCCTGCCCATTGTTCAAATCCTCGGTATACAGCACCGTCGCGCCTGTTCGCGCCGCGGCAACCACAACCAACGCATCCCAGAAAGAAAGCTGCGCTTGGCCGGCCAACTCAACGGCCGCTCGAATCGCCACATAATCGACCACCAGCAGGGGCCAAGCCGTCAGATCGTCGAGCACCGCGAGAGCTTCCTCGCTTGCGCAGCGCTGGCTCACTTTCCGGGTCAGCGTGACGAAGAGCTCCTGCAACACGTGCGTGCTCACCCGCAGCCGGTCTTCGTCCATCAACTCGTTCATCAGCCGCTGAGCGACCCGCTTCTTGGGCGAGCTGCCCTTGTCGAACGCGTAAACTAGCACGTTGGTGTCGACGAAACTGAGCGCCCCCTCACCGGTCATAAAGATCGTCTCGGCTCCAGGTACGGTCGCCGACTTCGACAAGACCTGTCTCGAATGCCTTCTTCAACCTCGTCCGGGCCAGCCGCCTCCGGCCGGGCTGCTCCACCAATGCGACCAGATACTCCCGTACCAATTGATTCACACTGGTCCGTTGATCGAGTGCCACTTTTCGGGCGGCCAAGAGGAGATCCTCGTCGACAACCAAGGTCACGTTCTGTTTGGTTCGTTCCACGGTCCAGTGTAGCACGATAGTTGTGCTACACGGTTTGTGAGTCTGGGCAAGATCCGCATGTTGGAAGAGGGGGTGTGGGGGAGAAACCTTTTGAAGGTTCCGCTTACCCATACGCTCATTTCCGGGCGCCCGTGGCTACCCCCTGGGGTACGCCTGCCCAGTTTGCGTTAGATCCGCGTTATTAAACGCGAAGCCGACACCCAGGCTGTCGATACGCACCTCACCGCTTCGCCGGGCGATTGCGCATGGACCACTCGATCAAGCATGTGATACTGGAGACGTGAACGCGTCCCCTATTGAAACACGGGTTGCAGTACTTGGGCTGGGATATGTCGGATCAGTCACTCGCGGTGCCCCAGATGCGCCAGGCAGGCGGCCTCGTGCGCCTTTCTACGAGCCTGGGCTGGCGGAGTTGATCCGGGAAGGCCGCGCCAACGGACGCCTGTCGGCAACCACACTACTGGAACCGGCCATCGAGCAAGCGGAGGTCGCCCTGATCTGTGTGGGTACGCCTTCCGAGCGGAATGGAAACCTGGAGCTGGATCAACTACGGCGCGTCTGCAGCCAGATCGCCACCGCGTGGAAGGGGGAAAGCCGCCAGTTGATCGTGGCCGTACGCAGCACCGTTTTCCCCGGCACTTGCGAGGAATTGACCGCCGTCCCTGGGCTCCGATCGCTTCGAGGTAGTGTCTAATCCTGAGTTCATGCGTGAGGGCAACGCCGTACGCGACTT
Organism: Bryobacteraceae bacterium; assembly: GCA_035511215.1. GTDB lineage: Bacteria > Acidobacteriota > Terriglobia > Bryobacterales > Bryobacteraceae > Bog-159. Next base: position 23,109 of record DATKFU010000307.1, on the reverse strand, counting down.
CCTGGAGCCCTCTCTGCTAGTGGTGGGCGGCGCCGCTCGGGGCGCCGTGGAAAAGGTGGCGGAACTATACCGGCCACTCGGCGTAGAGGCCTGTCTGGTGTCTCTCCGCACGGCGGAGATGATCAAGTACGCCTGCAACACCTTCCACGTGCTGAAAGTGGCCTTCGCCAACGAGATGCGCGCGCTCAGCGGCGCGTTGGGCATTTCCGGCGCGGAAGTCATGAATACCATGTGCCGGGATACGAAGTTGAATATCTCATCGGCATAGTCTCAAGCCCGGTTTTGCGTTCGGCGGATCGTGCTTGCCGAAGGATCTGCGCGCAAACCTGGTCGGCAAAGGGCGGGTCTACGATCCACATATCCGCCTGGAGGAGATTTACGGTAGCAACCAGAGATTCGTGCTGGCTGCCATCCCACACATCGCCAATCTGCTCGTAACCAGGCTGGAGCACTTGCTGGATTGGGCCGACCACCTTATCGTTACGCAACGGGCCGCGGTCGCGGCCGGTGACTATATTTCAGCGTAGCGGTCTTCCGATCTTGGACATAGCCGGCGTGGCTCAGTAGCCTTGCGGAACGCGCGGTTTAGTCAAGTCGCGGGAGAAGCGCCGCAATCTTCCGCCGGACAAATTCTTTTTCTTCCGGCGTCAGGACTCCCGCCAACAGGACGGAGCCAAGATAAACGACGGAAAATGCCACGCCGCAGACAATTAGAATGACCAGCGGCTTAGCATCCCGCAGCAGGAAGTGGACACCTTCCGCGACTAGGCCCGACATAGCCGCGGCGATGGCCAGTTTGCCGACGTCCTTCAGAAGCACAACGTCCTTCCGGCCGACCGCGAGGATGCGCCCGAATCGAATAGCCGTCACCATCCGTTCAGCAGCGGTAATCAGAACCACAGCCGAAATCGCGCCCAGGGTACCGAAAAGGGACGTTCCGAAGTAGAGGCCGGCGACCAGCAGCCCGCTGAGGATAACCCGCAACCGGATCAGGAAGAACCGTTGGCTCCGATAAGCGCGGAAGAGCGGGTCCTGCAGTACGACGCTAACTAGGATTAAGGTCAAATTGATTCTGAACACCGGAACGCTCGGCAGATAACGCCGCGTGAAAACGAGGCTAATGAGATCGGGAGCCACTACCGCCAGGAAGGCGTAAGCCGCAAAATATACCGCTGCCAGTTTCCGGATGGCTCGTGCGATCAGGAAAACGATTTCGCGTGTGTCGTTTACATGCTGCAGGTAACTGACGCGTGGGATCAACACCACATGCGTCGCTTCCTGGAGCATGGTCAAGAGAGGCAGGTCCACCGTTCCCACCGAGTAAAGGGCGAACACCGCCGGGCCTAGCCTGTTGGAGACAAAATAATCGTGCAGATCGGTCTGCACCGTATAGAGTATGCCGGCCAAGCCGAGCGGTACCGCGTAGGACAACTGGCTGCGCATGAGGCTCCAATCGAAATGCCGCCAGAAGCCGCTGAAACGGGACTGCAGGTACCACCACAGAACTCCTGTTTGCAAACATCCGTGCACGACCGCCGCCCAGAGCAGTGCGCGCACCGTTCCGAACCCGATAACCGCCGCCAGGTAGATCGCCGTCCGCGTAAGCTGTACGCTCACGATCAGGCCGCTGGCCAATTTCATTTCCCCGTGGGCGATGGGAAAAATCTCCAGGGATTGTGAAACGATCCAGAGCAGGATCACTAAGCCGAGCGGCCGAGCGTAACCGGTCAACCCGTGTTGATGGAAGATGATCGCCAGGAGCCCCGGCCAGAGCATAAACGCGCCGCAGGCCACGCATCCCACGGCTATGTTGTAAATCAGGGTATTCAGAACCGTTTCCCGCTGCCGGTCCGGCTCGCGCGGCAGAAAGTAATAGACGCTCATGGCGAAGCCTAACGGCAGCACCGTGACCGAGGTTCCGATGGCCAGGAAGAGTTGTTTGTAAACGCCGAACTGCGCCTGATCGAGCCGGCGGACAAGCAGTATCGGCAGTGCCAGATTGAACACGAACCCGATCGTCTTGGCGAGCATCAGCCAGGAAACGTGTCCTGTAAGGGATCCGCTCTCCTGGGTGGCTGGCTGGCTCCGGGAAGAGTTCTTCACGATGGTGTTTTCAGCGCATAGACGTGACAGTCGCACCGCTGACAGAGCGCTCGCAGGCAGCCGGGCGGCGCCACTCCACGCAGGCGCGCTCCGCCATATCGAAATTCCGGACCGCCTTCGCCAGAGCGGGGATAAAATCCTCGCTGCTCAGGACCGGGTCTGCAAGACCGGGAAGGAGTATGCCGATTAGAAGGTGCCGTTCCGGCTGCTCCCGCGCCCTGCACGACTTGCAGAATAGCACAGCTTTAACCAATTCCAGCGTAAGGCCGCATGCAATTATGGCATTCACCCCGAGTTACCACGCGGATTACAAACCTGGTTAGCTAAGCGGCTCTTGCGGGCCGGGCGGTCCCGGCGCTTTCACTCGATATAGCCCAAATCGCGCAGCCGTTCCACGACCAGGGCTTCGTCTTCCGGCCGGATCACCTGTTCGGGTTCATCTGCGGGGGCTTGGCCGGAACGCCCGGGCGAAGACTGCGATTCCGGGATGGCGGCCTCCGCCAAGATGGGTTTTTGGGGTTCCTGCTTCATAATTTTAAACTAGACCGATCTTGTTACTTTAGCAATGTACCGGCGAGTGGCCTCCGGCTCACCAGGGTCTGCCCTGATAATATTGATCTTGCCCATGAAAGCGATCATTTTGGCGGCAGGGTTGGGGACCCGCTTGCGGCCCATCACATCTACGATCCCCAAATGTCTGGTGCCGATCAATGGCGTGCCGCTGCTGGAATTGTGGCTGCGCGACTGCGAGCTGGCCGGCGTGGAAGGCGTGCTCGTGAACACCCACCATTTGGCCGGGCGCGTTGAAGAATTCGTCGCGGCGCGCCGCGGCATACCGGTGACTTTGGCCTACGAGCCGGCGCTGCTTGGCAGCGCAGGAACTATCGCGGCGAATTGGGATTTTGTGGATTCCGCCGAATCTTTTCTGGTGGTCTACGCCGACAATCTCACGACCTTCCCTTTGTCCGAGTTGGTCGCGTTTCATGCCACCCACGATCGGATCGCATCCATGGCCCTGTTCCGCTCCCCAAATCCGTCCGCCTGCGGAGTGGTGGAGATGGATCACTCCGGCCTGGTTACGGGATTCTGGGAGAAGCCCGCGAATCCGCCCGGCAATCTGGTGAACGCAGGCCTGTATGCCTTTCGCCGCCAGGTGCGGCCGTATTTGCCCGAGGTTCCCGCCGGTCTTCCGGCAGACATTGGCCGGTCTTTAATGCCGGCGTTGGTCGGCCGGGCCATGGGGTTGCCCATCGGCGATTACTTCGTGGATATAGGGACTCTGGAGAATTACTACAGCGCACAGGTGGATTATGCCGCCGCATCGGCCGATTCCGGAAACTGACGCCGTCGAAACAAGCCCGGAAGCCCGCGCGGAAGTATCGCTTTCGAACCCTCGCCCTTGCCGCGGGACCCTTTCTAAAAAGTGTACACTCGGAAAGAGGCGTAACGCCGCCATGCCTCTCCTGTGTTCACAGCAACGGAATTGGTAACCGGCGAGCGGATGACAATGGAAGAATTCCTGCGCTGTTGGGAAGAACTCCCAGAGCTGAAAAACGCTGAACTCATCGACGGGGTTGTGCACGTGCCTTCGCCCGTCAGCCTCGAACACAGAAGCCTCAATACGCTGATTCACCGCGGATGCCAGGCTGGGAATAACAGCACATGGCTGATGCTCAATAGCGCACGGCAACCCGTCGAGATTTGCCCGACATCTACCGATGTCGACTTTGGACCGAAACGGAAGCCCTATCAGAGGGCCGGCGTGCGGGAATACTTTCCAGGGTTGTGGCTCGACCTGGCGGCCTTCTGGACCGAGGATGGCGCGAAGATGTTAGCAGCCCTGAACGCAGGCCTCGCTTCGGAAGATCATCTGAAGTTCGTCGCGCGCCTCACCCCGGCGAAATGATGCGACGCTGTCTCTTCTTGGACCGCGACGGGGTCATCAACGCCGCAGCGCCGGAGGGCGAATATATCCGTCGCTGGGATGAGTTCCGGCTGTTACCGGAAGTGGTTTCCTGGATCCGTTTGTTCAAAGCCGCCGGCTTTCTCGCGATCGTGCTGACTAATCAGCGGGGCATCGCCTTAGGTCAATACTCGGAGGCCGATCTGCAGGATCTGCACGCAAAAATGCGCGCCGAACTGGAAGCTCAAGGCGCCATCCTGGACGATGTTTTCTATTGCCCACATGCGGAGGCTGCCTGCAACTGCCGCAAACCGCTGCCGGGAATGGTGATCCAAGCACAACGGAAATGGGGCATCGATCTCGGCGCTTCTCTCCTGATCGGCGATGGCGAACGCGACCGCCTGCTCGCCGAGCGCTGCGGCATTCCATTCGCGCTGGTGCGCGATGGGCGGGTGGTGGAAACTTCGATCCCCCACGAGAGCTAACACATTAGCCATCCTTTTCCTCGACAAATGTAACCCCATGGGTTACAGTGCGGTGATAAGGAATATCCACCACACTGGATCGTATAGGTAGCGCTGGTTGCTTCGTCCGGACATTTGGCGGATAATAATGGACAAATGGCGCACGAAGCTTCCGTCACTCCAGCCACCACCACCCAGACGATCGGCGCTGTCCGTAAAGGACTCCCCACCGGGAAGCTGACCCAATTGGCGCAGCTTCTGGCTGTAGACCGCGCGCTCCTGTTGCGGATCCTCGGCGTTTCCGAGCGGACCATTCAGCGCAAGCATGTGCTCTCGGAACGGCTCAGCCCGGCTGCTTCCGATCGTCTCGCCCGGATCGATCGCATCTATACGCTGGCCGTCGAGGTATTCGGCGACGGCGAAAAGGCCGCCCAGTGGCTGAAGCGGCCCAGCCGCGCGCTTGCCAACGAGTTGCCCCTTAAGCTTCTCGATACCGACACCGGAACCCAACAGGTGGAGCGGGAATTGCGCCAGATTCAGTACGGCTTTGTCTACTGATGTCGCTGTGGAGGCTGTATCGAGCCCGGCACGGACCCGGCTTGGATGGAGTCGGGGGCATATTCGCCGACGGACGCTGGCACACACTAGGTGAACGTGTGGTCTACCTTGGAGGATCGGCCGCTATCGTGGTGCTGGAACGCCTGGCGCATACCGACCCGGATCTCCTGCCCAACGATCTGCAACTCGCCCGTTTCGAATTTTCCGGGCCGGTTTCGGAAACCAAGGTCCAAGAGCTTGCTACTCTGCCGGCGAATTGGAACCAGGATGAAAAAGTCACTCGTAAGATAGGCGGCCAATGGCGGCAGCATGGATCCTCCTGTCTATTGGCAGTGCCCTCCGCCATTCTCCCGGAAGAACGCAATTTTGTGCTGAACCCGGAACATCCCGATGCCAAGCGGTTGCGGTTGGTTCACGAGCGGCTGTTCACGTTCGACCCGCGCCTGATTTAGCGGGCGGTTTATCCTGCCGCGCCGGGCAAGCTGACCCGCGGGCACCATGATAATAAATGACTTAACATCATTGGCTTTGCTCGGTAGAAAAGCCCGGGCGCAAGTCGTAAACTGCCAGTACCTAAACGGTCGCGCATCTCGGCTGTCAATAACCGTTATAATCGTAAGATACTGGTGCCGAAGGGTGCTCGGCTCCTATACTGAAAAACTGAATGATGCCGCCCGCGTCCGGCGACGCATCAAAGTCTCCAATAATTCCGTCACAGGTAGCCTAAGTGGGGAAGAAACATGCCGGAACAATTTGAATTTCTTGTCTTGAACGCGCCGGAGCGTCTCCGGCAGCATGGAGTATCCTCTGGGCCCGGCCTGTTTGGCGTCAGGCTGGATTCCGGCCGGCCGGAGCTTGCCTCCGAAGCCGAATGCGTGATCGTTGCGGCTTCCGGGCGCAAGCGGGCGAAGGAGTTGCTGCGGCTGGCGCGCGCGCAATCGCGCCGCGTTCTGCTGGAAGTCGCCACCGCTGAAGAGGCCGCCATGGCGGGCGACCTGGGCTTCGATGGCGTGATATCCAAGACACCGCTGGCTTCTCCTATCCCGGTGTGGGGAATGGGCGGCATCGGCCTGCATTCGGCGGCCGCCTGGTACGCGGGCGGCGCGGCTGGTGTGGTCCTAGACGTCGAAGATCCTTCCTGGGCTGCGCTGGCGCAGCGATTCCGGACGCTTGCCGCCATCCTGCGCGGTTTGCGCGATTCCATTCGCGAACATGTCGAATTAGCCGGGAAACACGCTCGGTTGGAGCCACTGACCCAGGCAGGCCCCGCTACGCGCATTATCGAAGGTCTGCCCGATGCCGGCATCGAAGCGCTGCTCGCCACCGGGGACGCGCGGATCGCATTTTCGGGCATCCACGATGGCCGTTCGGCGGCAATGGCGGCGGTGCTTGCCGCCCCGCTAGCGAAAAAGCTGGCGGCGACAGGTGCGCGCATAGGTATCCTGGCCGATGCCGGCATCGCCGATGAAGGCGCTCGCTTAGTCGGTGAACTGGCTGTGCCGTTTGCCGGCCCGCGCGTCGAGACCGCGCCGCCGCTCAAGCCTTTCGATGTCGCCATTGTCGGCATGGGTTGCCTGCTGCCAAAAGCGCCCAATGTGCGCGCCTTTTGGGCCAATATTCTGAACAAGGTCGATGCTATCGGCGACATTCCCAAGGAGCGCTTCAACATCGACCTGTATTACGACCCCGACCGCAAGGCCAAAGACAAGATCCACTCCCGTTGGGGAGGCTTCCTGGACCCCGTGCCGTTCGATCCCATGCGCTACGGAATTCCGCCCACCGCGCTGCCGTCCATCGATCCGTTGCAATTGCTGGCCCTGGTGACAGTGGATCAGGCGCTGCGCGATGCCGGCTACCACGATCGCGATTTCCCGCGTCAGAAGACTTCCGTGATTCTGGGCCTGAGCGGCGGGCTGGGCGACGTGGGCCTGCAATATGCCGTGCGCTCCATGCTCCAGCAGTTTATCAGCACGCCGCCCGCCGAGCTGCTTCAGGAGTTGCCGGAATGGACCGAGGATTCCTTCGCCGGCTTGTTGCTGAACGTAGCCTCCGGTCGCGTGGCGAACCGGTTCGACCTCGGCGGCGTGAACTTTAGCGTGGATGCCGCCTGTGCTTCTTCACTGGCTGCCGTTTACCTCGCCGCGCGGGAGTTGGCCGATCATTCTAGCGACATGGTCATCGTGGGCGGTGTGGATACGGCGCAGAGTCCGTTCGGCTACATGTGTTTCGCCAAGGCGCAGGCGCTTTCCGGCCGGGGCCGCTGCCGCACATTCGATGAGAGCGCCGATGGCATCGCCATCAGCGAAGGCGTCAGCATGATGGTGCTGAAGCGTCTGGAAGATGCGGAACGCGATGGCGACCGCATCTACGCGGTCATCAAAGGCGTAGCCGGATCGAGCGACGGCAAAGGCAAAAGCATGACCGCACCGCGTCTGGAAGGCCAGATACTGGCCCTCCAACGGGCTTACGCGCGGGCGGGTATACGTCCTTCAACAGTTGGCTTGATTGAAGCCCACGGCACCGGCACCGCTCTGGGCGACGCAAGTGAACTATCGGCTGTGGCCGATGTGTTCCTGGCCGATGGAGCCGCGCCACAGAATTGCGCGATCGGATCGGTGAAATCCATGGTGGGCCATACCAAGTCCGCCGCGGGCATTACCGGATTGATGAAGGTGGCGCTCGCGCTGTATCACAAAACGCTGCCGGCCACCCTGCACGTGGAGAAGCCCAATCCGAAACTGCTCGAACCGGGCACGCCGATCTTCGTGAATACCGAGACGCTGCCGTGGATTCCACCGGGCGCCACGCCACGCCGCGGCGGGGTCAGCGCGTTCGGCTTTGGCGGGACCAATTTCCATGCCGTCCTGGAGGAGTTTCAGGGCGATCTGGGAGATCCGGCCGATGTGGCGCAGACTGAGAAGTGGCCCGCCGAACTGTATCTCTACGGCGCAGGCACCGAAACCCGCTTGGCAATCGTGGCCACCTCGCCCGAAGACCTCCAGGCTAAATTAACCAAAGCCCAAGCCGCGATCGAATCCAAGCAGCCGCTCAACGATCCGCAAGGCATCTACTTAGCCTTCGGCCCCTCACGAGGCAAAGTCGCCTTTCTGTTCCCCGGCCAGGGTTCGCAAAAAACGCACATGCTACGCGAACTGGCGCTCACCTTCCCTGAATTTCGTGCCAGCCTGGAACAAGCCGAGCAGTCGCTGGCCGGGCGTTTTCCCAAGAGGCTCAGCGCGTACATTTATCCGCCGCCCGCGTTCAGCTCCGAACAGGAAAACCAGCAGAGCCTGGAACTGACCGACACCGTGGTTGCCCAGCCCGCGCTGGGCGTGATTGAGATCGGCCTATGCCGAACGCTTGAGCGGCTGGGCGTGCGCCCGGATATGACCGCTGGCCACAGCTACGGCGAGTACGTGGCGCTGGCGGCCGCAGGCGTGATTTCCGATCGCGCCTTATTCGCGCTTTCCGAAGCTCGTGGCCGCGCCATCAAGGACACCACGCACGATGAAGCTGGCACCATGGCCGCCGTGGCAGCCGATGCCGAGGCTATCGCCAAGGCATTGGACGGCCCGCCTGATGCTGGTCCAGGCATCACGATGGCCAATCACAACAGCCCGCGCCAGACGGTGATTTCTGGCGCAAACGCCGCGGTCCACGCAGCCATCCGGAAGCTGGAGACGGCTGGGCTTGCGGCGCGGCTGATCCCGGTGGCCTGCGCTTTCCACTCGCCGCTGATGGAGCCGGCGCGCGCGCGCTTCGCCGAAGTGCTCTCGCGGCAGACCTTCGCCAAACCCCACGCGACGGTTTTCTCCAATACTCTGGGCGGACAGTATCCGGAAGATCCTACGGAAATCGCCGAACTGCTCGCCAGCCACCTGGTGCGCCCGGTAAAATTCGTGGACGAGATCCGCGCCATGTACGAGCAGGGCGCGCGCGTGTTTGTGGAGGTAGGACCAAAAGGCGTGCTCACGGGCCTGGCGCGCCAGATTCTGGATGGCAAGGACGCGCGCTTTATACAGATCGACAGCGACCGCAATCCGCTGGTCCATTTGCTGAACGCGCTGGCGCAGCTGGCTGTTGAGGGCGTACCCGTGGATACCGCGCAGCTCCTCCGCGGCCGGGTAGGAAAGGCCGAACCCGAAACGCGCGAAAGCGGTTGGATGGTGAATGGCATGAAAGCGTTCCCGCGCAGCCAGCCGCCGCATATCGTCAATCCGCTGGACCTGGTTTTGCGTTCAGCCGTTCCGCAGCCGGCCCCCCCGGCTCCCATGATTGTGGTTCAAGCCGCGGCGCCCGCGCCGGCGCCTCATCCGCCAGCCGTCCCTGCGTCTACCGCCAGCGATGCCGTGATGCTGCAATTTCAGCAGCTCATGAAGCAAGTGCTGCAGACGCAGACCACCATCATGACGGCGTACCTGCAGGGCGCGCCATCAGGCCCAGTTTCTGTTGCTCTGCCGCCACCGCCGCCCGTCGCTGTTACCGCCCCGGCACCACCGCCGCCTGCGCCGGTAGTAGTTACACCGCTGGCCGCTGCACCTGCCCAACGCAGCTTCGTCGAAGATCTGCGTCGCATCGCAGCCGAGCGTACCGGCTATCCACCCGAAATGTTGGACCTGGACGCCGGTATCGAATCCGACCTGGGCATCGACTCCATCAAGCGCGTCGAAATCCTGACCGCGCTGCAGAAGCTCGGCACGCCCGAGCAACAGCAACACGTGCAGGGAGTTCTGGATAAGCTTACCAGCGCCCGTTCGCTGCGTGAGATTGCCGACCTCATTGCCGGCTCGGCTGGAGCCAGTCCCGCCGCTGCCGCACCCGCGTCCGCTGGCCGTGACTTCATCGCAGAACTACGTCGCATCGCCGCTGAGCGGACCGGCTACCCGCCCGAGATGCTCGACCTGGATGCCGGTATCGAATCCGATCTAGGTATCGATTCCATCAAGCGGGTCGAAATTCTGACTGCCCTACAGAAGCTCGGCACGCCCGCCGAGCAGCAGAGAGCGCAGGGTATTATGGACAAGCTCACCAGCGCCCGTACGCTGCGTGAGATAGCGGACCTCATCGCCGGCAACTGTGGGGCAGACGATCGTTTTTTGTCGTCTGCCGCACCCTCCGCGTCGGCCGCCCCCGCCGGCCGCGACTTTATCACCGAGCTGCGCGCCGTCGCCGCCGAACGCACCGGCTATCCGCCGGAGATGCTCGACATGGATGCCGGCATCGAAGCCGATCTGGGCATCGACTCCATCAAACGCGTCGAAATCCTGACCGCATTGCAGAAGCTCGGCACACCCGAGCAACAGCAAGGCGTGCAAGGCATCATGAACAGGCTCACCAGCGCCCGCACGCTGCATGAGATCGCGGACCTCATCGCAGGCTCCGTAGGGGCAGACGATCGTTTTTTGTCCTCTGCCACACCATCCGCACCCACCCCGCCCGCACCGGCGGCCGCCCCCACCGGCCGCGACTATCTCGCCGAGCTGGTCAACATCTCGAGCGAACGCACCGGCTACGAACCCGACATGCTCGACCTGGATGCCGGCATCGAAGCCGACCTGGGCATCGACTCCATTAAGCGCGTCGAAATCCTGACCGCTCTGCAGCAACGCTCCACCCCCGCCGAGCAAGCCCAAATCCAGGGCGCGATGGAGAAACTCACCAGCGCCCGCACCCTGCGCGAGATTGCCGGGCACATCGCCGCCGCGGTGGGACAGCCGGAACGGCCGCAGCCTGCCCCTGCACCCCAAGTTCCGCGCTTCATCCTGACCACGGTCGACAAGCCGCGCAGCCAGTCCAAGCCGCAGCACTATCCGGGCCGCGTCTGCCTGATCACGGATGACGAAACCGGCATCGCTTCCGCGCTCGCCGATGAGCTGAAGCGTAATGGCGAACGCGCCCTATTGCTGCGCCACAGCTCCGATGCAACCATCAGCGCGGGCGATGTGTTCACCACCGATCTTGCCGATCCGGTGCATGTGGAGTCGCTGATCGGCGCTATCCGTCAGCAATTCGGCCCGATCGGCGCCATCATTCATCTGCTGCCGTTGCGCACCGGCCAGCCCGCGTTGCAGTCGAGTTTCGCTGAATGGCGCGAACTGGTGCGCCTGGATGTCCGCAGTTTATACGCGCTAGCTCGCGCCACCGAGAACGATCTCAAACAGACGGGCCGCGCCGGCGGAGCGCTGTTCGCCGCGATTACCGCGCGTGGCGGAGCATTCGGGCTGCAGCCCAATGGACCGTTTTCTCCCACGCACTTTGCCGTGGCCGATTTCACCAAAACGCTGGCGCTGGAATTCACGGGCGTACTGTGCAAGATCGTCGACCTGGACCCCACCGATCCTAACCCCATCCTGCGGCAAAAACTCATAGACGAGTTGACGTCGCCGGACGAAACGCTGCAAGTGGGATTGCCAGGTGACCGCCGGCTTACGGTCGTGCCCCAGATAGCCCCGCTCGGCGGCGAAGCTACACGTCAAATCCAGCGCGATTGGGTTTTCCTGGTGACGGGCGGCGCGCGTGGTGTGACGGCCGAGATTTCGAGGCAGCTCGCCGAGCGCTATCAGCCCACGCTGATTCTGGCTGGCGCCTCGCCCCTGCCCTCCGGATCCGAGCCCGCCGACACTGCCGGCGTCACCGAGATGCCGCGCCTGAAAGCGGCTCTCACGGCCCGGCTGCGCGCCTCCGCCACTTCCGTGAAGCCTGCCGCCGTGGAAGCCGCCCTGCAGCGCCTGCTGAAAGATCGCGAGATCCTGCAAAGCATCGAAAGCCTGCGCCGCACCGGCGCCAAGGTGGAGTATCATACCGTGGACGTGCGCCAGGAAGAGGCCTTCGGCGAGTTGATCGATCGCATCTACGCCGAGCATGGCCGCTTGGATGTGGTGATTCACGGCGCAGGCATCATCGAAGACAAGCTCATCCGCGATAAAACGCCGGAATCGTTCGACCGCGTGCTGCACACCAAAGCCGATTCCGCCTTCCTGCTGAGCCGCAAGCTGCGCCCCGAAAGCCTGCAATGCCTGCTGTTGATGTCGTCGGTGACCGCGGCGTTCGGCAACCGCGCGCAAGCGGACTATGCCGCCGCCAACGGTATCATGAACGGCCTTGCCGTGCTCCTATCCGCGCAGTGGCCGGCGCGCGTGGTGGCCATGAATTGGGGGCCCTGGGCGTCCAGCGGCATGGTTTCCGAAGAAGTGCGGCAGCAGTTCCTCTCTCGCGGCATTCAGATGGTCCCGCTCGATGGCGGCGCCCAAGCGGCGTTGCGCGAAATCGAAGCGGGTCCGCAATCCGACCCGGTGGTGGCAATGGGCGAAGGACCCTGGAGGGAAATCGCCCTGCCGGCCGGCACGCCGCGCGTGCAGATCCACGCGTTGGGGAGTTTGAAGTGACGCCCACGCAGCCTGAGATTCTCGCTTACGTTCTGAAAACCGTGCAGGATCTATGCCAGGACTGGTGCTGTGCACCGCTCTGCAAGACCACTATCGGATTACCATGCCCTTCGCCGAATTGCTAGCCGGTTCGTCGGGCAGCATCTCATTGCGGGGGCGCAGGGCCAGGAGGCAGTCGGGGCGGTTTCCACCCGATCTGCGTGATCAAAGTCCTCCCAGGTGGAGCTCGATCTCACCGGCCCGAAATCCTCCGTCTTCCACAAGCTCGATCCCGACAGGCATATGGATCTCACCCGTGCCTGTGTCGGGATCCACGATCCACACGTACGCTACACCGAAGGCAGGGTATTCGCGGACCTTAGCGCGCACCTCCACGGCTGTGTCGTCAGGGGACAGAATTTCCACGCACAAGAATGGCGGCTCAGTGAAAATGTCCTCGGCCGGCTCACCCAGCGTGACGCACAGATCGGGAACACGGTAGCGCGCCGGCTTGGGCTGAGTGTGATGGCTGTGTGGCTTGGCTGCATGGAACGTGGCTGCATGGAACGCGCGACAATCCTTCCGTCCACGTACTCAGCGTCGTGTTCAAAGGTCGAGTGCAGGTATTCCTCGACGCTCACCAGTTCTGTGGTTGCCATGGCTCGGTTCTATCAGGATCGCAGGCAAAATGCTAACCGAGGCGTGCCATTCAGCTCAGCAAAACGGTATGACTAGCGCGGGCGGCCAGCGCCTGGTCGAAGGTAACCACCACGCCATCGGCGCACTCGGCGAAGGCCAACAGCCAGGCGTCTGCCCACAGCTTGGGAGAGGCGTGGTTCTTGCGCGCATACTTCCGAAAGGCAGCGTCGATTCCATGTGGTTCATGAAAGAAGGCCACGCGATCATCGTCAAACAGCCGGTCATACGCGGCCCATGCTTCGGGCATGCGCAACGGCTTGCCGTTCATGACGGCCGCTGTCGTGAGCAGACGCAGGACCCCAATCTGAGTTAATCGAAGATAACCGATCACAGTGGTGAGATTCGATTCCCACCATTTCTCGGCGACAACGCGATGAACGTGATCTGGATGCAGCAGAGCCAACCAAACGTTTACATCAGGGAAAATCAATGAGATCATAGATCTGCTCGTTAGTCAGATCGATTGGTTTTCCTGTGGAAGGTACGATGGGCGGATCGAGGCTGAGATGCCTCCGGTGCCGCTTTGGCGCGGCTTCATCGACGACCTGCTCGATGCTGCGTAGGATCAACTGGCGCGCGGAACAACCCTTGCGGGCGGCAGCCTCGTGCAGGCGGCGGTGCAGGTCGCGCGGAATGTCAATACTGGTGCGGACCGAAGACGGGTTCACAAGCTCATCATCCCGCAGGCGACTTAAATCAGTCAAGCTGCGGCCGGCCATGGAGTCCGGATCGGCTTATATAAGACAGGACCGTTTATGAGCAGCCTGGCGCAATCGCTGGTGACCTGGGAGGAGCTTGTACGGCTGCCGGAACGCCCCGAAACCGCCTCAACGATCAACGGTGGAGCATAGACCAGATACTCATCCGGAGGGAGCGCGTCCCAATCGGCCTGCGGTATATATGCGACGTCCGCGAACCAATATTGCAGGTTCGGAACCGGGCGATAAGGAAACTCGGTTGTGACGACTCCGCGACTTCCCGCGGCGGTCTCCAGCAGGCGCTCGATTCGCTTCTGCAGTTTAATATGGAGCGGGCGGGCAGGAGGCACGATGATCACCTCGCCATCTCGAAAGCGCCACGATATGCTGGCGGTTCACCTTGGCAGGAGTATTTGATGGCGAAAGCGCCGGCACCCAGGAATTCTGGGCGGTCGATGCCGAGCGGCGCACTGTCCAGGTGACGGATCAGCGAGGCGCGCACGTGTATTCCGGCGGTGATGCGTTTCCCCTCGCGCTGTGCGGGGACGCCATCATTGTTGCGGAGCACATCTTCAGCTAAGCCGCGCGCGAGGCCAGATCGATTTCTGCCAGATCCGCCGCATTCAGCGCGGCGACCGCGCCAGCGGTGCCGGAGTTTGCCAGTGCAACCACGGGATTCACGCCCAGCCGCTGCTTCCAGGCACCCTCCACGGCAAGCCGGCCGGATGTATCGGCGACGATCTCCACATCCGCGGCGCAGAGTTGCTCGCCGCAGCGCTCCTGGACCAGCATGCGCACCGCGTCCTTGGCGGCGCAGCGTCCCAGCAGCCAGTCATAGCGTTCCTTGGCCGACGCTTGCAGATTGTCCCACGTGGCGCGCTCGCGGCGGTTCAGTACCAGGTACGCCAGCGTCTTCAGCCAAACGCTGTGCGAGGATTCCAGGAAAGCCTGTGGCAACCCCTCCACGCGGCAGCACGCCACGCCGCGCTTTCCGGCGATGGCGGCCAGCGGCTCCTTCCAGGGCGTCGAAATATACGTCGCGCGTGGATCGATCCGCAGACGTAGAAAGCGCGGCGGCTGCGGGAATCGGCGCGTCTCCCAGTTGTCCAGCCGGTAATAGACCTTGCCCGCGCGATCAAGCACCTCAATGTCGGAATGGATCACCGCGTCGCTTTCGAATCGCCGCACCACGCGGCATTCGAGCAGCGTGCCGGTGGGCGGCGCCGGCGCATAACAATGGAACGCGCCCACGCGGTAGGGGAACAGGTCGGTGCCCTTCTCAATGGCTTCCCAAAACCAATAGGCGACCACTTGTCCGGCCGCATCCAGCAGCACCGGATCGAACAGAAATGCAGGCCGCGGATTATCGGTGAAGAGCTGCGCGTGTGGCAGGGCTTCGAGCGTGGCACTGCAGCCGTTGCGTCCGGCGCGCTCCACGCTCTTGGTGCCTTGCATCAGGGAACCGTGAAACATGCCCGTCCGATAGAGTTGTTCGGAAACCCACGCGGACCGCTTTTCATTTTCGAGCACGAAGGGCCGCGGCGGGCCGGAATCCGGATAGCGCTCGGCGAAGACTGCGACCGCTTCCGCCAGAATAGGTCGCAGCGTGCCAGCGGCGCCGGATTCCCGCAGAGCGACGTGTACTTCGCCGGGCGCGGCTTGTTTGGCGGTAGCTTCGATGGTGTAGCCCGGTTTTTCCAGCGTGATCCAGCGCGAGGCCCGGATGTCGCGCATGCTTACCAGGACTTTGTTCGGCTCCAGCAGGGCGCCGCCTTCGGCCAGCATCTCCATCGTTACCGTCAACGGCACCAGGGTCAAGCCGAGCAGCGATGGATCTTCGGTGGACACATCGCGCCCTAAAGCGTGGTCATGGAAGATGATTTCCCGCTCGGCCGAGAAACGGTGGTGTGCCACGGCACGTACACCGGGCACGTTCTCGACGACGTCGTGAAAGAAGGGGGAGCGGGTCTGGAGACCCGCTGCGGGCGTGGACGCCCGCCCCACCAAATATGCAGCCATCACTTCCTGCTGGGTCTGCACGAGTTGCTCCATCATGCTGAGGTGCTCTTGCATCAGGAGTTGGCGCGGATCTGTCGGAGCAGTCGGGGCTGGCGCAACCACTAGGGGTGCTGGGGGCTGGGGGCTGAGCGCCGGCTTCTTATGCAGGTGGAAGTCCGCGGGCAGGCGCGCGGGTTGGATTCCGGTGCCTAGGGCGAGCGACCGCCGGGGTTTGATCTTCTCGGTGACAGGGCGCGGTGCCCGCCGCGCGTAAAGATGCTCCAGCTTGGGATTCAGCCCGTGTGCGACCAATTGTCCGAGCATGTGGTGGAGTTGCACAATTCCCGAACGATGCTGCACGTTCGATGGAATCGCCGCGTGCGGCTTGGAGCGCAGTACATCGTCGGTGAAGCCAGTCAGGTTGCTACGCGGACCAATCTCGAGGAACAGGCGCACGCCATCGCGATGCATGCCTTCGATGGTCTCGCGGAAGCGCACGGTGCTCGACCATTGCACGGCCGCCAGCGCGCGGATCTCCTCGGGATCGTCGGGATACGGGCCAGCCGTCACGCACGAATAAAGCGCTGTTTGCGCCTGGCCGATCCGGACCCGGTCGAAATGCTGTTTCAGCGGTTTGCTAAACACTTCGAACCAGGGCGTGTGATAGGCGCGCGCAAACGGCAACTTCTGACAAATTGCGCCTTTGGGCGTCAGTAGGGTTACCAGCCGGTCGATCACGGATTCGTGGCCGCACAACACCACCTGGTGGACGCAGTTGTCGAGCGCGATATACAGTTCGCCGTTGCTGGCGGCCACCTGCTGCTCCAGGAAGGCATGGTCGGCGCCGGCTACGGCCAGCAGCACTGCCTCGGGAATATCGCTAGTGGAATTCAGCTTGTCAAAGACCTCGTAAACACCCAAGATGTGCCGGATCAACTCCTCGTCGTCGGCCACCTCGACCACTCGCGAGGCCAACAGAGCGGAATGCTCGCCGGTGGAGTGCCCCACCATGGCGTCGGCGCGGATGCCCAGGTTCTCGATCAGCGCGTACATGGCCTGGTTGGCGCAGAATACCGTTTCCGCGCCGGAATCCATGTTGTATAAACGCTCCTGGCTGGGAGAACCCAGCGGTGGCGGAAAGATGACGTCGCTCGGCAGATAGTCGCGCGGATGATTTTCGTAAGCGCGATCCATCAGGTCGAACACGCGCCGCACTTCCGGGAAGTGGATGCACAGGTCCCCGAGCATGTTGCGGTACTGCGATCCTTCACCGGGAAACAAGAACGCCAGCTTGCCATTCAACCCCAGGGGTTCTTTGACGTGGTAGATGCCTTCAATCTCTTTGATGTTGCGTGTCTTTGGGTCGCCCAGCCGCTTGATGGCGCGCTCCAGTTTGGCTGCCAGATCGGTGTGCGACAGGCCGACCACGGCCATGCGCATGGGACCCATGGGACGGCTGCAGTTGAGCGTCCAGGCCAAGTCCTTCAACGACAGCGCATCGCCACCTCCGCGCAGAAGCTGCAGCGCCTGCTGCGCATCTTCCGCCACCGCGGCGCGGCTGTCGCCCGAAAACACGAACAGCTCGCTATCCCAATCGCGTTGCATCCAGGGCGCCTGGTTGGGCCCGGTATATTCTTCCAGGATGGCGTGAGCATTGATGCCGCCGAAGCCAAAAGCGTTCACGCCCGCGCGCCGCGGCGTCTTGGAGGAGCCGTGAATCCAGGGCCGCGTCTCGGTATTGATGTAGAAATTGGTGTTCTCAAGCTGCAGCTTGGGATTGGGATTCTCGCACAGCGTGGGCGGCAGGACCTTATGGTGCAGGGCGAGTGCGGCTTTGATCAGACCCGCTACGCCGGCGGCCGGCACGGTATGGCTGATCATGGATTTCACCGAGCCTAGCGCGCAGCGCGGCGACTCAGTCCGGCGCGGCGGAAAGACGCGCCGCAGCGCCTCCACTTCCACCACGTCGCCCACCGGAGTGCCCGTGCCGTGCGCTTCGAGCAGTCCCACGGTGAGCGGATCGATCTCCGCGGGTTCGTAGGCGCGGCGGAGCGCCAACTCCTCACCTTCTACGCGCGGCGCCAGCACATGCGTGGCGCGGCCGTCGCTGGCGATGCCGACGTTCTTCAATACTGCATAAATATGGTTACCGTCGCGCTCGGCCTCCGCCAAGCGTTTCAGCACCACCATGCCGACGCCTTCGCCGAGCAGCGTGCCATCGGCATCTTTGTCGAACGAGCTCAACTGGCCGCGGTGCGAGAGCGCGCCAAGCTGCGAGAAGATCATCATCAGGACCGGCGAGGTGTTGCTGTTGACTCCGCCGGCCAAGGCCAGATCGCAGTTGCCCGTGCGGAGCTCGCGCGCGGCCATCTCGATGGCTACCAGCGAGCTGGCGCAGGCCGCGTCGATCAGGTAATTCGGTCCCATCAGGTCGAGGCGGTTGGCGATGCGGCCGGTGATGATATTGGGCACCAGGCCGGACGCGGTATCGGAATGAAACGGCGGTAAGCCGGCCTTGATCTGGCGCTTGATCTCGGCCAGTTCCGCATTCGTGTGCTCGGGATGCAACTGCTTCAGGATGCGCAGGATGCTTTCGACCATCACGCCTTGCTGGAGAGCCGCCGCGTTACCCCTATTGACATAGGTCCCGCGGCCGATGATCACCGCCGTGCGCTGTTTGACCGGCTCCAGGTCGAGGTCGCCGCAATCTTTCAGGGCATCCTGCGACGCCTGCAAGGCCATGTAGTGGTCCGGTTCGCCCCCATCCACCGCGTTGGGCATGATGCCAAAGGTGAAGGGATCGAACTGCGCCAGTTTGCCCAGGAATCCGCCGCGCTTGCAGTAGGTGCGGTCGTCGGCCTTGGTGTCCTGCTCATAAAACAGCTCGGCTTCCCATTCGGGCGGAGCGTCCGAAATGGCGTTCACCTTGTGCAGGATGTTTTCCCAATAGCGCGCGGCGTCAGGCGCGCCAGGGAGCACACAGGCCATCCCGATGATGGCGATGTCGTTGGACGATTCGGCGTTATTCATTTCACCCGGTTTGATCTTTTATTGTCCGCGATGTGGCGGGGCGGGTGCAAATCGGCGAGACGTGTCGAGAGACGCGGCCTTTTACGGCACCCGGAAGGGCACATTGCTCAAAAGCGTGCCGTTTGGTGTGACCACTTGGACCGTGCCGGTGGTCGCGCCGGTTGGAACGGCAGTAGTGACGATGCGGTGCGGCATACGAAACCTCCCTCGGCTCTGGCATTTCCATTTTGGCCTACTAACTTCAAGCCAGATTTTTCGTTTGGATTCGTACAAGGCTTGATTGTACATCTAAGTTACGCAGGCCGGACCTTTTTTCCGGACCTTTTTGCCGGGCAACTCCGGCGGCCCAGGCCTCGCCGTCGGCAGAGCTCAGAACAATGCCGGTTGGACTACCGGACGGGCACGCTGCCATCGCCAATCGAGGATGCGGGTTTGGGGCGATGGTCGTCCCGCAAGGCTATGAAAAGTCAAAGCACCATGAGAGAATGCAGTAAGGCGAACATATGCAGACCACAGTCGACCTCCCGGATGCTCTCTACCGCAAAGGCGTCGCGTTGGCGGCTTCGCACGGTGCAACGATGGAGCAGTTCATTATTGAAGCGGTTGCGAACGCCGTTCAAGGCGATCTCAGGTCGAGCGCTTCCGATCCCGGCCACCGTGAGGTTAAATTGCCTTTGATCTACTCCAAGCGGCCGGGAACCCTCGATCTGTCTAATTTCGACTTTGATGAATTACTTGGCTGACGTTAACCTCTGGATAGCCCTGGTCGCGGACCAACACGTTCATCACCCGGCAGCGAGCCGATGGTTCCGGAATCTTGGAAACGACAAACTTGCATTTTGCCGCATTACGCAGATGGGCTTTCTCCGGCTGTTGACGAACAAGCATGTCATGCAAGAGGATGTCGTGAGCTCAGATCAAGCGTGGGAGACCTATCGGGCCCTGCGATCAGACTCGCGAATTCGGTACCTGGCAGAGCCGATCGAGCTTGCCGAGTTGTGGCACTCCTTCACGTTTGGCCGGGCGGCATCACCGAACCTTTGGACTGACGCCTACTTGTGCGCCTTCGTTCATGCGGCTGGTTTGACTTTGGTAACGTTCGATTCGAAGATTCCGAAGCAGCCCGATGTAAGTTGCTCGACGGGCAGTTCTGAAGCCAAGTGTTTCGCTTTGGCGGATACGGCGAGGTGTTGTTGTTCACGCCGCCGGCCCATCTGCTGTCCGCACGGCGACGGGCGCTTAATTGTCGGATTTCCTCTCACACGGCATCTCCATGCAGCAGCTCGCCACTGTCGGCCTGTTAGTTAGCCATGGTTAGGCGAGCAGATCTGCGTCCGCGAACGCGTCGGCAAAACGAAAGGCTGAACGCTAAACACTGATATCTTGCTTACGCGCGGCCCATAAGCCGCTCAAAGAACTGCAGTGATCGGCTCGCGCACAGGTCCCACCGGAAGCGTTGCGCCTGGATTCTGCCGGCTATTGCCAGTTGCTCGCGCGTGGCCGGCGAGGTGAGCAGGCGGTCTAAAGCGGCGCGCAGTTCGGCCGGACTGTGTGGATCGATTAATGCCGCTGCGCCGCCCGTCACTTCAGGCAACGAGGACAGGTCGGAAGTAATTACGGGTACGCCTGCCGCCATGGCTTGCGCCACGGGAAAGCCGAAGCCTTCATACAGCGACGGATAAACGAAGATGGTCGCGCCAGCCGTGATGCCTGGCAAGTCGGGCTCGGGCACATAGGCCAGGTAGCGTACGCCCTGCGCGGGTACACGCAGCCGGGCTAATGTTCCAGCGGACTGCCAGCCTTCGGGACCGGCAATCACGAGATCGAATTGTTCACGGACCGAAGCGGGCAGGGTTTGCCAGGCGTCCAGCAAACGGTCCAAATTCTTACGAGGCTCGACCGTTCCCACGTACAAGGCGTATGGCCGGCGGAGCCCATACTTCAAACGCGCGG
This sequence comes from Bryobacteraceae bacterium, assembly GCA_035511215.1. Classification (GTDB taxonomy): domain Bacteria; phylum Acidobacteriota; class Terriglobia; order Bryobacterales; family Bryobacteraceae; genus Bog-159. Next base: position 2,339 of record DATKFU010000307.1, on the reverse strand, counting down.
AAGCGCCCGTGTCGGCGGTGGCCGCGAAAAACGGCTCGGCCACGCCAGGGTAAATCACTTGGATAGCTTCCGGATTCAGGTCCAGAACTTTCACGGCATCGCGGCGGGTGCTCTCCGAAACGGCAATCAAGCCTGCGGCCTGCTTCCAAATACACTCGGCGAAACGCTTTTCGGCTGCCACGTTCGCGGACTGGTGAAATTCGGGCAGGAGCCAACAAGTCATGTCGTGCAGGGTCGCAGTCAAACGAGGGCGGCGTGGCGGATAGAGCAGCTTGGTGGCATGGAAGATGCCGTCCCGAGGCGACATTAGGTCCGCTGCGTGATTCGGCCACAGGTTCAGCGCAAACAGTAATGCCTGGCGGGCGAGGGTGCCCGGCGGACCCGCGACCGAACCTTCATGGTCCAGAGCCGGCAAGCGGTCGAGAAAAGGAAAGAGCCGGACTTGTTGGTCGCCCAGCAGGCGGCGCAGATGCACAATCCAGTGGAAGAGATAATTCTTGACGCCGGCACTGCGTACCAGCAAGGGAATGGCGTCAATGGAAATGCGCATGCGGACCTGTGGGATCGAATAAGCTGCCATTTTCGCATGTCGAACTCCACTCGATAGACTGGTAGGGTGGCGGAAACCTGTGACCAAGCTGTCAGCGATCCTGTTTCTGGCGGGCGCCGGGTTAGCTTTTATTGTGGCGGGATATCCGTTGCTGGTGGCGGTTCTGGCCCGGTGGAGGCCCAAGCCAGTCAGCTACGGCCGTGACTGTCCCATTGGCGGCCTACGACGGCGAGAAATAAGATCAAAGCTGGAATCGATCTTGCGGCTCGACTATCCCCGCAGGTACATGCGGATTCTGATGATCTCGGACGGCTCCACGGACCAGACCGACGGCATCGTGACGGAATTCCGTGCGAAGGGGGTGGCACTTCTGTGCGTGCCGCATGGCGGAAAAGCGGCGGCGCTGAACGCAGGCATGGCGAGGGCCACCGGCGCGGTCCTGTTTTTCACCGATGGGCGGCAACATTGGAGACGGATGCGCTACGCCACCTGGTGGCTTGTCTGGGCGATCCGGCGGTGGGCGGCGCTTCGGGGCGCATTGTGTTCGTAAAGAGCGATGGGGGCGGGGAAGCCGATGTGGGGCTTTATTGGCTCTTCGAAAAAAGGCTGAGGGAAAAACTGACCGCGGTGGACTCGCTGTTGGATACCCGGCTGGACATGGAATTTCAGCGGAAGGTGCGCACGCTAGCGACTGAATGTCTTCAGACCAGTGGGATTCCATTTCTTCTCATACAAACTGGGACGGCTAGTCCACCGCCGCTAATCCGTACGGCAACGCCTGCCCGGCGATAGCAGCCTCCGCCCATGGGCGCGGAAGCCCAAAGCCGCCCCGCGCCATCAAGAGCAGGGCATACGGCAGCAGCCAGCCGCGGATAGCTGCCCACCAACTGAACCAACCCAGGGTAATCGTGGGCGATGGCATGCCGCTCAAAGACGAATCGGTAGGCTCCGAAGATAGCCGCCCGCGGCAGATAGGCATCGTCAATCAGGGCAGTAGCGGGTAGCGGACGTGCCAGCTCGCATGGCGACCGGCTGCGTTTATGCCCTGCGGCGCCATTGGGTGCCGGCCGGTTTCAAGCTGAAGCGGCGGTCCGCGGCGTGCCGCTTCGTAGTGCTGATAGCGGCTGCCTTCTGCGCGGGATCGATCTGGTTCGTGCCCGCCAGCCGGCTGTGGAAGGAAACCCGGGTAACAGCGGCAAAAGCGGTACGGCGCTCGAGGAAGATTGACCGCCTTCAGTCGCCTCTTACTTGGGCGCTTCGGGTTTGACGAATTGAAGCGATGCTGAGTTCATGCAGTAACGCAAGCCGGTAGGCTGCGGCCCATCCGGGAAGACATGGCCCAGGTGGGCGTCGCACTTGCTGCAAAGCGCTTCGGTGCGCATCATCCCAAAACTGGTATCGGTTTCCTCGGCGACATTCTCTTTGGCGATAGGTGCCCAGAAGCTCGGCCAGCCGGTACCCGACTCGAACTTGGTGTCGGAACTGAAGAGCGCGTTGCCGCAGCATACACAGCGGTAAATGCCTTGATCGTGCAGCCTGTAGTACTTGCCGGTGAAGGCCGGCTCGGTGCCTTTCTTGCGGGCGACCGCATACTGCTCGGGTGTGAGCTGGCGCTTCCATTCTTCGTCGCTTTTGATTACTTTTTGAGTCATCACAATTCCTATTCTCTTTCCTGAATCCGAGAAGTCAACCAACCGGACCATGCCAGGATTGCGCCGCTGCGCATCGGCGGACGCGCCACTGTATGCGCTACGCGCGTCGCTGGTGCACGCCGTGCCGGACACCCCCC
>DATKFU010000306.1:0-9681 GCA_035511215.1 Bryobacteraceae bacterium | reverse complement strand
CTGATGGCCGAGGTGGCGCAATACCAGCGGGTAAACGGGGCCATACACAAGATTTTGCAGACGGAATGAGGAGACGGCGAATGCAGTGGATCGGTGAGCTGTGGCGGCAAGTGCGATACCGGCTTTCGGGCGCGCGTTTCGACGACGACCTGGCGGAAGAGATGCGGCTGCACGTGGACCTGCGCGCGGCGGATAAACAGGCGAAGGGTCTGGCGCCGGATGCGGCGCAGGCAGCGGCGCGGCGGCAGTTCGGGAACGCAACGCAGATGCAAGAGAAGAGCCACGCTGCGTGGGGTTGGACGCGCTTGGAATCGTGGCGCCAGGACGCGCGGTATGGGTTACGCACGCTGAGGGCGAATCCCGGCTTCACGGCTACGGCGGTGCTGTCGCTGGCGCTGGGCATCGGCGCGAACACGGCGATTTTCAGCATCCTGAATGCCGTGCTGCTGCGGTCGCTACCGGTGGAAGATCCGCAACGGCTGGTGCAGGTCAGGCCGGGGGCGGAAGGCGACGACGAGTTCACGAATCCGATCTGGGAAGCGGTGCGGGACCGCCAGCAGGCATTCTCGGGCGCGCTGGCTTACGCGCCGGACCGCTTCGATATGGCCGATGGCGGCGAAAGCCGCTATGCGGTGGGCCTGTGGGTGAGCGGCGATTTCTTTCGCGTGCTGGGCGTGCCCGCGATGGAGGGCCGCGTCTTCACACGGGACGAAGACCGCCGGGGCACGGCGCCGCTGGCGGTGGTCAGCTACGCCTTCTGGAAGCGCAGTTTCGACGGCGATGCGGACGTCATTGGCAAGACCGTGCGGTTGAACCGGCAAAGCTTCGAAATCGTGGGCGTGACGCCGCCCTGGTTTCGCGGCCTGGACCGGGATTGGGGCTTCGACGTGGCCATACCGATCGCTTGCGATCCCATCCTGCACCCCGGCCACAGCAGGCTCGACGAGCGCGCGGACTGGTGGCTGCGCATTCTGGGACGCATGCCCGCAGGCGAAAGCATCGAGCAGGCGCGCGACCGGATGCGCGCTATTGCGCCCGAGATCTTCCGCGTTACCGTCCCGCAAGAATTCCCGGCGCAACAGCAGAAGGATTACCTGCTGAGTTCGTTTTTCTTGAAGAGGGCCGCGACGGGCTTCTCGGAGATGGGGGCCCAGTATCGCACGGCGCTTTACACCCTGATGGCGATCGTGGGCGTGGTGTTGTTGATCGCATGCGCCAACATCGCCAATCTGCTGCTGGCGCGCGCGGCCGCCCGGCAGAGGGAGCTTTCGGTGCGTATGGCGATCGGCGCCGGGCGCGCGCGGGTGGTCCGGCAGTTGATGACGGAGAGCCTGCTGCTTTCGATATTGGGTACGGTTGCGGGCCTGCTGCTGGCAGCCTGGGGCAGCCGGCTGCTGATTCACTTCCTATCGACCAGCCATCATCCGCTGGATATCGATCTGTCGCTCGATCCGCGCGTGCTGGCATTCACCATCGCCGCCGCTATCCTGACCGCGTTCCTGTTCGGACTTGCGCCGGCCCTGCGGGCTACACGCGTGGAGCTGAACCAGGTGATGAAGGAGAACGCGCGCACGGCTTTGCGGGTTTCGGGACGGCCGAGTCTGGGCAAAGCTCTGGTTACGGGACAGGTGGCGCTGTCGCTGGTGCTGCTGGTGGCGGCCGGACTTTTCCTGGGCACGCTGCGCAACCTTTGGGCGGTGGACCCGGGATTCACACGCCACAACATCCTCATGGTTACGGTGGATGTGGAACAGGCCGGGGTACCGGTTGCCAGGCGCGCGGGCACATACGGCGAGATTCTGGACCGGCTGCGGGCGCTGCCGGGAGTGGCCGCGGCGGCGAGCTCGATGCTCACGCCCATCAGCCCGGAAGGCTGGGCGCAGACGGTAAAACCCGAGGGCGTGGCGGCGAAGTCGCCGCGGGATACGTTGATGTTCTTCAACCGGATCTCGCCCGGATATTTCGCGACGCTGCGCACGCCGCTGCTGCTGGGCCGGGACTTCAACGATCGCGATGGCCTGAACGCGCCGAAGGCGATGATCGTGAACGAATCGGCGGCCCGGCAGTTCTTCGGCGCGGCGAACCCGATCGGCAAGACCATCGGGATGGACGAAGGCGATGTCTACCAGATCGTCGGCGTGGTGAAAGACACCAAGTACAACCGGATCAACGAAGAGGATCGCAGGATCGGTTATCTGGCCGCGGGGCAGGATGCGGAGCCGGGGCCGCACATTCGCTACACGCTGCGGTCGGACGTGCCCGTGGAGACGCTGATCCCGGCGGCGCGCGGCGCGATTGCCGGAGTGAACCGGGGGGTCTCACTGGAGTTCCGCAACTTCGAATCGCAGGTGAGCGAATCGCTGTTGCTGCCGCGAACGGTGGCGCTGCTCTCGTCCGTTTTCGGATCGCTGGCGCTGCTGCTGGCCATGGTGGGACTTTACGGGATTACGTCGTACGCGGTGACGCGGCGCAAGGGCGAGATCGCGATCCGGATGGCGCTGGGCGCGCCGCGCGGGAGCGTAGTGCGGCTGATGCTGCGGGACGTGGCGGTGCTGCTGGCGCTGGGCATGGCGGCGGGCCTGGCGGCATCGCTGGCTACGGGCCGGCTGGTGACCAGCCTGCTTTTCGGCGTGCGGCCGGGGGCTCCGCTGCAACTGGCGGGCGCGGCGCTGATTCTGGCGGCGGCTACCGCGGTGGCGGCGTATGTGCCGGCGCGGCGCGCGGCGCGCCTGGATCCGATGGCGGCTTTGCGGGAAGAGTAGCTGACGGCGGAGAACGCGAGCAGGCTACGGCTTCAGCACTTCTTCGAAGAACGCCAGCGCGCGCGGATCGTTCGATTGGCCCAGCCAGAACATGGCCTGCTTGCGCACCTCGGAATTCCTGTTGGAGCGGGCTACCTGGATCAGCATGGGAACGCCCTCGCCTTGGGGAAGCTGCTGCAAGGCGAACACGGCCTTCTTCTTCACCTCGGTATCCGGATCGTTATCGATGGCGCCGGAGATCGCGCCCACGGCTTTCTTGCCGGCCTTCTGCGCCAGCCAGAAAAGGGCTTGTGCACGCACGTGCGAGCTGGCGTCGTTGTGGGCCACGGCGATCATGGTATCCACGGCCTGCGGCTCTTTGCTAATGGAGAGGGCGAAGATAGCCTTGTCGCGGATATGATCGCTGGCGTCGGCGGTGACGATACGGCGCAAGTTCTCGTAGCCGCGCCGGCCGCGCGCCGCGCCCATCCAGAAGACGGCTTTCTCGCGCAGCGATTCGGACTGGCCGGGGGCAGCGAACCGCTCCAAGGCTTCATCCGCCGCGGCATCGGCGTGCAGCGCGATGGCCGACACTGCGCCGTCGCGCACGTGGTCGCTATCCGCGGTGACGAAGGTAGCCAGGAAGGCGATGCTCTCGGCCGGGCGTACGTCGCGAATCCAACGAATGGGCACTCCGTCGGCATCGAGCTGACAGTCGCCCGAGATGATGCGGATTTTGCTTACGCGGTTGTCCTGGATACGGAGCAGGATTTGCGCCTGCTCGGGCGGCTCCAGGTGCACCGGCCCGGGGGCGCGCACGCCCTGGCTGTAGCCGTTCCCATAGTCGCAGATCTGTTCATGGCCGGGAACGGCGGGTATCGTGTAACCGACCCAGGCCGGCTGCGGCTGCGCGTATTGCTCGCGGAAGCGCTCGGCGAGCGAGGGCTGGTCCTGCGCGAGCGAGAGACAGGCCAGGAGGCCTGTCCCACCGTAGAACAGAATCGGTCTCATTTGTTTAGAAGCTCCAGCATGTATTCGGTGGCGTCTTTGGAACCCATGATGGAGAGCTTGCTCACGATCATCTTCTTCATTTCCGGATTGGTTTCCTTGCGCGCCAGATCCACCATGGCTTTGGCATTGCCCTGAATGAACAGCGCGTTGACGATTTCGGCGCGCACGGACGGGTCGGATTCGGAACCGTACATGGCTACCAGCGCGGAGCCGGTGTGCTCGCCACCCATGAGGCCCAGGCTGTGAATGGCGGCCTTGCGCAGGCGGACGTCCTTTTCCTGGCGGGCCACTTCGAGCAGCTTGTCGGAATTGCCGCCGATGAACATGGAGTGCAGAATGGCTTCCTTGACTTCCACGGTAGGCTCGGCCTGGTAAAGCTGGGCAAGCTCCGACTGGCCGCCGCTGATGCCGAGTTGATGGATAGCTTCCATGCGCAGATCGGGATTCTTTTCGGACTTGGCGGCCTGCAAGAGGTGTTCGCGGTCGCCGGAAACCATGAAGCCGTGCAGCACGGCGCGCTTCACGTTCGCGTCATTGGAACTGGCGTAGAGATCTCCCAGCACCTGCCGGTTCTCCTTCGAGCCCATGATGCCCAGATAGTGGATGGCTTTCATTTGGAGATCGGGATTGGAGCCGCTCCGGGCGATCTGCAACAGGATCTGGCGGGCCTTGGGGTTGTCGTTCTGGGCCAGTACGAACAGCGCGCGCTCCTTCAGCTTGGGAGACTGATTGCCTTCGAGGAGCTTTGCGAGTATGGGAAGGGCGCGGTCTGGGTCGCTGTTCATGAGCCCGTTGAGGGCCATCAGCTTCAAGTCTTCATCGGGCTCAGCATTGGGGTTGACCTTTTCGCCGGAAGCCTGGCGGACCTCGATTTCCAGCGCTTTGGCATCATCCTGCCAGCGGCTGTTGGCGTACACCTGGCGCAACTGGGCCAGGGCGGTGAGGGCTTCCGCGCGGCGGGCGATTTTGTTCAGCGCGTAGGCTTTCCAGTAAAGCGCTTCATCGGCATGTGGACCTTTTCCGGCGGCCAACTCGCTGAAGGCCTCTACGGCTCTGTCCCAACGGCCGGCGTCGATAGCTGCCTTTCCCCTCTGGAAAATGCGGTCGTCATCAGGCTGCCTGCTGGCGGGATTCTGGAAGAAGCTCTCGCTTTGGGCCACGTCGACGGATTGGCCGAGCGCCAGACCGGCAGGGGCCAGCGCGACTGCAATAGTAATCAAGAAACGTAATTTAGACATTTTGTTTTTTCCTATAGCTTGCTTTGGCCGGTACCCGGGCCCAACGGGGACGCGGCGTTTTCTTGGCTTTCTTGGCGGTGGCGCACCGTGGAACCGACCACGCGCACCTTGAACAGGATGCCGTCGCCTTCGATGCGCTCGCGCAGATTCTCGACCGCTTCGGGCGTGAGGCGATCCGGCCCGTGCGCGATTTCCAGCAGCACAGGCTCCAGATCGTCGAGCACGCTGGCTACGCGGGTATCGCCGGTGCGTGCCGCGGTCTGGCGGAACAGCCGATTCTCGGCTACGAGATCTCCGGCGCGCTCGCGCTCGGAGGCCACATCCAGCGACTGGCCGGGTTGCGCGTTGACCAGTTCGAGCAGCACGGTCTGGGAGCGCTCCAGATGGTCGCCCACCGCTACCAGTAGAATGCGCTCGCGCACCTGGCCGGCGTTCGCGGTTTGCGCGCCTGGCGCCTTCGGGTAATAGCGTCCGGCCAGAAAGGCGGCGACCAAGAGCGTCGCGACCAGGGCGGCGGCCGCCCAACGCGGGGCAGGCCAGAGGCGCACCGGCCACCAGGACAAGCCGCCCGGCCTGTCCCACCGCAGCGTGGGCTGCAGGCGGTTCCAGACCTGCGCGCCATAATCGGCGCCGCGCTCCGGCACAGGCGCGGAATCCACTACGTTGAGCACGCGCTGCAGACCGGCGTACTCCGCGCGGCAGGCTTCGCAGGCGTCCAGATGCGCGCGCACGGCCGGCGAGCCGTCGCCTTCGCCGTAGTAATACAAGACGAATTGTTCTTCAGTCAGGTGATTCATGATGCGGAACTCACTAGGGGCTCAAGCGCCCGGCGCAGCTTTTGGACCGCGCGAAAAATGCTGTGCTTGGCTGCATTCGGTTGCACGCCGAGGGTGCGGCCGATGTCGTCGATACACATGCCTTCGTAGTGCCGCAGGACGAAGGCGGTGCGCTCCATTTCGCTGAGATCGCCGAGCACGGCGGCGACTTTACGCTCCACTTCGCCGCTCATGGCGAGACGGTCGGGTGTGGGGGCCTGGTCCGGCAGCGACTGCATGGGATCGGGCGCGCCCTCAACGGCTGGGGCTTCGGTTTGTGCGTTGCGGCGCTTGCGGGCGCGGATCAGATCGAGCGAGCAGTTGGCGGCGATGCGGAAGAGCCAGGTGCCGAAGCTGGCTCGGTCGTCGAACTTGGAAAGCTGCCGGTAGGCGCGGAGGAAGGTCTCCTGCACCACATCTTCGGCGTCTTGTTGATGGCCAGTCATACGATAGGCGAGACGGAAGAGATTGCGGCTGTGGCGCTCCACGAGGACGCGAAAGGCGCCGGAATCCCCGGCGCGCGCCTGCGCGACTGCCACGCTATCGCTCAATTCCATCAAGCTATCCTTTAGACTGCGCTAGGGAAGGCGCGGTTAGTAAGGGGCCTTTGGGCCGGCTTCGCCTGGCGTGCGCTGCCACAATTGGGTTCGATCGGTTTTTTTCTTTTTTCGTCGGCTGCCATGCATGGCCACGTGGGCGACAGTTTGGCGACTGGTTTGGAAAAAAGACGATGCAGGGTTGCATTCTGTCACCATTTGTCGCGGTTTGATGGCGGGGGCGGATGCCGGGGGGTGTGCGCTCCCATAATTGGGTTCGTTCGGTTTTTCCCTTTTCATCGGCTGCCATGCACGGCGACGTGGGCGACACTTTGGCGACAGGTTGGAAAAGACGATGCAGGAGGCGGATGCGGGGATGGATGGCAGCGCCGTCGTATTATAGTGCCTCATACTTTATATGACAGCATGAGGACAGGCGGCTGGCTGCACTCAAAAGCCGCAAGCCATTGAAAACAGGGAAAGATTTCGTTTTCGTTTGTGGGGACCGTACGTTTGGGGGCGTGGGCTACCCACAGGCAAATCGGCTAAGTCCTTATTTTATATGAGTTTGAGGCATAGCACCGGCCGCCTAGTCAGATATTCGCCACCAGTTGATACCGGGCGGCCAGCGGCGCAACGATTTTCTGCCGGCCATGCCCGGGATTCGGCGCCTCGTGTGTGGTCAGCAATCCGAACGACTCCAGGAGGCGCACATCGCGCATGACCGCTTGTCTGTCCCGTTGCAATGTGTTCACCAATTGCGAAACGGGGATCGGCTTAGAGCGCAGAGCCTGCAGCACCCGGACGCGCGCCGTTGAGAGCACTTGCATCAGATCCGCGGGGTCTTCAAAAACCAATCTGACCTCGGCCGGTATCTTTTCGCCGCGATCCAGTTTACGCGCGCGCGCCCGGGATCGCGTGAAGAATTCGTCCACGGCGCCCGTCGTCAGAGTTACGGCGGGCTTTGTCGCGGCTTTAGTGTGTGCTTTCATCTTCCTGCCTCCACAATTCCTGCACTTCTTCGAGAAAGCGGCGGTTCAGATCTTCGTAAGTGCTGAACTCCGCCGGCTCCACCCGACCCATGAAGTGACGATGGCCATGGCCATGCGCGTTGTCGTAACCGACCACGCGACCGTTGTCCACGCCACAAATGCGTGGATTCAAGTACGCCACGCTGTACCGCACCACCGTCCCGTCCTCGTTTTGCCAGACTTCTTCTTTAAGGACAGCGCCACGCCTGGGCCAAGTCAGGTAGAAGGTATCATCGACCGTCTTCCGGAACCGCGCCGCCTTCGGCGCTGTTCTCGCCACAAGATTTAGTGTAGCACAGGTGGGATGAGAAGCGTCCTGGCTGCAGGGACTAGCCTCCGAAGTCCGACTGGCGGATGCCAGGTGCCGGATAACGCACGCTACGCCAAGTTCGACTCTGCCGATAGCAGGTAGGAGAACGGGTTCTTACGAATCTCCTGTCGCCGTTCGCAATTGTAAAGCACAGCAGAAACCGTGAGAGAGACGCCGGCGCAGGCGAGCAGCGCGTGCGGGATCGCCAATCCTAGAGCCACCATGACGCCGCCACCCGAAACCGACAACATCGAAGTCTTGAGGAAGCTTTCCACTGCCCACTTTATCTTCGATGAACTCAAGCAGTCCTTCAGTTCATCAATAGCAGGCATGACCTCGTTTGAATGGATGTCAGCGACCTCCTGCTGCAAGGCTGCCAGAGGCAGGTCTTCCTCGATTGACCTGGTCAGGTCTGCGATTTTTGTTCGGAAGCGGCCGAGTTCGCTCCTGTGGTCTTCGCGAAACCGGAGAATACTGTCAACGGACGTCTCGGGATTGACTGAAATGCGCTGTAGCGTCAAGTCCGCCAGCAAGGCTGGAGCTAGGTCTCCTGGCATGCGGCGCTCGTGGTGCCAGTTCCGCCCCTACCGAGACCAGTGCGGCTCCGCCATCCGCAGGTTCGGAATCCCCAACTTCCCATCAAGGCGCACATTCACGGCAAGCCGATCGCTCGCTGGTAGATCTGTCAACAGGGCAATGCCTTGGCTGTCTGCCAGTTCGGCGGCCAACATGGTCATGTAGAATCGCGCAAACGGGCGATTTACTCGGACCCATTCGCCCTCTTGCCCATGGATCAAGCCCTCCAACCTGTGCTCTATCGCAGATGATAACTTCTCGGGATGCATAAGTACGAGTTCGCGCAACTCTGGGAGCTTCTCTGGGTGGACAAGGTCTGATTGGCGCAGTCCACCCTCGATCAGGACGCCATCTGCCTCAGTGGATCCGAGATACTCGAAAACCTTCTCCGCCAGTCGTTCAACGCTGCCGAGGCGAGGATGAACATGAAGTGGAGATAGAACGCCAGCGTGGAAGAGCTGCTGGGACGTACTGCCGGTGTACGGCTCTGGCATCGAGGCTGGAACGATGGTCTTGACCTCGTCCCAGTAGAGGATGGCCGTCTTCAGCCACGCTTCGTTCGGTGGCTCGATATGAGGATAGTAGAGAGCTTGCAGGCCCGGACGGCATCCAGATCCTGCCGGGTGAGGTCGGCCAACTTGCGACTTTGGTGGCACCGAAGCCGCCTTTTGCACGGCGCGTGCCGGCACTGGATCGTGCGGTTGACCGCCGATGGCCCAACAGCACAATTAACTCTCTTTGTTATTTGATATCCAGGCGCTATTTGATCCTGGCCACGTCGAGGCAGTATCCGACCAGCATCTGCTCGATGTGATCCAGCCTGCTTTCGAGGCGATCCATGCTGCGCTCCAGTCGCGTGATCCGCGCGCCCATGTCATCCAGGCGCTTGTTGTTGTTCAGTATAGCGGTAATCGCGACCAGGGCTGTAGCACTGGCGCTCACAATTGCCGTGGTTAGATTGGCATCAATGTTTGGCGTTTTCCTCGCGCCTCACTCAATCCAGCCGCCGCCCAACACCAAATCGCCGTCGTAAAAGACCGCCGCCTGCCCCGGCGTGACAGCGCGCTGCGGCTCGTCGAAGCGCACCTCCACGCGCGCAGGCTCCGCGGTGGGATACACGGTGGCAGGCGCGGCTATGTGCTTGTTCCGGATTTTCACCGCCGCGCGCACCGGGGCATGCAGTCCCGCAATCGAGACCCAATTGACTTCGCGCGCACTGAGGGTGGCGCGGAGCAGCTCATCGCCGCGGCCAACCGTTACCCGCTGCGATTGCGGATCCGTCGCGATTACATACAGGGGCTCGCCCGTGGCGATGCCCAAGCCCTTGCGCTGCCCCACGGTGAAGTGATGCACACCGGCGTGCTCGCCCAGCTTGCGCCCGTCCGCGGTTACGATCTCGCCGTGTCCTCCCCTCCCTCCTCCC
>DATKFU010000305.1:0-5432 GCA_035511215.1 Bryobacteraceae bacterium | reverse complement strand
GGACCGGGCCGTATTTCTATTTGCCGAAGATGGAGAGCCATCTGGAAGCGCGCCTGTGGAACGATGTCTTCCATTTCGCGCAGCGGGAACTGGGCATTCCGCGCGGGACCATTCGCGCCACGGTGCTGATCGAAACCATATTGGCCGCGTTCGAGATGGACGAGATCGTCTACGAACTGCGGGAGCACTCCGCCGGGTTGAACTGCGGGCGGTGGGACTACATCTTCAGCTTCATCAAGAAATTCCGCAACCGGCCCGACTTCGTGCTGCCCAACCGCGCGCAGGTCACCATGGAGCGGCACTTCCTCAGCTCATATGTACACCTGCTGATTGAGACCTGTCACCGGCGCGGCGTACATGCCATGGGTGGGATGGCGGCGCAGATTCCCATCAAGAACGATCCCGCGGCGAACGAACAGGCGCTGGATAAGGTGCGGCAGGATAAGCTGCGCGAAGTCCGCGCGGGGCACGATGGCACCTGGGTAGCGCATCCTGGCCTGGTGCCCGTGGCGAAGGAAATCTTCGACAAGCACATGGCGGGTCCGAATCAGCTGCAGCATCGGCCGCAGATACAGGTGACCGCCGCGGACCTGTTGGAAGTGCCCGCCGGCGACATCACCGAAGCCGGGTTGCGCTGGAACATCGACGTAGGCATCCAATACCTGGAAGCGTGGATGCGCGGCAACGGCTGCGTCCCGATTTATAACCTGATGGAGGACGCCGCCACCGCCGAGATCTGCCGCGCGCAAGTCTGGCAATGGGTCAAGCACGGCGCCAAGCTGAACGACGGGCGTGCGGTGACTGTGGACCTGGTGAAGCGCACGATTGCGGATGTGGCCGAGAGTTTGCGCAACTCGATCGGCGGCGAACAACTCGCGCGCGCGGCGGGCATGTACGAGCAGATGATGACCAGCGGCGATTTTCCGGAGTTTCTGACGCTGGTAGCGTACGAGTATATCGATTGATATCGATTCACCATAGATTAACATCGATTAGCATTGCACGGCGGCTTTAGCCTTCGGAAGCTCATGTCGAATTCTCCTCCGGGTTTGGGATCAATCTCCATTACCGACTTCATCATAGACCCCGGGCGCCGGGAAACGAACCTATCATTACCTATCATGGAAGGCGCCGGGCCATAAGTGGTTTGGTTAGTGGCTAGTGACAGGTGGAACTTTATTATCGAAAGGTGTGACTGGCAATGGGCTCGGGCTGGCGCGGGTAGACTTCGCGCTTTTCAGATTTGTGCCCGCGCGCGATGTCGCTGGCTGGGCTGGCGTGAAGTTGCAAGCCTGGCGCCGCTGGGCGAGTCTAGGTAGTGTATGGTGTCTCTCGAAGAATTGCGCCAGGCCAAGCGCGCGGCCAGGCTAGCGATGGCAACGACCTGGACCTCCTCGTCGAGTGGGAGCCGGAGCGCAGCCTGCTGGACGTGGTGGGCCTCAAACAAGACCTTGAAGATCTGCTCGGGGTGACCGTGGACATCGGCTCCGAACGCGGCCTCCACTGGTTCATTCGTGACGAAGTCTTACGGGAAGCCGTACCCTTGTGAAGAGCGATCTGCTGTACCTACACCACATCCGGGAGCAGTGTGGGCGGGTGCACGATTGCGTCCAGCCGGTCTCGCCGGAACTACGGGAGGCGCTGACGCTGCCGTGGCGGCGGACCGCCGGCCTGCGCGATGTTTTGATTCACGATTGCCCCAATTTGGACTTGGAGCGCATTTGGCTGGTTGCCAGCCGCGATGTTCCGGAGTTACTTCGCGCGATTGATGGCTTCCTGCGTGAGCGGGGACTTGAGCCAGGATCGGGACCTTCGCGTCGCCCAATCGCAGGGTAGTCAAACCGAGTGGACCTGGATGTTCTGAGCTTCTCGAAAATCGAAACTGCCTTCGCGGAACATCTCTCGTTCCGCCCAGCGCTGAGCAATGACTATGGACGCCTCGATGGTCTTTCCGAGACCTACCTCGTCCGCGAGGATCACTCCTGGGAAAGTGGCGACTGGATCGCGAGGAGTGCCGCGTCCACCTGATTGGGGTTGAGATCCACCTTGGCTCCCGCGAGCGACGCGGGGAGCATCGTAGCATGGAGGCGCGCTGGGCACCCGTCGCGGGGCGGCCTCGAGGCCGCCGCAGGCTGCGAGCCTGCCCCACTGCGATAAACTGTAGGGACGTGACATCCAAGAGGACGACCCGCACTGCAGCGGCAGCGGCGAAGAGCGCATCCGCACCTGAAACGCCGCCTCTGCATTCGCCGCAACTCTACATCAACCGTGAGCTGAGTCTGCTGGCGTTCCAGTTCCGGGTGTTGGAGGAAGCGCAAGACGAACGGAACCCGCTGCTGGAGCGGGTCAAGTTTCTTTCCATAGTCGGCTCGAACACGGACGAGTTTTTCATGGTGCGGGTGGCCGGGCTGATCGACCAGGTGGATGCCGGAATTCTGGACGTGGGGCCCGACGGCATGCATCCGACCGCGCAGTTGGTGGCCGTGCGCCGCGAAGTGAAGAAACTGCTCGCGGAGGCGCACAAATGCCTGCACGACCAACTGCTGCCGGCGCTGGCCGATGCCGGCATTCAAATCCTGGATTACGCCGCCCTGAACGAGAGGCAACTGGCCGTCGCCGATGCGTATTTCCGCGAGACGGCCTTTCCAGTGCTGACGCCGCTGGCTTTCGATCCCGGCCGTCCTTTTCCGCACATCTCCAACCTGAGCCTGAATCTGGCCGTGCTGATCCGCGATAAAGACGGCGTCGAACACTTCGCGCGCGTGAAGATCCCGGATTCGCTGCCGCAATTTATCCCGCTGAAGCGCCCGCGCAAAAAGGTCCGCAAGCGGCCGCCCCGCGAGGAGACTTTCGTCTGGCTGGAGCAGGTGATCTCGGCCAACCTGCCCGCGCTGTTCCGGGGCATGGACGTGATCGAGGCGCATCCTTTCCACGTGACGCGCGACGCCGATATCGCCATCAAGGAACTGGAAGCCGAGGACCTGCTCGAGACCATCGAAGAAGGCGTGCGGCAGCGGCGCTTCGGCAGCGTGGTGCGGCTGATGGTCTCCGACGATATGCCGGGGCACATTCTCGACATACTGGTGAACAACCTGGAAATCGACGCCAGCCAGGTGTTCCGTGTGCGCGGTCCGCTGTCGCTCAGCCGCCTGATGCACCTTTACGCGCTCGACCGGTCGGATCTGAAGGACGCTCCCTTCATGCCCGCAGTGCCCAAGACGCTGGCGGCGGCCACCGCAGAGGAAGACATTTTCGCGCTGATCCGCCGGCAGAACATTCTGCTGCACCATCCTTTCGATTCCTTCCAGCCGGTGGTCGATTTCCTGAAGAAATCGGCCAGAGATCCGAACGTGCTGGCCATCAAGATGGTGTTGTACCGCATCGGCCGGAATTCGCCGGTGGTGGAAGCGCTACTGGAGGCCAACGAAGAAGGCAAGCAGGTGGCCGTGCTGGTGGAATTGAAAGCGCGCTTCGACGAAGAGAGCAACATCGAGTGGGCGCGCGCGCTGGAAAAAGAGGGCGTGCACGTGGTGTACGGCCTACTGGGGCTGAAGACGCATTGCAAGCTGCTGATGGTGGTGCGGCGGGAATCCGGCGCGATCCGCCGCTACCTGCACCTGGCCACGGGGAATTACAACGTAGTGACGGCGCACCTGTATACCGACATCGGCATGCTCACGTGCGACGACGTATCGGGCTCGGATGCGACCGACCTTTTCAACTATCTGACCGGGTACTCCGCCAAGACAGACTACCAGAAGCTGCTGGTTTCTCCGGTGAACCTGCGCGACCGCTTCGAGGCTATGATCAAGCGCGAGATCGCGCTGCAGGGCAAGGGCGAGAAGGGCCACCTGATCTTCAAGATGAACGCCCTGGTGGACCCGCACGTGATTCACCTGCTGTACCAGGCGTCGCAGGCCGGGGTGAGAGTGGATCTGCTGGTGCGCGGGATCTGTTGCCTGCGGCCGGGTATCGCGGGCGTCAGCGACAACATCCAGGTGATCAGCGTGGTGGGCCGCTTTCTGGAGCACAGCCGCATTTACTACTTCCGCAACGGGGGGCACGAAGAAATCTACCTGGGCAGCGCGGACCTGATGCCGCGCAACATCAATCGCAGGGTAGAGGTGTTGTTTCCGCTGGAAAGTTCCGACCTGATCCGGCACGTGCGCGACGAGATTCTGGCTGTCTATCTGAACGACACGGTCAAGGGCCGGCAAATGAAGAGCGACGGCTCTTATACGCGGCGGACGGTGGCGGGTAACAAGCGAACGGTGAATACTCAGGAATGGCTGTTGAAGCAGGCGGCGGCGGGGCAAAAGTGAATACCAGCAGGTGTCGAGACGATCTCGACACGGCACGCACGAGTGCGTGCGCCACCTCACGGCTGCTGCTGAGTCATGCAATGCAGCGTACCCAGGCCCCACACTAACTCGACGGCATTGATGCCAGTTACTTCGCGATCCGGGAACAGGCGGGCCAGCGTGTTCAGGGCGATTCGGTCGTTGGGGTCGTTAAAGGTGGGGACCAGCACCAGGCCGTTGGCGATGTAGAAATTCGCGTAGCTTGCCGGCAGGCGGCGGCCGTTGAAGATCAGCGGTGCGGGCATGGGTAGTTTTGCCACGCGCAAGAGCTGGTCGCGGAGGATGCGGAAGTTTTCGCGGAGTGGCTCGTAGTTTGGATCGGTGGGATCCGGTTCGCTGGCGATTACTACCGTATCGGTGTCGATGAAGCGGGCTAAGTCGTCCACGTGGCCGTGTGTGTCGTCTCCCGCGATGCCATTCCGCAGCCAGATTACCCGGCGCGCGCCGAGATAGTCTCGCAAGGCGCCCTCGATTTCGCGCCGAGTCAGTTGCGGATTGCGCGCCTGCACGGGACTTAGCAGACATTCTTCGGTGGTCAGGAGCAGTCCGCCGCCGTTGACATCGATGCTGCCACCTTCCAGGACCAGTCCCGGTTCCCATGCGCGCAGCTTCAGAGCGGCAGCCAACGTGGCGGGAATGGCGGCGTCCTTTTTCCAATCGTCGTACTTGGCCCAGCCGTTGAAGCGCCAGTTAGTCAGTGCTACTTCAGCGCTACGATCGCGGGCGCGGCGCTTGACGAACAGCGGGCAGTAGTCGCGCGTCCAGCTTCGGTTGGTCGGCGCATGGAAGAATTCGACTGCGGCCAGGTTGGCGCCGGCCTTGCGCAAAATGCGGCGCGCGGCGTCTTCGGCGGCTTGATCGTTTATGAGGATGCGAACGCGCTCGACGCGCGCCAGCTTGCGCACGATTTCGGCATAGACCCACGGAATGGGCGCAAAGCGGCCGGGCCAATCGTCGCGATTGTGCGGCCAGGCGATCCAGGTGGCCTGGTGGGGCTCCCATTCAGCCGGCATGCGGAAGCCCAGGGCGCGCGGAGTATCGGGCATCAGTCGATGACTTCTCTCCTTCCCC
>DATKFU010000304.1:0-3051 GCA_035511215.1 Bryobacteraceae bacterium | reverse complement strand
GGGGGAAGGGAGCCCGGCAATTGACAATCGCTTGTAACAATCCGGGTATAGCATTACCGGTGAGATTCCGGTTCCGATGTCTCTACGCTGGCTTCCAGCCAACGGGGGTGCGCCAGGTCTCTTGAATCGAGGGCACTAATGAAGAAATCGAGGGCACTGATGAAATTAGTTTCCAGAGCTCAACGCGCTCGCTTGTCCAATGGCAAGCCGGCGCTGAGCATATTGGTGGCGTTCGCGGCGATCGCCGCAGTACCAGTCGCCGGCGAGGCGCAGACCCCGCCGGCCCCGGTAACGCCGATCCAGCACGTGATTGTGATCTTCGGCGAAAACCGCAGCTTCGATCACGTCTTCGGCACCTATGTTCCCCGCAAGGGCGAGACCGTGTGGAACCTCTATTCGCTCGGGATCGTCTGTGCCGATGGCACACCTGGCCCAAATTACGCCAGATCCCATCAGTTTTCCGCAGTGGACAGCACTTGTACACCATCAACCCCGGCGACAAGCAGATTTACGCTAACATTCCACCTCCCGGCACTACCAGCGCGCATACCGCCCCGAGCGATACCGGCCCCGCTCCGTTCGCGACCGTGGCGGCGGCTCAGCAGTACGAACCGGACCTGCCCCTCTTCCAGGACGTTGGCCTATATTACGGCGAGCTCAGGGATTCACGAATTTGTGACGCAGACGTTATTCGCCTCTCACAAAGGTGTTCTAAGCTCGTCATGAGACGGACGCTAAGAATCCGGAGCTCGAATTCGCGGAGGCATCGAAGTGACTCAAGACGCGCTCGGCCATCTGGAAAGGCATGTTATGGAGGTGCTGTGGGCGCACGGCGAAAGCAATGTGCACGATGTCGTCCGGCGGCTGGGGCGGCCGTTGGCGTACACCACCGTGATGACGACGCTGGACAGGCTGTTTAAGAAAAGCCTGCTGGTGCGGCGCAAATGGGAGCGGGCATTCTTGTATGCCCCACGTTGGACGCGCCGGGAATGGGAGCGGAAACGCGCTGGCGACTTCGTGGCGGGCTTTCTGGCCTCGCCGCAGGCCTCGGGCGATCAGTTGATCTCGTCGCTGGTGGACGCGGTCGGCCAATACGACACCGCCCTGCTGGATGAGTTGGAAAGGAAAATCCGCAGCAAGCGCAGAGAATTGCGCGGAGGGGGAAATGGATAATGCCATTTCTTGTGAGGTTCTTGTTCGTTAGTCTGGCAACTTACACCCTGGTCCATTTGGCGCTGGGCATGATCGTCTCGCTGATTGCCCGGCCGGCGGTCCACATGGGGGAGCGCATCCGGCCGCATTTGGCTGCCCGCGGTCTGCTGGCTTTGCGCCTGCTGCCGGCGGTGGGCGCCGCGCTCAGCGTGGCCGTAGTTGGCGTACCCAGCTACCTGTCCAATGAGCCCGAGGCCCCCACTGAGCGCGTGGGTTATGGATGTATGATAGTGGCTCTGCTGGGTCTTGGAATGTGGGCTGTCTCCATCGCGCGGGGCTTGCGCGCCGCAGCCTCCTTCCGGAGCTTCTCACAACATTGCGGGCAAGCAGGGCGCTTGGCGCACCTGCCGGGAGCGCCCGCCCCATCGTACATCGTTGACAGCACCGCACCGCTGCTGGCGCTCGCCGGGATTGTTCGTCCGCGGCTGGCGATCTCACGCGGAGTGCTGCGCGTATTGACGGCTGAGGAATTGGCGGCGGCCTTGCGGCACGAACGCGCGCACCGGAGTGCGCACGACAATCTGAAGCGCCTATGCATCCTATCGATGCCCGGCATCCTGCCGCTCGCGGCCGGCACCCGGACGCTCGAACGCGGCTGGAGGAAGTTCGCCGAATGGGCTGCCGACGACCGCGCGGTGGCGGGCAGCGAGCGCCGTTCGTGTGCGTTGGCCGCGGCATTAGTGCGCGTGGCGCGCATAGCCGCCGACTCGCCCCGATTCTCCCTGGCGTCGTCTTTGTTGGGCGATACGGACCAACTTGAGGCGCGCGTGGATCGTCTCCTCCGCGCGGCTCCGCCGGGACCACGGATCGCCGGAAGATCTACTCTGGCGCTAGGTGCGGCCCTGCTAATGTCGGGCTCACTCGTGGTGGCGATCCTGCAGCCCGCGGCGCTTTACTCTGTGCATCAGGTCCTGGAGCGCCTGGAGCATTTTGTGGAGTAAGCACGCGATCAAACGAACTTCCCGATTTCTTCATGCGAAGCTGACGAACGAATTGGCCGGGCGACCGGAACCTACCGCCCGACGTAACTTGCGCCATGTGGGCGGATTCCATCAAGTCCCGGCTGGAGTTCGTTGCCGTCCGGAGTATCCGTCATCACGCCGCTGGCATTCTTGATTCTAATGTGATCCCATGCCACTCCTGTTGTTAATTGCAATCGCGGCATTCGGTTTGGCATCGGAACGGCCGTTGCCGGATTTCTCAGGAAGCTGGAAGCAAAGCAATGAGCTATGCTCGCCGCAGCGTACCGGCGAGGTGACGTTGAAGATAGAGCACCGGGATCCGGAACTGGTTGTCGAAACCACGTCGAAGGGACGGGTCGCGCGGCGCGCTTTGCAGCGCTACACCACGGACGGAGTCGAGTCGAAATCCATCGGCGCCGATGGCGACGAATTTCATTCGGTCGTGGTTTGGAAGGACGGCTCGCTGGCGTTCGACATTGTCGAGATCGAGGACGGCAAGCGATTGAAATCGACCGAAGTCTGGCGCCTTA
Organism: Bryobacteraceae bacterium; assembly: GCA_035511215.1. GTDB lineage: Bacteria > Acidobacteriota > Terriglobia > Bryobacterales > Bryobacteraceae > Bog-159. The sequence goes on along the minus strand of DATKFU010000304.1, from coordinate 347 downwards.
TCGGCGGCGGCAAGACCCTGAAGCGGGTGCGGCGGGCTGGCAAGGCCGGCGGGCAAACGCTGGTCTACCTCCGTACACAATAAGCCGCCTGTCTCATCACAATTGTGCTTGGATGCCCAGCGGCGCCCCAATGTGCAATTTTACGTTTTGCGTACCCGTACTGTCTGCGTCCGCAGTTGTCTCAAGTCTTTCGCCAGATATTAACTTAAATGGGGTATCCATTTGACTCAGGTGACCCCAAGATGTAGTATGGCGGTCTATGGAGGATTACCCGCGAAATCTGGCCGAATTCGAAGCCCGCTTCTCGAACGACGCGGCCTGCCGGGAGTACCTGGTCCGGCTACGAT
>DATKFU010000303.1:0-6547 GCA_035511215.1 Bryobacteraceae bacterium | reverse complement strand
GGGGAAGGAGAGATGTTCGATGCGCCGCAGGGCGTCTTGCACCTCGCGCAGAAGCTTGATGTCCAGCGTGTTCCGATTCAGGAAAATCCACTCCTCGTGGCTTTGCTGGCTTAGATCGCCCTCGTCGTGCGGATGCTCCTCGCGGGCCAGCACCTGGGCGGCTTTCTGGGCGGACATGCTGCTGCGCACCTCTTCCGCCTTTTTCTCTAGTATCTTCCTATAACTCTCGTATTTGCTTTTCACGCTACTTCTCATTCCGTTAGCCATATATGGCCGAACAGATATGACGCTCCGAAACCTCGAAAAGTTGCAAGGCGGCCGCAAAATCCGTGTGTCGTTCAGCCCGCATCCGGGCTGGGGAGATCTCCTGTTATGCCGATAACGGGGCCTAGGCCCAATACTGTTCACTTTGGTGGGCAGACCATCGCCTTTCGTGGTCTGCCGCCTTCGCGAGGCCTGGCGGCATAAACTGGGAAGAGTGCATCTGCGGTTTCACGCTAGAATCCGCCGGTGTCCCGAATCCCTTTCCCTTCCACGCACTCATAGGTGCGCCCGGCGTGCAGGTTCTTGAACTCCTCCACCTGCCCGCTGGGCCAATGCAGCACGGCGCGCTCGACGCTATCCCGCTTGCCCAGCCCGAACGTTACCGGCATCTCCGATTGGGACAAGTAGCTGGAGCCGCTCTTGACCATCCGCGATCCCGTTTCGCCACCGCTGGTCACCCGCACCGTCGCGCCAATCCCGTCGCGGTTCGACTTTGTGCCCACCAGCCGGAAGCGTATGGCGTGATGTCCGTTCGACTGATCGTTGCGGTAAAGATGCACCGGCCCTTGGTTGGTGGTGATCAGCACATCCAGATCGCCATCCCGGTCGAAGTCGCCGAAGGCCGCACCGCGACCCACCTTGGGGTCCGCGAAGCCGCCTCCCAACTGGCCCGCCACGTCCTGAAATCCGGCGCTGCCCTTGTTTAAGAACAAGTGCGGGGGCTGCGCGTAGCCCGTTTCAGGCCGGGCTTCTCGAACGCCCGGGTCGATGTGGCCGTTCACCACCAGCAGGTCGAGCAAGCCGTCCAGGTCGGCGTCGAAGAAGAAGCAGCCGAAGCCAAGGCTGCGCCGCGACAGCCTGCCCACGTCCGAACGCGCCGCTTGATCGACGTACAGCCCGCCACGGGTGCCGCGGTAAAAGCCGATCATCTCGTTATCGAAATTGGTGATCGCCAGGCCGGCAATTCCGGAATTGTCGTAGTCGGCGACATCCACCCCCATGCCGGCGCGAGCTTTGCCGTCTTCGCTGAAGGCCACGCCGGCTTTCACGGCAATGTCTTGAAACGTCCCGTCGTGCTGGTTGCGATAGAGTTTGTTGGGCTGCGTGTCGTTGGCCACCATCAAGTCGATCCAGCCGTCCTGGTCGTAGTCCAACATGGCCACCCCGAGCGATTTCGAGCTGCTGTCGAAGATCCCGCTGGTGGCCGTGACATCCTCGAACGTGCCGTTGCCGCGATTGCGGAACAGCCAGCAGGTGGCGCCCCGATACGCTTGCGGAGTGCAGTACGATTTGTGCTTGCCATCCATGCTGCAATACACATCCTGCGCGGGCGACCACTTCACGTAGTTGCAAACGAACAGATCCAGCAGCCCGTCGCGGTCGTAATCGAACCACAGCGCCGAGCTGCTGAAGCCCGGCCGGCCACCCAGCCCGCTGCGCTCGGTAACGTCCAGAAAACGCCCCTTCCCGGTGTTCTGAAACAGGCGGCTCTGGCCCACGCAGGTGACGTAGATATCCGGAAAACCGTCGTTGTTGAAGTCCCCCACGGCCACGCCCATGCCGTACATCTCCACATCCAGACCGGCGGCGTGCGTCACATCCGTGAATGTGCCGTTGCGATTGTTGCGGTACAGGTGCATCGTAGTGCGCTGCTTCACGTGGCCAGGCCAGTCCATGCCGTTGATCGCCAGGATGTCCTGCCACCCGTCGCTGTCGTAGTCCAGAAACGCGCAGCCCGGCCCCAGGGTTTCGGGCAGATACTTCTCTCCAAACGCGCCGCTGTTGTGGCGGAATTGGATGCCGGCGGAGGAAGTCACATCGGTGAAATGGAAGCCTGGATCCTCTGCGCCGGCGCGGCTCGCTACGGCCCGCTCCCGAGCACTCTCGCTACCCAGGGCCAGCGCGCCCCACAAAAACTCCCGGCGGTTCACGGCAGTTGCACCAACCCCTTTTTGACGGCCCATACCACCAGCTCCGTGGTGCGATGGATGCCCAGCGCGGACATGAGATTGGCGCGGTGTACGGACACCGTATTTACGCTCAGGTTGAGAATCGCGGCGATTTCCTTGTTCGAGTTTCCCTTGGCGATCAATTCCAGAATCTGCTTTTCGCGCGGCGTAAGGCGTTCGTAGTCCGGATCGGGCTCGCGGTGGGGAGTCAGCACCCCGGGGCCGATCACCGTCTTTCCCCCAGCCACATCCTTGATCGCGCCCGCCAGGTCCACCTCCAGGGCATCTTTCAGCAAATACCCACGCGCCCCGGCGTCTAGGGCGTTGCGCACGTAATTCTCTTCTGAATACATGCTCAATATGAGGATCGCGGTGTCCGGCGCATTCTTCATGATTTCGCGCGTGGCTTGCACGCCATCCAACCCGGGCATGGACATATCCATCACGATCACCCGCGGATGCAGTTCCTGCGCCAGTTTGATGGCCTCCTGGCCGTTGGTGCCTTCGCCCACGACGCGCAGTTCGGGATCGTCTTCGAGCATGCGCCGGAATCCCTTGCGCACCAGACCATGATCGTCAACCAGCAATACGGAGATTTCATTGCTCATAGCTATCCGTCAACGGAACATCCAGCCGCACCAGGGTGCCGCCCTCGCCGGGGCGCAGCACTTCGAAGGTGCCCTCCAGCAACTCTGCGCGCTCGCGCATCGCGGTCATGCCGATGCCCTTGCGCCCGCCGCCGTTGCGCGATTCCGGCATGCCGGCGCCGCGGTCTTCCACCTCTAGGCTCAGCCGTCCGGGCGGAAACTCCAGCCGCACAACGGCCTGCGCCGACCCCGAATGGCGCGCCAGATTGTTCAGCGCTTCCTGCAGCACGCGGTACACATGAATCGCCACCCGGTGCGCGATGGCCGGGCCATCACCCTTTTTCTCGTATCGTACCTTAATTCCAGTCTGCTTCTCGAATACCGGCAGATACCAGTCGATGGCCTTCTCCAGGCCGCCATCGTCAAGAATGCTTGGGTGCATCAACTGCGACAGGTTGCGGGTCTTTTCGAGCGTGGCCTGGGCTACTTCGCGGACCTCCAGCAAATCGGCGCAGAATGGCGAATCCGCGGGCAGGCGCTTTTCCGCGCGGCGCAGCATCGCTCCAATGGCCGTCAGCACCTGGCCGAATTCGTCGTGGAGCTCGCGCGAGAGCGAGTGCAGGGTTTCCTCCTGCACCGTGATCAGCTTGCGCGCCAGATCGCTGCGGTGTTCGGAGACCGCGGCCAGATGCTGAAACAGCCGGCGATTGGAATAAATCAGGTAGAGCGTGGTGCCGAAGATCGCCAGCAGCACGGCGGCCAGGAAGAAATATACGTTGCGCGCCACGCCCAGATAAATGCCCTGGATGCGGACGGCGGCTTCTTGCTCGGCTTCGTTGTTCTGCACCAGGAGTTGGGCTACGGTGCTGGTGAGGGCGCCCTGCTGGGCCTCGAGAGAATTGCGGATCATGTCGCGGGCGGCCCGATCGTTGCCTGCGCCGCCTTGCGCGGCCACTTCGAACATGCGGCCGGCGGAACTCCAGAACTGGGCCAGCGACGCGGCCAGATAGCGTTGCTGGATGGTGTCGCGCGCGACTGGGGCGAGTTGCGCTTCCAGGCGCAGCGCGTCGTCCAGATCGTTGCGGGTGCGGTCGAGTTGCTTCTTCCATGCCACGATGGGATACGGCTCATCGCCATACAGCATGTCTCGCATGGCTATGCCCAGCTCGTTGAGGTCTTTCTGAATGCGCAGCAGTTGCAGCGAGTCCTTGCGGTTGCGGTCCACCGTGCGCGTCTGCAAATCCTCCAGGCCGCGGATCTGGCGCAGCGCGTAAAACGAAAACACGCCCACCGCCGCCAGCGTGACGGCCAGGCCCGCCAGCAGCCGGCCCGTGGGTGAGTCGATAGACTTGGTCATGGCGCCAAGTCAAGCATAGCAGCCTAAGCACGTGGGGCAGGCTCGCAGCCTTGGCTCGCAGCCTGCAGCGGCCTCGCAGGCCGCCACGCGCGCCAGCAGACCCTGAGTCACACGCCGAGATCCGCCTCCTATGGCTGAAAACAAACACCCAACGCCAATCAGTCAGTCGAACTCCCTTCGCCGGCATGCTATGCTCAGTCCGGGGTAGGTCACTTCACCGGGTCGTAATGTCACCGAATGTTACAAAGAATCAAGAAGCCTGGCTCTGATACAAATGCGCGGATCTCCATCGAAGCCAAACCGAAAAAACGAAACAAACCCAATCCGACCCTTGTTTTCAACAAACACTCGAACGGAAGCCAAACCCCACGAGCTCGAAGCGGAACGCACTCCCGAATCCCGAAAGCGACAAAAGTCGACGAAATGCAACCCCTTCCAGCCTTTTCAACGCACCCCCTGTCGCCAGGGCGAGCGAAACTCGCTCGACAGATCGACGCACAGATCGACATCGGCAGGGGTTCGGTTGCGTGGCGCCCCCATCGAGACCTAAATCAGGTAACATCGTTAGTTGACATCCCCCGAGAGAAAGAGCCTGGAACTGCGTGTGGGACAAATTTAAGAACAACCGCCCGTCTTCCGGCGCCGCTGCCGCACCCGCTTTGAAGGCGCCTGCTCTCAGCCCCGGAGCGGAGGCCAGCGTCCGGCAACTGATCGCCAACGGCAAGCACAAAGTCGCGGTCGAAACCGCCAAGGAGATTCACAAGGCGCTGGCCACAGCCGCCTCGGAAGCGTTGCTGGTAGACGCCTACGCCGCCCGGATTCAATCCCTCGTCGATCAGAACCTGACCACCGAGGCCAAGGCTTTGCTGGAGTTGGTGCGTGAGCGCTACCCGTCCGCGCGGGAGCGGTTGAATGGGCGCAACGCCCCTGCCGCGACAAACATCAGCCGGATCGAAGAACTGGTGCGGCCACTCAACGATCCGGAGCTAAGCCCGGAACGCCGCGCCGCCATTGAGGCGGCCATCGCGCGCGAGGTTGGCGGTCTCGCGGCGCTGGCGGAGTGTGCCGTATTGCCGCCGGAACATCCGCTGCGCCAGGCCGCGTCCGAGTTGCAGCGCGCATTTTGCGCAGTGACTGCGGGGCCCGTCGACGAACAGGCGGTCGAACTGCCGGAGGTCTCGCACCGCAGCCCCCTGGCGTCCTGGAAACGGCTGGTGCGTGCCATCGCGTGCTTCTATCGTGGGGAAGACGATGCCTGCCGGCGCTACCTGGAAGCCATCCAGCTGGAATCCGCGCCGGCGAGCCTGGTTCCGGCGATGCACGCGATGCTCGGCGAGAAACCGGCGGGGCTCACCGGCGCGGCTGCCGCCCTGGTATCGTCCACAACCTCCGATTCCGGTTCGCTGCGCACGGCCCTTGAATCGCTGGAGGCGGCTTTCAACACGCACAAAGATGGGGCCATTTTCAAAGCTGTCCGCGAAGCCGTGCAGGCGTGCCGCGCAACCGCGCCCGGCCAGATCGAGAGATTGAAACAGCATATTTCAGTGCGCAGTGCAATGGGCGACGTGCAGCAGAAAAAGGTCGAGGCGGCCATGGGCGGGGCTGCCAGGCAGGATGCTTATTACGCGCGGCTGTTCGCGCGGTGCATGGAGGAAATCGGTGACACCGAGAGTATCGGGCTGGCCTGCTTCACATGGAATGAATTCCGGCAACAGGCAGTGCGCGAAGGCTGGTTCACGGCGAACGGCCCGGAAGCCGCCACGCTCTATCTCCATATGGCGGGCGTGCTGCGAAGGCTGAGCCGCGAATTGCTGCTGGGTCTGCAAAAAACCGCCCACCGCCAAAACCGGAAGACCGTCGAGGAGATCTATTTCCTCTACCCCGAAAAGCTGTACGAACGCGCCTGCGCACTCGATCCGCATTTCGAATCGTTCTCGCAATGGATGGATTGGGCCAGGCGCGACCGGCCCGGGCATGCCGAGAAGGTGGCCGAAGCCTGGCACAAAGTCCTTCCCCTGGATATCGAGCCGATTCTCCTCCTTATGGAAGAGAAGGAGAAGCGCAATGCCTTCCATACGTCGCTGCAATATCTGGCAAAAGCGGAGCGCATCGACAGCGTGCATCCCGCCGTGCGCAGAGCGCGGCTGCGTCTGTTGGCGGGCAGCGTCCTACGGCACATCCAGCAGAAAAAGCCCGCTCTGGCGGAGGAGAAACTGGCCGAGATGGAGACGCTGCCGCAGTCCCAGCAGGGTGACCGGCCGGCTCTGCTGGCGGCCTTACGCTACATGGTCTGCGCGGTTCGCGGCGCCGCGGGCGAGGCCCTCGCGCAACGCGCGGAAGTGGAGCGTGTGCTCGGAGGCAAAGCGGCTGCGGCGCTGCTGATCTTCGGC